>NZ_JBFAOV010000047.1:0-55874 GCF_040675375.1 Nonomuraea sp. NPDC049607
CTGGAGGACCGCGCCCACCAGCTCACGCTGGCCTCGACGTACAAGAGCGAGTTCCTGGCGAACATGAGCCACGAGCTGCGCACCCCGCTCAACTCGCTGCTCATTCTGGCCCAGCTGCTGGCCCAGAACCACACGCGCAACCTGACCCCCAAGCAGGTCGAGTACGCCGGGATCATCCACTCCGCGGGCTCGGACCTGCTCCAGCTGATCAACGACATCCTCGACCTGTCGAAGGTCGAGGCGGGCAAGATGGACGTCAATCCCGAATGGGTGCCGTTGCGGCAGCTGCTCGACTACGTCGAGGCCACGTTCCGGCCGATGACCTCGCAGAAGAACCTCGGCTTCCGGATCACCACGGCGCCGGGCGTGCCCGCCGACCTGCTCACCGACGACTCGCGGCTGCGCCAGGTGCTGCGCAACCTGCTGTCGAACGCGGTCAAGTTCACCGAGACCGGAGGCGTCGACCTGCGCATCGAACCGGCCGCGCACGGCGAGCTGCCCGCCGCGGTACGCCCCCACGCCCCCGCCATCGCGCTGCGCGTCATGGACACCGGCGTCGGCATCCCCGAACAGCAGCTCGAAGCCATCTTCGGCGCGTTCCAGCAGGCCGACGGCACCACCAGCCGCAAGTACGGCGGCACCGGCCTCGGCCTGTCCATCAGCCGGGAGATCGCCTACCTGCTCGGCGGCGCGATCACCGTCCAGAGCACGCCCGGCCGGGGCAGCGTCTTCACCCTCTACCTGCCGGTCGCCCAGCCCGGCGCCGAGGGGCACGCGACGGGCGGCGCGCCCGCCGGGGCCGTCGCCCCGCCGGTGGCCGGTCAGCCGCGGCGGCTGCTGGTGATCGAGGGACGCCCGCACGGGCTCTTGTCACTGGTGGCCGAGAGCGTGGTGAACGGCCTGGCCGGGTCGCCCGACCCGCTCGGCGGGACCGTCCAGGTGGTCGAGGCGGCGGGCGCGGAGGAGGCGGCTAGCCTGCTGGCCGCCGAGCCGTGCCACTGCGTCGTGCTCGACCTCGACCTGCCCGACCTGGCCGCCTACAGCCTGCTGGAGGCCATGGACGGCGATCCTGGGCTGCACGGCGTGCCGGTGCTGGCGTACAACAACTGGCGCTCCAGCCCGTTGCAGGAGGCGCGGATCGGCGACCGGCCGCTGGAGCTGCTGTCCAGCCTCGACGAGCTGCGCGAGCGCATCGCCCTGCACCTGACCGCCGACCAGCCCGGCGACGTGCTGCCCCTGGCCAGGTCCAGGTCGGTGGGGGCGGCGTCGGGCCGGGAGATCGACGACACGCTGTCCGGGCGCACGGTCCTGGTGGTGGACGACGACGCGCGCAACCTGTTCGCCCTGACCAGCATGCTGGAGATCCACGGCATCGACGTGCTGCACGCCGACAACGGCCGCAAGGGCATCGACACGCTCGTCGCCCACCCGGAGACGGACCTGATCCTGATGGACGTGATGATGCCCGAGATGGATGGCTACACGGCGATCGAGACGATCCGCGGGATGCCCGGCTACGCCGACCTGCCGATCATCGCGGTCACGGCCAAGGCCATGCCGGGCGATCAGGAGAAGTCGCTGGCGGCCGGGGCCAGCGACTACGTGACCAAACCGGTCGACCCCGACCAACTGATCGAACGCATCCAGCACTGGATGGATCCGGCCTGACCCGGTGAGGAGTCGCGCCATGGGGAGTTCAGCCGAGGAGACGGGCCTGGCCAGGCTGGCCGCGACCGTCGAACGCCTGCGCGCCGAGCTGCACGAGGTCCGCCGCGCGGCCGACGACCGCGCGCTGGTCGAGCTGGCGAAGGGCATCCTGGTCGAGCGCCTGCGCTGCGCCCCGGCGCAGGCCGCCGACCAACTCGCCACGCTCGCGGCCCGGACCGGGCGGTCGCCGGCCGAGCTGGCGGCCGACGTCGTCAACCGGGCCGCCGGCGACCCCATCGCCGACGTCTCGCTGACCGGCGCCGACGAGCTCGACGGCGCTCCGGAGCCGCCCGCCGGGCAGGCGGGGGCGGCCGTGCGGCTGCGGACGGCCGAGAGCGCCGCGCTGGGCGCCACGGACGCGCAGGCGGCGGCCCACGCCGTGCTGGAGACGGCCCTGCTGCCGATCGGCGCGACGGCGGTCGCGGTGTGGGCGGCCGGGCCGGACAGCTCGCTCACGCTGGCCGGGCAGGCCGGTTTCAGCGCCGAGGAGGCCGGCCTCTGGCGGCAGGTCCCGCCGGGGCTGATCACGCCCGCCACCAGCACGCTGGTCGAGCGCCGCACGCTGTGGCACACCACGCCGGGGCCGGCGTCGATCGGCCGCCACCAGCTCACCGGCGGCCGCGTCACCGCCGTGGCCCGGCTGGGCGGGCGGGTGCTCGGCGTCCTGGAGATCTGCTGGCCGGACGATCCTCCGCAGGCCACGCCCAGGATGGAACGCCAGATCGAGGCGCTGGCCGACCTGTGCGCCCTCACCCTCAACTCCCCCGGCCCGACGGTGCGCGCCGGGGCCGAGCTGGCCGAGCTGGCCGCCCTGGCCGACTCCCTGTCCGACCCGGCGCTCGTCCTCCTGCCGCAGCTCGACCCGCAGGGCCACGTCGCCGACTTCCGCGTCCATCACGCCAACGAGCCGTCGGCGGTGCGGGCGGGCGGGTTGCTGCTGGAGGCGTACCCGTTCGCGGCCGGGGAGCTGCTGGCCCGGATCGAGCACGTGCACGCCACCGGCGAGCCGTTCCGCGCCGCCGACGTGCCCTTCACCGCGACCTCCACGGCCGAGGTGAGCATCACCCGCCACGGCGCGAGCGTGCTGCTCGTCCGGCGCGACCACGACCAGGCGCGCCTGCTGGAGCACGCCCAGCGCCTGGGCCGCATCGGCGGCTTCGAGGAGAACGCCCTCACCGGCGAGATCATGTGGAACGCCCAGATGTTCTCCCTGTACGGCCTGCCGCCGGACGCCCGGCCGGTCCCGCTGGAACGCCTGCGCGATCACGTGCACCGCGACGACGAGGTGGCCGTGGGCCTCTTCCTGCGCACGGTGCTGCATCACCGGCGTCCGGCCGCGACGGCGTTCCGGCTCGAACGCCCCGACGGGGTGGCCCGGCATCTGCGCGTGGTGGCCGAGCCGGTGTTCGCCCCGGACGGCCGGCTGACGGCGCTGCGGGGGGCCTACCAGGACGTCTCGCCGCAACACTGGACGGAGGTCGCGCTGGCCGTGACCCGCGACAGGCTGGCCCGCACCGAACGCCAGTCCGCCGCCCGCAACCGGCTGGCCCTGCAGCTCCAGCACGCCATCATGCCGCCCTCGCACGGCCGCATGGACTCCTTCGGGCTGCGCATCGCGGTGCGCTACCGTCCGGCGCAGAAGGAGGACCTGGTCGGCGGCGACTGGTACGACGCGGTCGTCCTGCCGTCCGGGTGCATCCTGCTGTCGGTGGGCGACGTGGCAGGGCACGGCGTCGAGGCCGCCACGGGGATGGTGGTGCTGCGCAACGCCCTGCGCGGCCTGGCCACCACCGGCGCGGGCCCGGCCCGGCTGCTGAGCTGGCTCAACCTGGTCGCCCGCCACCTCGCCGACCGCATGACCGCGACCGCGATCTGCGGCCTGTACGACCCCGCCACCCGCGTCCTGCGCTGGGGCCGGGCCGGGCACCTGCCGCCGATCCTGCTGCGCGGTTCGCGGGGCACCGAGCTGCCGATGGTCAAGGGCCCGCTGCTGGGCGCGTTCGCCGACGCCGCCTACGAGGAGGGGCGGCTCCAGCTGGAGGCCGACGACACGCTGCTGCTCTACACCGACGGCCTGATCGAGCGACGCGACCACAACCTGCGCCACGCCCAGGACCGGCTGCTGGCCGTCGCCTCGCGTACGGCCTCGACCCTCGACCACCGGCTCGACGACCTGCTCACCCACTGCAACTCCGACACCGACGACGACACCTGCCTGATCGGCGTGCACGTGCACTGAGCGGGGCTCTGAACGGGGCCTGGCGCCAGGGTCGGGGGCCGGGTCAGGGGTGCGGGCTCAGGCGGCAGGTCAGGCGGTGGGTGGGAGGAGGCCGAGGCGGTCGAAGGCCGCGGCCACGCTCGGGGTCAGCGCCGCCGGGTCGTCGCCGGCGACCGCGCGGCCGGCGGTGTAGCAGGCCAGCGCGAGCTGCGGGGCCAGGGCCGCCGTCTCGGCGGAGGCGCCGTGCTCGCGCAGGATCTCGGCCATCGTCTCGGCGAAGCGGCGCTGCTTGCGCGCCGTACGGTCGCCGAGCTCGGGGTGGTCGGCGATCAGCCGTTCGCGCAGGACGTGGCGGCCGGGATCGAGGGTGGCCCTGGCGCACAGGGCGAGGGTCAGCTCGCGCACCTGGGCGAGCGCCTCGGACAGGCCGGGCGGGCCGTCGCCGCGCAGGTTGCGGTGGTGGGCGGCCAGGTCGTCGAGCCAGTCCTGCTCCCCCGCGAAGACGACCTCCTGCTTGTCGCCGAAGTAGCGGAAGAACGTGGTGCGGCCCACCTCGGCGCGCTCGGCGATGTCGGCGACCGTCACCTCGTCGTAGCCGCGCTCGGCGAAGAGCCGGTAGGCGGCCTCGATGATCTCGTCACGGGCTCGCTGTCGCTTGCGGGCGCGCAGGGAGGGCTGGGTCACGCGCCCAGTCTAGCGCTTCTGGACTCCGTCCCTTATGGTACCGAGTACCAATTGGAACCAGATGCCATAGGAGTTGTCATGCGAGCCGTGCAGATCACCGAGTTCGGCGGTCCCGAGGTCGTGCGCGTCCGTGAGGTGGAGGAGCCGCGGCCCGGCCCGGGCCAGGTCGTCGTGGACGTCTCGCGCTGCGGCGTGAACTTCGCCGACACGCTGATGCGCGAGAACGCCTACCTGGCCGCGACCACGCTGCCGGTGATCCCGGGTGGCGAGGTCGTCGGCAGGACCGCCGACGGCCGCCGCCTGGCCGCCCTGGTGCAGCGGGGCGGGTACGCCGAGAGGGCGGCGATCCCGGAGGCGAGCGCCTTCACGGTGCCTGAGGATCTCGACGACGTCGCGGCGGTGGCCCTGCTGGCCCAGGGGCTGACCGCGTGGTGGCTGGTCCGTCACACCGGTCGCGTCCAGGCCGGGGAGAGCGTGGTCGTGCACGCGGCGGCGGGCGGCGTCGGCTCGCTGGCGGTGCAGCTCGCCAAGGCGGCGGGGGCCGGCCGGGTGATCGCCACGGCGAGCACGCCCGCCAAGCGGGAGCTGGCCCTGTCGCTGGGCGCGGACGCCGCCGTCGATCCGGCCGCCGACGACCTCACCGCGGAGCTGCGCGCGGCCAACGGCGGCGAGCCCGTGGACGTGGTCCTGGAGATGACCGGCGGCCGGGTCACCGACCAGAGCCTGGCGGCGCTGGCGCCGTTCGGCCGGCTCGCCTTCTACGGGATGGCGGGCGGCGTCGAGCCTCAGCCGGTCTCGCCGCGCGCCCTCCAGCCCCGCTCGGCGACCGTCAGCGGCTTCTGGCTGCTCAACGCCTTCGACCGGTTCGACGTCCTGGCCGGGGCGTACGCGGAGCTGGCGGCGCGGGTGACCGCGGGCGAGCTGCGGGTGGTCTCCGGCGGGGACCGTCCGATGTCGGAGGTGCGGCAGGTGCACGCGGAGCTGCGGGAGCGGCGTACGACCGGCAAGCTCGTCCTGGACCCGCGCCGGTAGGGCCCATTAGGCGGTCAGGCGGCGGCCGAGCCGCTGCATCGGGCGTTCGAGGAAGCGGTAGGTCAGCCGGCTGCCCGGCAGCACGACGGCCAGGAAGAGCACGCTGACGCCGATCTGGAGGGGGAGCGGCGACCAGCGCATCTCCCCCGCCACCTCCATCAGCACGATGAGCACCGGCAGGTGCACCAGGTAGAGGGAGTAGCTCATCAGCCCGAGCCAGGTGAGCACGGCGGGCACCCGGCGGCCCCGCCAGGCCAGACCGGCCGCGAACGTGAGCCCCGCCAGGGCGACGGTCGTGCCCCACACGTCCGGCTGCACCCACCACCATCCGGCGCTGAGCGCCCAGAAGGGGGCGACCGTCACCAGCGACCCGGCCAGGGCCACCGGCCACAGGGAGCCCTGGCCGCCCTCCCAGCGGCGGATCGCCGTGCCGGTGAACATGACCGCGAGGATCGCCGCCCCGAACCAGGGGACGCGGCTGCTCAGCAGGAGCAGGACCAGGGCCATGACGCCGAGCGCGCACGCCGCCGTGTTGCGCAGCCGTCCGGAGAGGAGACAGGCCAGCCCGGCGGCGAACACCGCGAACGACACCCACGCCAGCCAGCCGCCGGTCAGCGGCGCCGCGCTCAGTGCCAGGCCGGCCACGACCGCGGTCACGCCGAAGGCGACGGCGACCAGGCCGCGCCGGTCGCGTACGCCGGTCACGAACAGGGCGGTGACCATCAGGTAGAAGACCATCTCGTAGGAGAGCGTCCACATCGTGTTCATGACCCCGGCGACGCCGACGACGTCCAGCAGCATCGTGGCGTGCGCCGCGGCCGAGGAGGCGTCCCTGGGCACTTCCGCGCGTACCGGGATCCACCAGGACAGGGCCAGGACCACGGCGATGACGGCGAGGTAGAGCGGGTAGAGGCGGAAGGCGCGGCCGATCCAGAAGGCGCGCACGTCGCCGTGCCGTTCCAGTGACGACGGGATGATGTAGCCGCTGACCAGGAAGAACACCAGGACGCCGTACACGCCCAGGTTGAAGAAGGTCGGGCGCAGCCAGGGCATCGCCCAGGTCGTCAGGTGTTCGCCGACGACGGCGAGCGCGCCGATGCCGCGCAGGGCGTCCAGCCAGGCGAGCCTGGACGCCCCCGAACGAACGACCTGGGGGGTGCCAAACGGAACAGTCGTCACGCACCCCAACGTATCGGCCTGACGGGCAGGACCTGGGCACCTCACCCTCATTCGGGCGGGGCGGCGGCTCAGATGGGCGGCCGCCGGATCAGGGCCCGCGGGCCAGGTGGGCGGTGGGTCAGGGGCGGCGGGCGGCCCAGGCGGTCCGGGTGCCGCGTACGACGAGGTCGCGGCGCCCGAGGGACTCCGGGGAGTCGGCGGAGAGCAGCCGGTCGAGGGCCGCGAGGTCGGCGGCGGCCAGCTCCCCGTCGAGCCGCGACCGGTAACCGCCCAGCACGGCCTGCGCGTAGCGGACGGCGTTCGGCGGCGCCGGCCTCACCTCGATCGGGAAGTCACGCCGCGCGGCCACCTCGAACCCGGCCTCCTCCAGGAACGGCCCCCAGTCGGGGTACGGGTCCGGGCCCGTGGCCGCCACCGCCGCCCGGCAGCGCGCCTCCAGCGCCGCCCCGGCCTCGTCGGGCAGGAAGCGCGGCATGCCGTCCATCTCGACGACCGCCAGCGTCCCGCCGGGGTCCAGCGCGGCGTGGATCTCGCCGAGCAGCCGCGCCGGGTCCTTGACGTGGTGCAGCGACGCGGCCGCCCACACCAGGTCGGCCGCACCGATCGGGGGCAGGGCCTCGTCCAGGTCGGCCCGGACGACGCGCACCCGCTCCCCCAGCCCCTGGCCGAGCGCCGCCGAGCGCAGCCGGTCGAGCATCACCGGCGACTGGTCGACCGCGACGATCTCGGCGTCGGGGAACCGGCGGGCGAGGGCCAGCGTGCCGGTGCCGGTTCCGGCGCCCAGGTCGGCGACCGTCCGCGGGGTCCGTACGGCCTGTTCGGCGATCCAGGCGGTCAGCTCGTCCAGGTACGTCCCGAGCACGTCGGCGTCCAGGTCGAGCAGGTCCGCCAGCCGGGACTCGTCACCGTGGTGAGGAGAGCCGTGGTGAGAAGAGCCGTGGTGAGGAGAGCCGTGGTGATGGTGTCCGTGGTGGGAGTGTCCTTGCATGCCTTCACCGTAAGGCTCTCCTGCGCGTGAGACATACACTCTTGCTCATGACGCAAGAAGTCGACCTGGACGCCGTGGTCCGCCGGCGCATCCGCGGCCTGCGGCTGGCCCGCGGCTGGTCCCTCGACGCCCTGGCCGCGCGGTGCCGGCTGAGCCCGTCCAACCTGAGCCGCATCGAGACCGGCCACCGCCGGATCGCCCTCGACCAGCTCGTCCCCATCGCGCGGGCCCTCGGCACGACGCTCGACCAGCTCGTCGAGTCCACCGAGGACGAGGACGTGGTGATCCGGCCGCTCCCCTGCGACCATCCGGGGATGACCGTGTGGCTGCTGTCCCGGGAGCGTTCGCTGCACGGTGTCACGGTCGCCAAGATGCGCATCACCCCCGACCGTCCGCTCGACCTCCAGGTGCATCCTGGGCGCGAGTGGTTCACCGTCCTGTCCGGGACGGCCCGCCTGCTGCTGGGCGAGCGGACCGTCCTGGTGCCGGCGGGCGACGCGGCCGAGTTCTCGACCATGACCCCGCACGCCATCGGCGCCCACGAGGGGCCGGTGGAGCTCCTCACCATCTTCGACCACGACGGCGAGCGCTCCCACCTGCACGCGGGCCAGGCGTAGCCGCAGCTCAGGCGCAGGTGTACCCGGACGGGAGCGCGGTGTCGCCGTCCGGGCGGGTCGCCTGGAAGCCGAAGCCGGTGGTGGCGGCTCCGGGGGCCGTGCGCAAGGGGTACGTCGGCAAGCGCCCCCGCACGTAGCTCTTCCCTGACGCAGGAGGGGCGGCGTGCGCTGGCCGGGCACCTGGACGCGCTTTAGGCAATCGCCGAGACCGCCCGCCGCACCGCGGCCGCCCCCGGGGGGCCGGGATGACCCGGGCCGCCGGGTCAGCCGCCGCCGGTGCCGGCCGGGCCCATGCGGCCGCCGGGCCATGAGGTCTCCGGATGGGCCTGTCGCCAGGTCAGGAGTTGCCGGTCCAGCCGCTCCCGGTCGGTGAGGCGCGGCCTGGCGGGGCGCACG
This sequence comes from Nonomuraea sp. NPDC049607, assembly GCF_040675375.1. Classification (NCBI taxonomy): domain Bacteria; kingdom Bacillati; phylum Actinomycetota; class Actinomycetes; order Streptosporangiales; family Streptosporangiaceae; genus Nonomuraea; species Nonomuraea sp. NPDC049607. The sequence goes on from NZ_JBFAOV010000047.1 coordinate 8,822, forward strand.
CCCGTACGTTCGAGCAGCCCGTGCGCGGCCTCCGCCAGCCGCAGCCGGGCCGGTGCGAACCGGCGTCGCAGCAGGTCGGCGGTCACCGCCGCGGTCAGCACCGAGGCCGGCCACAGCGCGGCCCTGCCCAAGCCGCCCCCGCTTCCCGTGATCTGCCCGTTCCCCTTGCGAAGGTCGATGCCCGTGCTCTGGTCGCCGTCGCCATGCCGCATTCGTCAGCCTCCGGGTTCGTCTCGGGACCGTGGGCGTGCCGGAAGATTCTGCACTTATGGCGCTACCCGGTCCGGCGTCCGTCATGCCGCCGACTTGCGAACCGCGACGGTACACGTTTGAGTGACCGCCGACGGGAAAGCTGGAGGAAGGCCCGCCACCCCACCCGACCCCGTACACGAGACGATCATGACCCTTCAGTTCGAGTTGCAGTGCCCCATCAGCACTGACCTTGCCCTCATCAGGGATCTGATCCGCGCGCACGGCCGCCACTGCGGACTGTCCGGCGACCGGCTCGAGGACCTGGTGGTGGCGGTCAACGAGGCCGTCACCAACGTGCTGGACCACGGCGGCAGCACGGGCATGGTGACCTCCCGCGCCGGCGCCGACGGCGTGATCGTCGAGGTCCTCGACCTCGCCGGCCGGCTCACCCACGAGCACCTGGCCGCGGCCCGCCTCGACCCGACCGCCTCCCACGGGTACGGCCTGTGGGTCATCCAGCAGCTCTGCGACGAGGTCGTCCTGGAGCAGACCGCGCTCGGCTCGCTGCTGACCCTGGACCTGCGCAGCCACCCCCGTCCCGCTTTCCTGGACGCGCGCCGCGTCATGTCCGCCTGACGCTTCTCCCGCCGCCCGGAAAGAATTTCCCGGGACGTTGTCCGGTTTCGTCGGTCCCGTTCGTCACCATGGTGAAACGCCGTCCGACCGAGGAGCGCGAGATGAAGTACATGATGTTCGTCTGCACCGACACCGAGCCCGACACCGACCAGGAGAACCTGCCCGACGTCGAGGCGTGGGTGGCCGAGAACGACGCCCGCGGGCGGCGGGTGCGCGGCGCGGTGCTGGCGCCGCAGTCGGCCGCGACCACCGTGCGCGTGCGGCGCGGCGAGCTGGTCCTGTCCGACGGGCCGTTCGCCGAGACCAAAGAGGTGATCGTGGGCTTCGACCTGCTCGAATGCGCCGACCTGGACGAGGCCGTCGAGGTCGCCCGCACCCACCCGATGGCCAGGCACGGACGGCTGGAGCTGCGGCCGTTCGCCGATTTCGAGCAGTGAGGCGACACCTGGAGGAGGCGGCGGCGGAGGCGTACCCGCGGATCGTCGCCGCCCTGATCCGGGTCACCGGCGACTGGACGCTGGCCGAGGACTGCGCGCAGGAGGCGCTGGCGCTGGCCGTGCGGCGGTGGCCGCAGGAAGGGGTGCCGTCCAACCCGGGCGGCTGGCTCATGACGGTGGCGCGCAACCGCGCCGTCGACGCGCTGCGCCGCGTCTCGGTGGAGCGCCGCAAGCTGGCCGAGCTGGCGGCGCTCGCCCTGACCGTCCAGGACGGGCCCGGCGACGGGCGGGAGGAGGAGGTCGTGGACGACCGGCTGCGGCTCGTCTTCACGTGCTGCCATCCGGCGCTGGCGCTGGAGTCGCGGGTGGCGCTGACCCTGCGGACGATCTGCGGGGTGCCGGCCGCCGACCTCGCTCGCGCCTTCCTGGTCACCGAGTCGGCGATGACCCGGCGGCTGACCAGGGCCAAGCGGAAGATCGCCGAGGCGGGCATCCCGTACCGGGTGCCGCGGGGGCCGGCGCTGGCCGAGCGGCTGCCGGGGGTGCTGGCCGTGCTCTACGTGCTGTTCACGCAGGGGTACGACGCCGGCGGCGAGCCCGCGTTCGCCGAGGAGGCGATCCGGCTGGCGCGGCTGCTCCGGCGGCTCATGCCGGAGCAGGAGGAGGTGACGGCGCTGCTGGCGCTGTTCCTCCTGCAGCACTCCCGCCGGGACGCCCGCCGCGACGCCGCCGGCGACCTGGTCCCCCTCGACCGGCAGGACCGCTCCCGCTGGGACCGGGCCGCGATCGGCGAAGGGCTCGCCCTGCTGGCCGCGATCGAGGGCGACGGCCCGTACGGGCTCCAGGCCCGCATCGCCGCCTGCCACGCCACGGCGTCCTCGCTGCCCGGCACGGACTGGTCGCGGATCGCCCGCTGCTACGACGAGCTGGCCCGGCTCCACCCCACACCGGTGGTGGAGCTGAACCGAGCGGTCGCGCACGGGTACGCCCACGGGCCGCGGGCCGGGCTCGCGCTGCTGGAGCGCTCCCGCGCCGAGCTCGACGGCCATCCGCTGGCCCTGGCCGCCGAGGCCGACCTCGTCGCCCGTGACGGCGACCGGGCCCGCGCGGCGGCCCTGTTCCGCCAGGCCGCCGCCGTCGCCCACAGCGCCCCGGAACGCCGCGCCCTCCTCACCCGCGCCACCGAAACCGCCGCCGACGACGCCTAGGCCGTCACTCGGGCACCCCACTGGAGACCGTGAACCGGACTGGGGCGCGGCGCGGGGGCCCGCGCGAAATCAGCCGGCGGGGTGGCGGGGGCCGGGTTCGGCGCCGCGGGACGTGAGCCAGGATGCCAACTCGTCGGCTCCGGCGCGGCGGGCGGCGTCCAGCGGGGTGAGATCGTCGTAGCCCACCCAGGTGAGGTCGCCGCCGCGCTCCAGGAGGAACGCGGCGGCCTCCGGCTGCCCGCCGTGGCAGGCCGCCCACAACCCCTGCGTCACCTCCGCGCGTGACGGCGTCCCGGCCGCGAACGCCGCCGCGACCCGGTCCATCAGCCCGAGGGCGGCGGCCTCCCACAGTTCGGCGGACGCGCCGCGCTCGACGAGGCGGCGGGCGGCGTGCCATTGGGCGAACGCGCACGCGTCCGACAGCGCCGTGCCGCCGCCGATCACCGCGCCGGTGGCCTCGACGTCGGCTCCGGCGTCCAGCAGGGCGTCGAGCACGGGGACGTCGTCGCAGCTCGCGGCCCACATCAGCGGCGTCTCGGCGTGCGGGCCGGCGAAGCGGGCGTCCACCTCGGCCCCGGCCGCCACCATCTCGCGTACGAGCGCCGGACCGCTCGGCACATGACCGGGCCAGTCGGTGAGGACGTGCAGCAGGGTGCGGGACACCCCGCCCGCCTCGCCCAGCCGTACGCGGGCCAGCTCGGGATGCCCGGCCAGCAGACGCCGTACGCCGTCGAGGTCGCCGAGCCGCACGGCCTCCGCCGCGCGCACCGCCAGCGGGTCCGCCGCGTCGAGGTAGTCCATCGGCTCATTGTCGCGGGACCCGGTCGGTCCCGCCAGGAACTCCCGGCGGGTCGCCGGAGTGGTTCGGCCGCCGCCGCCGATAAATCCGCCGGAAATAAAGGGACAGAACGCGGCGGGGCCCGTCCCATTCGCACTTGCACTTCTGCGGCCCGCCCGGAGTTGACGCCATAGGGCCCGGCCGGACCACCGCTGCCGCGGCGCCGGAAAACCGTGTGCCGCCGCGGGGAAGCGACGGCGGCGCGCACCCGGGACCCGCGCGCACACATTGAAGCACACCTTTGAATTCATCTTCGATAAGATGTGCGCCGCCGCGGCGTCCGCCTTCCCGCCCCTCCCCCGTCCGCGTGCGCACGCCCGGTGGCCCGCCGCGCACCCTGCCCGTCCGCCCGTGCCGCGACCAGGAACGTGACATGGTCATTCCCAGGTGAGAAACGCAAGGCGGCCTCCGTGACAGCCCGGGCACACGCGGTGCGGGCCGCGTTTGAAATGCCTTTGACAGTCGGTGCGCCCGGCGAGTTCTCCTCGTTCACCGGCGCCGGGCCGAGGTAAGTTGCCCGCACGCTACTGAAGAGCGCTACAGTACGCAACAACCGTATCGAACATGGAGTGCCACCATGGCTAAGCAGATTCAAGAGATTCTCATCGACGATGTAGACGGTGGGGAGGCTCATGAGACCGTCGTCTTTGCACTCGATGGCAGCAGCTACGAGATTGACCTTCATGAGGAGAAGGCGGACTCGCTGCGGAAAGCACTGGCGCCCTTCATCGTGAAGGCGCGTCCTGTTCGCGTGGATCGCGGTGGGCGCGGGCGCCGGGCGGCCGTCGGCGGCAGCCGCGCGTTGAGCCGGGAGAAGTCTTCGGAGATCCGGCAGTGGGCCAAGTCCAATGGTCTGCCGGTCAGCGAGCGCGGCCGGATCGCGGCCTCCGTGGTCGAGAAGTACGAGGCGGCCCACTAGGAGTGTCGTGAGGCGCGCGCGGGCCGGCGGAGCAGTCCGGCGAGCCTGGGCGCCGCCATGACGGCCACCGCGAGGTGCGCCGAGACCAGGGCGATCTGGTAGATCCGCTGCCCGGCCGTGAGCTCGGCGGCGTACCCGCCGTCGTAGAACCCCGACACGAAGGCCAGCACCCCCGCGACCGCCAGCAGCACGGCGGACGGGACCGCGACGCCACGGCGGCTCCGGGTCGCCCCCACAGCCAGCACGACCTGCGCGACCATCATCGGGATCGGCGCGGACAACCGCGCCTGGGGGCCGAGGGCGTCCAGGAACGTCGGGTTCAGCCCGGCGGCCACCGCCATGAGGGCGCCGATCACGTCCATGGCGAGCAGTACGCCGACCCCGCCGAGCAGCGCCGAGTTGAGCGCCCGGCCGGCGGGGACCGCGGTGGTGGATGACGACATGTCCGTCTCCTGTCAGAGTCGTCCGAGATCGGGTGGTGTCTTCGATACTCGGCGAACGCCCTTGGCGACGACCTGGGAACGACTTGGCGCCGACCTGGACCACCGCGGCCGTCCCGCGGTAAGCCCCCCTGTGGCCGCGGATGACCTACGCCACCCGCGGCCACCGGCGGATCACTGGACGGTGATCTTGTCCACTTCGACGGTGATGCCCTTCACCTGCGGGGTCGAGGTGGCGGTCGTGATCCTGCCGACCCCCGCGCTGACCCCCTTGACCTTCATCGAGTACGTCAGGCTGCCGCCGGGCGCCCCCGGCGTGCTGCTGACGACCAGGTCCTGGGTGGGCGGCCCGGAGATCTGGGCGCCCGCGGTGCCCTCGGCGTTCTCGGCGCCGACCGTCAGGCCGTAGACGGCGGGCGGCGCGCCGGGCAGGTTGCCCGGGTCATAGGCGTAGCTGATGTCCTCCACGCCGTTGAGGCCGATCCACTGCTGGAACACCTTCAGGTCGGTGGTGCCGTAGAGGTTCAGCCGCCACTCCACCACCAGCCAGTCGTTGACCCCGTCGGTGAGGATCGTGGCCAGGACGCCCGGCGCGGCGGTGCCGTCGAGGTCGGTCCAGTAGGGGGCGAGCACGCCGTTGGGCCGAGCCGGGTCGGGCAGCGTCTGCGGCGTCGGTGAGACGTCGCCCCCGGTGGCCCCGCCCGCGACGCTGTAGCCGTCGGAGGTCACGCCGAGCCTGGTGTAGGCGCGTCCGGCGAACTGGAAGGCGGGCACGGTGAAGTTGAGCGCCTGCTCGTCGCCGATCGGGGTGGGCGTGACGCCGAAGGCGTCCAGCGGGATGTAGCCGGCCGGTCCGGCGCCGGGCGCGATCGCCGGGCGGGCGGGCTGGGTGGCGGCCAGCGTCGCCTTGGTGGTGGCGATCTGGGTGCCGACCTTGGTCGCGCCCGTGACGCTGTTCAGGCGCAGGCGGGCGTCGAGGGTGCTGAGCGCGGTGACCTCGGCGTCCTCGAAGGTGGTGTTGCGTACGGTGACCGTGCAGGTGGACTCGCCGGTGTTCCTGGCGATCGTGTCCGGGGCGCAGGTCTGGTCGACCGGCACCGAGCCCTGCTTGCGGTAGAAGGCCACCGGCAGGTGCAGCGCGCGGGAGCCGCCGGCCTGCTTCAGGTCGACCTGGCCGAAGTACTGGCCCTCGGGCAGTTCCGGCGCGGTGATGACGATGCTCAGCTTGACGCTCTTGCCGGCCGCGACGGTGAACACCGGCGGCAGCACGGTGACACTGGCCCCGTTCACGGTCGTGCCGGAGGCGGTGAAGGTGAGCGACGAGCCGGTGGTGTTGGTGACGGTGCGCTTGGCGGTGATGACGCCGGGCATGGTGGGCGCGTTCACCGAGGGCAGGTTGAGGTCGATCCGGTTGAGCGGGTCGGTGGCCGAGGCGACGAAGCCGGCGGCGTCCTGGTCCAGGGTCAGTCCGGGGTCACCGGCCTTGGTCAGGTCGATGCGCCCGCCGCCCATGTCGAACGGGTCGGCCTGGGTGGTCCTGTCCTGCTTGGTGACCGCGGTCTTGGCCGTGGTCTCCAGGGCCGACTTGACCTGGCCGGGCGTCCAGGTGGGGTGCAGGGCGAAGACCAGCGCGGCCGAGCCCGTCACATGCGGCGCCGACATCGAGGTGCCGGAGATGACCTGGTAGAGGTTGCCGGGCGGGCCTTCCAGCGGCGACTCGGGGGTCGGCGTCATGCCCGCCAGGATGTGCTGGCCGGGTGCGGTGACGTCCGGCTTGAGGAAGTCGCCGCCGGGGCCGCGCGAGGAGAAGTGCGCCATCGCGTCGCCCTGCCAGGTGGACTTGGCGCCCTGCGTGAAGGAGGCGGTGGCGCCGGGGTGGGCGGCGAGGAAGGCCAGCAGAGTGTCGGCCTCGGGCTTGTCGACGTGCACGGACGGCAGCCAGTGGGCGTCGGTGAAGACGTCGAACGGGACGGTGTTGTAGAGGATCATCCCGGCCGCGCCGCCCTGCCGGACGTTGAAGCTCTTCAGCACGCGGTTGGGGGTGCGCTCACAGGCGACGATCTTCCCGGTGAAGATCCCGGGAGGCGCCGGGACGTCGCACGCGGCGCGCGAGTACGGCGGCGCCGAGGCCAGGACGACGGGCAGCGGCGAGGCCAGGCCCGCGGTGATGGAGGCGCCCTTGATCGTCGCCGTGGCGCCGCCGCCGGACAGCGTGACCGTGGACTGGTAGGTCCGGGACTGCGAGGAGGCGGCCACGGTGGTCACCCAGGGGCCGCGGTGGTCGGTGGTGCCAGCGCCGGGCCCGGAGTTGCCGGCCGAGGCCGAGACCAGCACGCCGGCGGCGTAGGCGTCGAGGAAGGCCAGCTCGACCGGGTCGCTGTAGGGGTCGCTGCCGCCGGAGACGGAGAAGTTGATCACGCGTACGCCGTCCAGGACGGCCCGCGCCACGGCCTGCGCCGAGTCGGACGGGAAGCAGCCCTGCGCGCCGCACACCTTGTAGACCGAGACCTCGGCGGCCGGGGCGATCCCGTGGATGGGGCCGCGGCTGATGCCCAGCGGGTTGGCGTCGGCGACCGGGCCGCCGGCGGAGGTGCCGGCGGTGTGGGTGCCGTGGCCGTTGGAGTCGCGGGCGCTGTCGCCGTAGACCTCGCCGCCGTAGACGGCGTTGTAGGTCTCCATGAACGGCTGCCCGCCGATCAGCTTGTTGTTGCAGGCGAACGGGTCGCTGGCCGGGGTCAGCGGGTTGTCGCCGAAGTTGCACACGCGGGGCGTGCCGTCCTTGGTGGGCCCGGGGGCGGGCAGGCCGGGAGCGGCGGCGAAGGAGGGGTGCTCGGGCCAGGCGCCGGTGTCGAGCACGCCGACGATCACGCCCTTGCCCGAGGAGGAGCTGCCGCCGAGCTTGCCGTAGATCGTGTCGGCGCCGATGAACGCGGGGCTGGAGTCGGTCAGCAGCTGCTGCGGCTTGTCCTCCTGGACGGCGACCGCGCCGGGCAGCCGCAGCACGTCGGCCACCTTGTCACCCGGGACGCGCAGCGCGATGCCGCCGTAGACGGTCCGGACGCGCTGGCCGACGACGGCTCCGGGGACCTTCTTGGCCAGCTCGCCCAGGAAGGCGTTCTCGACGTCCTGGATGTGGGTGCCGTACTTCTTGGCCTCGGCGCTTCTGGTGTCGAGGGACTTGCCGGTGACGGCGGGGCTGGTGGCCGGGAGCCCGGTCAGCCCGCCCTGGTAGGCGGCCAGGGAGTCGTAGTCCAGTTTGACCATGATGTTGACGGGCGCCGGCGAGGTGACCTTCAGCAGCGCCGCGTCGCTCTTGGCGAGCTTGCCTGTGGGGGACTTGGCGCCCTCGACCACCTCGGCGCCGGTGAGCGGCACGGACCGCCATTTCGCGGGCGGGGTCGGCGTGGCCCTCGCCACGGCCGGGCTCAGGGCCATCACGACACCGAGCCCGACGGCTACCGATGTCAACCGGCGTAAACGGGATGAGAACGAACGGGACAACACAAGACCTCCTGGCCGCTGAGCTGCACGAACCCGCCAGCCCGGCCGAAGACGTCATGTCACCCCCACGCGCGCATGCCGGAGAGATCAATGACCCTCCCCGGTGGGTGACGAGCTGGACGCCTCCCCTCCCCGACGGCGGGGCGGCTTGGCATCCGAACCGGAGTGTAGACAGCGATCAACGGACCGAGAACCCCGCCGCTTTGTCACAATCCGGCCATCTGCCTCAGCGGCACCGCCGCCCGCATCCGGCCGTCGCAAAGCTCATATTCCTCCCACCACTTCGCCAGAATCCAGCAACGGTGACCTTCACCCCCAATACGGATATCTACAGTTGTCCTATGGGCGATCAACGGGACACGGCGCCGACGTCAGCGCGGGGCGGAGCGAGGTAGTCCGTGGGGGGCCACGCCGACGAGGGGACCCTGCCGTACATCTCGGCGCTGGACGAGGAGCTCGCCCAGGCCGCCCGTGACACCGGCGCGCACATCGGCGCGCTGTACCTGCTGACGGGCTCCCCGCAGGTCCTGGTGATGGAGGCGGAGATCGGGCTGCCCACGCAGCTCGTCAAGCCGTGGACCACCGTCAGGCTGGACGCCGGGGCGCCCGTGGCCGCGGCCGTGCGGCAGGGGCGGCTGGTCTGGGTGCCGACCGCGCAGGAGCTGGCCGGCCGCTTCCCGGGCACGGCCCTGGCCTTCCCGTACGTCTTCGCCTCGGCCTCCGCGCCTTTGCACAGCGACTCGCGCATGTGGGGCTCGTGGATCCTGCTCTGGCCGGAGGGGCGGCCGTCCGAGCTGAGCGGGCCGGAGCTGGAGGTGATCGAGGCCACGAGCGAACGCATGACCGCCGTCCTGGAGCAGGCCGCCGACAGCGGGTACCCGGTGTGTCCGGGAGGCGAGCCGCGCGTGCTGACCCCGGTGCCGCCGCCGATGCCCGACCCGTACGAGGCCGTGGCCGCGGCCGGCTACCTGGAGCGGCTGCGTGACGGCTCCGTCGCGCTCGACCTGGACGGCGTCGTCACCTTCGCCAGCCCCGCCGCCGCCGACCTGCTCGGCACCACCGTCTCCGAGCTGCTGGGCACGCCGCTGTGGGAGACGGCGACGTGGCTGAAGGACCCGGCGTTCCAGGACCGCTGCCGCGCGGCGGTGGTGGGCCAGCAGGTCGCCTCCTGCACGGCGCGCCGGCCGGATGGGCACGAGCTGGAGTTCGTCCTGCACCCGGACCCGACCGGCCTGAGCCTGCGCATCACGCCCTCGGAGGCCGACCTGCCCGCGCGGCGGCCCTCGCGCGCCAGGGCGCCGGGCGAGTCCGGGCTGCCGAGGACCGACGTCTTCTACAACTTCCTGCACATGGCCTCGGCGATGACCCGGGCGCTGAACGTCCGGGAGGTCGTCGATCTCATCGCCGACCACGTCATGCCGGTGTTCAAGGCGCGGGCGATGACGATCATGAGGGCGGAGAGCGGCCGGATGAGGATCGTCGGCTCGCACGGCTACGTCCCGGAGATCCTGGACCGGTTCGACGGTCAGACGCTGGCCGCGCCCAGCCCTGCCGAGCAGGTCGTCCGCACGGGCGAGCCGGCCTTCTTCGCCGACCGGGCCGAGCTGCGCCGGGCCTTTCCCGACACCGCCCAGGACGACGGCATGTCCGCCTGGGCCTTCCTGCCGCTGACCGTCGCCGACGACACCTTCGGCGTCTGCCTGCTGGCCTTCGACCATCCGCGGCCGTTCACCGACGAGCAGCGCGCGACGCTGACCACGCTGGCCGGGCTGATGGGCCAGGCCCTGGACCGCGCGCTCCTCTACGACACCAAGGACCGGCTGGCCCACAGCCTGCAGACCTCGCTGCTGCCCGGCAGCCTGCCCGACATGCCGGGCCTGGAGGTGGCCGCCCGGTACGTGCCCGCCACCCGCGGCGTCGGCATCGGCGGCGACTTCTACGACCTGATCCGCCTCAACGAGACCACCGCCGCCGCCGTCATCGGGGACGTCCAGGGACACAACATGACGGCCGCCGCGCTCATGGGCCAGGTGCGCACCGCCATCCACGCCCACGCCGCCGTCGGCGCCAGCCCCGGCGACGTCCTCCAGCACACCAACCGGCTGCTCATGGACCTGGACACCGACCTGTTCACGAGCTGCCTGCTCATCTACTTCGACCTGCGTCTGCGCACGCTGCGCGCGGCCAACGCCGGGCATCCCCTGCCGCTCCTGCGCCCGCCCAACATGCCGGCCGAGATCATCGACATCCCCGCGGGCCTGCTGCTCGGCATCGACGCCGACGCCGAGTACGCCACGGTGGAGGTGCCGTTCCCGCCGGGCGCCGTCCTGGCCCTCTACACCGACGGGCTGGTCGAGGCGCCGGGCGTGGACCTGGACGAGGCCATCGGGGGGCTGGCGGCGTACCTGACCAGCGCCCCGCGCGAGCAGCTCCAGCAGGTCGCCGGGACCCTGCTCGACCACGCCCCGCACACCGACGACATCGCGCTGCTCCTCCTGCGGCACCGCGAGAACGCGGGCTGACGGCCCGTCAGTGCGAGACGAACGTCCGGTGGTCGGCCAGGGCGAGCATCCGGACGAAGTCGAGCACCTTCAGCAGCCCGCGCCCCGCGAGCCGGACCGGGACGGGACGGCGCGAGCCATAGGCGGCCGACCACAGGGCGGGTACGTGTCGTTCCATGCCGACCAGGATGTCCCCGCGCGCACCGATCCATCCAACACATCGTCTCGCTGGCTGCCATCGCTAATGTAGATGGATGGAACTGCGCCAGCTCCGTCACTTCGTCGCCGTCACCACGCACGGCAGCTTCACCGCCGCCGCCAGGGCCGAGCTGATCGTCCAGTCGGCGCTCAGCACGTCCGTCCGCAAGCTCGAACGCGAGCTCGGCGCCGACCTGTTCGAGCGCACCGGGCGGCGGCCGGTCCTCACCCCGGCCGGTCACGCCTTCCTGCCGGCCGCGCGGGCGCTGCTGGCCGACGCCGCGGCGGCCACCGACGCCGTGTCCGCCGTGTCCGGGCTGACCACCGGCCGGGTGGCGATCGGCACCATCCAGACGCTCACCAGCGTCGACCTGCCCGCCGAGCTGGCCGCCTTCCACCGCCTGTGGCCCGGCATCCAGATCTCGGTCCGCGACGCCCCGGTGGCCGGGCTGCTCGACGCCCTGCTCGCCCGCGAGCTCGACCTCGCCTATCTGGCGCTCGACGGCGCCGACCTGCCTGCGGGCCTGGCCGTGTTCTCCTCCTGGGAGGAGGAGCTGGTGCTGATGACCTCGCCCGGCCACCGGCTGGCCGGGGCCGAGCGGGCGCTGCTGTCGGAGCTGACGGAGGAGCCGTTCGTCGACTTCAAGGCCGGCACCGGGCTGGAGACCGCGGTGCGCCGGCTGGCCGCCGGGTGCGGGCTGCACCGGCAGATCACCTGCGAGGTCACCCAGATCCGGATGCTGGTCGACCTGGTGCGCGCCGGGATCGGCGTGGCGATCGTCCCGCGGCGGGTGGCCGAAGGGGAGGGGCTGCCCACCGTGCGGATCCGCCAGCCCGATCCGGCCAGGACGGTCGTGCTGGCCGGCCGCGCCCCCGTCCCCGCCAACCCGGCCGCCGGAGCCCTGCTGTCGCACCTCACCAGGTGACGAAATAAACGGTTGAACGGGTGGAGCCTTCGTGGTGGGATGACCCGCTGTGTCAGCGATCCAGGACCTCGTACGTCCCGACGTCTATCCGCTCTCCTCGAAGTACGACCCGGAATGGGTGCTCGGGCTGGACATGGGCCCCCATCCGCTGTGGCTGCTGGAGGACCTCGCCCGCGACCTCGACCTGAGACCCGGCATGCGGGTGCTCGACCTGGGCTCGGGCCTGGGCGCCACCTCGGTCTTCCTGGCCCGCGAGTTCGGGGTGGAGGTCGTGGCCGCCGACCTGTGGGTCGCGCCCGAGCGGGCGGCGGCCGTCTTCGCCGAGGCGGGCGTGGCCGGCCGCGTCCGGGCCGTACGGGCGGAGGCGCACGCGCTGCCGTTCGAGAAGGAGTCCTTCGACGCGATCGTCAGCGTGGACGCCTTCGAGTACTTCGGCACCGCCGACTCCTACCTGCCCTACCTCGTCCGGTTCGTGAAGCCCGGCGGGCAGCTCGGCGTCGCCACGCCCGGCATGACCCGCGAGGTCCGCGACCTCGGGCACATCCCCGCCCACGTCAAGGCCCTGGTCGGCTGGGAGGCGATCGCCTGGCACACCGCCGAGTGGTGGCGCTTCCAGTGGGAGATCACCGAGCTGGTCACGGTGACGTCCGCGCGCCTGCAGGACGGCGGCTGGCACGACTGGCTGCTGTGGGCGCGCGCCCGGCGGGAGACGGCGACGATCGCCATGCTGGAGGCCGATCAGGGCGAGTATCTGTCCTTCGCTATGATCACCGCGCGCCGGATTGCGTCCGCGTCGTGACCGCGCGCCCGCGCCCGGGACGGCCTGGATCCTGGCGTATGGGCGGGAGAGTCTCGGCCATGGCCGCGCTCCCCCGCTCTGGCGTTGACTTGTCCTCGCGCGTCCGGGAGGTCGGGCGCGGGACGAGTAGGGGGAAACACTGATGTCGGTTCTGCGCACCGTCGTGCTCATCGTGGCGACCATGGCGATGGGGCTCGCGGCGGGCGTCTTCGGGCTCTACACGCACACCATCATGCGTGGCCTCGGCGCGACGGACGACCGCACGTTCGTCGGGGCGTTCCAGGCCATCGACCGGGCGATCCTCAATCCCTGGTTCATGCTCAGCTTCATCGGCGCGCTGTTCTTCACGGGCCTGGCGGCGGCGCTGCACCTCGGCCAGGGCGTGCGCGCGGTGCTGCCGTGGATCATCGTCGCGCTGGTGCTCTACCTGATCGCCTTCGTGCTCACGGTGGCCGTGAACGTGCCGCTCAACGACGCCATCAAGGCGGCCGGCGACCCGGACCGGATCGCCGACCTGGCCGCCGTGCGCCGCGCGTTCGACGAGGCCAAGTGGTCGGCCTACAACCTGGTCCGCACGATCACCAGCACCGGGGCGTTCGCCTCGCTGTGCTGGGCGCTGGTCAAGAGCGGCCGGGTGGGCTGACCCCCGCGTCGCGCTCGACCAGCGCGACCCGGTCGGCCAGCGGCGCGGCGGGGATCTCGACGAGGTCGAACCCGAGGTCGCGGTAGGTCCGCTCGTGCAGGCGCTCGAAGTCGAGCGAGTCCGCGTAGCTGATCCGCCTGGCGGAGGTGGCGCGGACGAACCCCTGGTTGCGGACGAAGAACACCTTCCCGTCGTACGTGCCCCGCGCCACCACCCGCTCGACCTCGCGGGCGAGCAGCGGCGACGTGGGGAACCCCAGGTAGCGGCTCAGCGCCAGCGTGCAGACCGGCGAGCGGTCGAAGAAGACGGCCGCCTCGCCCGCGGGCACGGATTCCTGGCGTCGCCGCTGGAGCGTGACGACCTCGTCGACGAAGGCGGGCTCGCGCCAGGGCTCCTCGCGGCCGAGCGCTTCGCCGAGGGCGATGACGTCCGTCGCCGCCTCCTCGACGACGGTGTGCCCGTTGACCTCCAGCAGGCGCAGGACGGCCGTCTTCCCGGCGCCCGGGGCGCCGGTGAGAACGTGTCGTGGCACGACTTCTCTCCGATCTCGTGGGGGTTGATGTCAACCTAGGGGCGTTGATACGCGGCCGATACACGGCCGAGCGCCCGGTGATACCCGGCCAAGGCCGGGCGGACGGATAAGGGCTCCAAAGTGGCCGAGGCGTCGCGAAGGGCGGCGCGTCCCCACCTCGAAGGAGCCCTTGATGCGTGTGCTGGTGTGCGGTCTGCTCGGTCTGGCGGTGCTGACCGGCTGCGGAGGGGCTCCGGCGGGAGAGGCGGCCCCGGCGCCCGGCGGGGGCGGCGGCGGGGCGGACAAGGTCCGTGAGCGGGAGACCGTCCTCGCCACCTGCATGAAGCAGAAGGGGTTCGCGTACACGCCCTCGGTCAGCCGGCCGAAGGCGCCCGACGCCGAACCCGCCGATTACGACGCGATCAAGGCCGAGCGTAGCAGGAACGGTTTCGGCGTCTTCTCCGCCATCGTCTATCCCAAGCCCCGCGAGACGCGGGCGCCGGACCCCAACCAGGCGACGATCGACGGGCTCTCCGGCGCCCGCCGGGACGCCTACCTCAAGACCATGAACGAGTGCCGCGTGGACGCCCTGCGGCAGGTGAACGGCCTGAAGGTCACCTCGCTCGCCGACTACCAGGACCAGATGAGCACCGAGATCGAGAACATCGACAAGATGCTCGACGGCGATCAGAAGCTGGTGGAGCTGGCCGGGCCGTTCGCCGAGTGCCTGAAGTCGAAGGGCGAGCGGGTGGCCTCCGCCCGGCCGCTGGCGCTGAGCGCGCGCGGGATGATGCTGTGGGCCGAGCAGGCCGACCGGCTCGGAAAGGCGGGCAAGGTCACGGCCGCAGTGGCCCGGCCTTACCTGGCCAAGGAGATCAGGTCGGCGCTGGTCGACCTGGAGTGCGGCAAGGACTTCTACGCGGCCTTCGTCCCCCTGCAACGGCGGCTCACCAACGAGGCCCGGGTGAAGTACGGGTTCCAAGAGCGGTGATGCGCACTCCTCGCGGCAAGCTGCTGCTCGTGCTGAGCGGAGTCCTGGTGGTCGCCGGGACCGGCTGGGGGGTGGGCACCCTGCTGCGCTCCCCGGCCGACGAGGCGGCGGCGCGCAGACCGCCCGTGCCGTCGCTGGTCACCGTCGAGGTCGAGCGGCGGGAACTGGTCGCCACCGTCGTCGTCAGCGGCACGCTGGAGTACGGCTCTCCCCGTCCGGTGACGCTGGCCGGGGTGGTGGGCGGGAGCGAGACCGTCCAGCGCGCCACCCGAGCCCCGCGGCGGGGGACGCTCGTGGAGGGCACGGTGCTGATGGAGGTGAACGGCCGGCCGGTGTTCGTCTTCGCCGGGCGGGTGCCGATGCACCGCGGCCTCGTCCCCGGCGCCGAGGGGGACGACGTCCGGCAGTTGCAGAAGGCGCTGCGCCGGCTCGGTCACCGCGTGCCCGTGACCGGCGTGTTCGACGCGGCGACCGTCGCCGCCGTGTCGCGCCTCTACGCCGGGCGCGGCTACGAGGCCCAGCAGCCCACCCTGGAACTGCGGCAGCGGCGCGACGAGCTGACGCGGGCCGTACGGACCGCGCGGGAAGTGCTCGTGACCGAGACCAAGGCCCTCGACCAGGGCAGGGACGTGCTCCCGCTGAAGCTGCGGGTGACCGGCGCCCGCCGCGACCTGCGGGAGGCGGAACAGGCGCTGAAGAGCGCGCGGGCGCAGGAGCACACCGCCGAGGACGAGGCCAGGGTGGAGACCGCCGAGAGCGCCGTGCGGGCCGCCGAGGAGAAACTGCTGGCGGCGCAGCAGGAGCTCACCCAGGCCGGGGAGACGCCCACAGCGGCGCCCACGGCGACGCCGACGACAACCGCCATCGGAACACCCCCGCCCCCGGCCGACACCCGTCTGCTCGAACTCCGGGTCGCCAACGCCCGCGCGGACCTGGCCGCCGCCCGGTCGGCGCTGGACCGCGTAGGGGAGGAGGCCGGCGCGGCGCGCGCGAAGCGGCTGACCGACCTGGAGAAGGCCGTACGGTCGGCGCGAGAGGCCCTGGCCACCGCCGAGCAGGCGCTCAGGCAGGCCAGGCAGCTCTCCCCCGCCGAGCTGAAGGTCGCCAACGCGCGCAGCGACCTGGCGGCGGCCCAAGCGCTGCTGGCCGAGTTCTCCCGGACCTACGGCACCACCGTGCCGCCGGGAGAGGTCGTCTTCCTGCCCAGGCTGCCCGCCCGCCTGCACAAGCCGTCCGTCAAGGCGGGCGAGCCGGTCGACCAGGCGGTCGCCACGGTCACCGACTCCGCCTTCGTGGTGTCCGGCTCGGTGGACGCGGCCGAGGCCGAGCGGGTGAAGGCGGGTCTGGAGGCGAGCATCGAGACCGAGTCCGGGGCGACCGTCCCGGGCACGGTGACAGCCGTCGCGGGGCGCGACACGCAGGGGGCCGTGCCGGTGACGGTCACGCCCGACTCGATGAAGGGGCTGCGCAAGCTGGCCGGCGGGCCCGTCACGGTCCGCGTCACGATCGGCGCCACCGGCCGGCAGGTGCTCGTGGTCCCCGTCGCGGCGGTCGTCACGGCGGCGGACGGCAGGGCCAGGGTGCAGGTGGAGACCGCGCCCGGCCGGACCAAGGAGGTCGAGGTGCGCACCGGCCTGTCCGCCGACGGCGCCGTGGAGGTGACCGGCGACCTCGGGCCGGGCGAGCGGGTGGTGGTCAACAGTGGCTGAGCCGGTCATCCTGCTCCAGGAGCTGACCAAGGAGTTCCCCGCCGATCCGCCCGTCCGGGCGCTGGCCGCCGTCGACCTGCGGGTCGAGCGGTCGGACTACGTGGCCGTCGTCGGCCCGTCCGGGTCGGGGAAGTCGACCCTGCTCAACACCCTGGGCCTGCTCGACCGGCCGACCCGCGGCAGCTACCGGCTCGACGGCATCGAGACCACCACGCTCAAGGACGGCGCGCGCACCGCCGTCCGGGGCAGCCGGATCGGTTTCGTCTTCCAGTCCTTCCACCTGCTGCCGCACCGCAGCGTCCTGGAGAACGTCATGCTGGCCGAGGTCTACGGCAGGACCCCGCGCGCCGGACGGCGGGAGCGCGCGACGCGGGCCCTGGAGCGGGTGGGCCTGTCGCACCGGGTGGGCTTCCTGCCCGGCCGGCTGTCCGGCGGCGAACGGCAGCGCGCCGCCATCGCCCGCGCCCTGCTGGGCGAACCGTCGCTGCTGCTGTGCGACGAGCCCACCGGCAACCTCGACAGCAGGAACACCGGCGCCGTGCTCGACCTGTTCGACGACCTGCGCGCCCAAGGGATGACCATCGTCGTCATCACCCACGAGACCGAGGTGAGCGACCGGGCCGGACGCCGGGTGCGCATCACCGACGGCGTCCTCACGGAGGAGTAGACGTGCACCCGCGCGACCTGCTGAACGAGGCCCTGGCGGGCCTGCTGGCCCGCCCGGTGCGCTCGGCCCTGACCACGCTGGGCACCGTGCTCGGCATCACCACGCTCGTGGTCACCCTGGGCGTCGCCGCGACGGCCGGCAACCAGATCGTCGGCCGCTTCGACGAGCTGACCGCCACCTCCGTCACCGTCGAGGTCCCGGCGCACACGTTCCCGCTGGTCGAGTGGGCCGACGTGAGCCGGGTGACCCGGCTGCGCGGGGTGGTCGCCGCCGCCGCGCTGGCCGAGTCGGACCTGGGCGCCAACCTCGTCATCCGCTCCAACGACGTCGTGGACCCGGCCCGCGTCACCGACCAGACGCTGACCGTGGTCTCCAGCAGTCCCGGCCTGCCCGCGGCGGTCAGGGGACGGATGGTCGAGGGCCGCTACTTCGACGCCGGGCACGTCGCCCGCGGTGACCGGGTCGTCGTGCTGGGCCAGCAGGCGGCCCGGCTGCTGGGCATCACCGGGCTGACCCGGGCCCCGGCGGTCTTCATCGGCACCCGGGCGTACACGGTGATCGGGGTGCTCGGGGATCTGCGGCGGGAGAAGAGCCTGGCGAGCGCGGTCATCCTGCCGCCGACGGCCGGCCGGCCCTACGGCCTGGGCACCGTGACCCGCGTCCTGGTCGACACCGCCCTGGGGGCCGCCGACCTGATCGCGCGGCAGGCGCCGGCCGCGCTCAGCCCCGGCAACGAGGCGCTCCTCCAGGTCCTCTCGCCGCCCAGCCCCACCAGGGCCCGCGACGCGGTGCAGAGCGACGTCAACGCGCTCTTCCTGATCCTCGGGCTGGTCTCCCTGGTCGTCGGCGCGGTCGGCATCGCCAACGTCACGCTGGTGACCGTGATGGAACGCGTCGCCGAGATCGGGCTGCGCCGGGCGCTGGGCGCGGCGCGCCGCCACATCGCCGGGCAGTTCCTGGTGGAGTCCACCCTGACGGGGCTGATCGGCGGGGTGCTGGGCGCTTCCGTGGGGATCCTGGTGATCGTCGGGGTCTGCGCCGTCAAGCAGTGGACGCCCGTCCTCGACGTACGGCTGGCCTTCATGGCCCCCGCGGCCGGGGCCGTCGTCGGGCTGCTCGCGGGCCTCTATCCGGCGCTGCGCGCCGCCCGCATGGAACCAGTCAATGCACTTCGCTAGGTATGGTGCGATTTCATGACATCCCTGCTGCTCGTCGAGGACGACACCGTGATCCGCACGTCGCTGGGCATGGCCCTGGAACGTTACGGCTATCAGGTGACCACGGCCGCCGACGGGCTCGACGGGCTGGAGGCCGCCCGCACCGGCGACCACGACCTGCTGCTGCTGGACGTGATGCTGCCCGGCCTGGACGGCATCAGCGTGTGCCGCAGCATCAGGGAGACCAGCCAGGTGCCGATCCTGATGATGTCGGCCCGCGGCGACGGGCTGGACATCGTCGCCGGGCTGGAGGGCGGCGCCGACGACTACGTGGTCAAACCGGTCGACCTGCCGGTGCTGGTGGCCCGGATCCGGTCGCTGCTGCGCCGGGCCACCTTCGCCCGTACGCCGGCCGCCGAGGCGGGGGCGGGCCAGGCCGTGCTGGAGTTCGGCGAGCTGAGCGTCGACACCGGCGCGCTGGAGGTGCGGCGGTCCGGCCGGCGCGTCGAGCTGTCGCCGACCGAGCTGCGGCTGCTGCTGGAGTTCGCCGCCCATCCCGGCATCGTCCTGGAACGGGCGACGCTGCTGCGCAACGTGTGGGACTACGGATGGGACGGCGACAGCCGCGTGGTCGACCTGTGCGTGCAGCGGCTGCGCAGGAAGATCGGCACCGAGCGCATCGAGACCGTGCGCGGGTTCGGCTACAAGCTGGCCGTCACGTGAACCCGGCCTCGCTGCGCTGGAAGATCGCCGCTCTCGTCACGCTCGCCGCGACCGTCGTCGCCGCCGTGGTCGGGCTGCTGGTGCACCGGGCGACCTGGCAGCAGGCGCTCGACATGGGCCAGGCGCGGGCCGAGGTGGCCCTGGACGAGACGCTGGCCTCCGGGAGCGCCGAGGACGTGGTGCCCGTCGACGAGCTCCCCGACGAGCTGGCCGGCCTGCTGCGGCCCGGCCGCCGGGTGGTCTGGTACGGGCTCGACCACCGGGACGAGCCGTGGGTGTGGGCGGTCCAGCCGTACGGCGGCGACGGCGCCGAGGTGGTGAGCGTGCAGATCTCGATGGGCTCCGACGTGCGCGGCCTCCAGGCGCTCGACCGGAACATGGCCAAGGCCGGGCTGCTCGCCCTGGCCGGGGTGGTGCCGGTGTCGATGCTGGCGGCCGAGCTCCCCAACCGGCGGCTGCGGCGGGTCGCGCGCACCGCCCGCCGGATCGCCGGGGGCGACCTCGCGGCCCGTACGGGCGCGCGCGGCCGGGACGAGATCGCCCGCATCTCCGCCGCCGTGGACTCCATGGCGGCGAGCCTCCAGCACCGGCTGCTGGCCGAGCAGCGCTTCACCGCCGACGTCGCGCACGACCTGCGCACCCCGCTGATGGGCCTGGTCGCCGTGGTCGAGCTGCTGGACGAGGGCGAGGTCACCGACCTGGTACGCGACCGGGTGCGGGTGCTGCGGACGCTGGTGGAGGACCTGCTGGAGGTGTCCCGGCTGGACGCGGGCGCCGAGGTCGCCGAGCGGGTCCGGGTTCCCCTCGCCGCGCTGGCCGGGGAGTCGGCGGCCCGGGTGGGGGTCGAGGCGCGGGTGCTGGCCGACGGTGAGCCGGTGGCCGGGACCGACCCGCGGCGCCTGGACCGGATCCTCGCCAACCTCGTGCTCAACGCCCACCGGCACGGCGCGGCGCCGGTGGAGATCACGGTCGGCGACCGCGTGATCGAGGTGCGCGACCGGGGGCCCGGGTTCCCACCGGAGCTGCTGGCCGACGGGCCGCGCCGGTTCCGTACGGGGGCCGCCGAGCGGGGCCGCGGTCACGGCCTGGGGCTGACGATCGCGCTGGGCCAGGCGCGGGTCATCGGCGCCGAGCTGACCCTGGCCAACGCCCCGGACGGCGGCGCGGTCGCCGTCGTCCGCCTTCCGGCGGATTGACGCCGGACACGGCTCATCGACGCCGGGCCGACGCGCGCATCGATGACGCCGGGCCGATGCGCGGACCATCGACGCCAGGCCGAGACGCGGATCACTGACGCCGGGCCGATACGCGGATCTTTGATGCCGGGCTGATACACGGCCGAGCGCGGGTGGATGCGCGGCCACGGCCGGACGGACACGCGCGCCGCGCACGCTGTCCGGTATGCGACGTTCCTTGATGTTTCTACTGCTGGCGGGCGTGCTGTCGGGCTGTTCCGGCGCCCCCTCGGTCACCGGGGACGCGTCCCTGCCGTGGCCGTCCGAGGGGCAGGCGGCGGTCGAGGTGGAGGACGTGGGCAGCCTCGGCGTCAGCGGCGACCCGCGGCCGGTGCCGATCGCCAGCGTGACGAAGGTGATGACCGCGTACGTGATCCTGCGCCGCCACCCGCTCCGGCCCGGCGACGACGGCCCCCTGATCACCGTGGACCGCACGGCGGCCGAGGAGTCGTTCTCCCGGCTGGAGTCCACCGTGCCGCTCACGCAGGGCCGGACCGTGCCGCTGCGGCGCCTGCTGGAGCTGATGATGGTGCCCTCGGGCAACAACGTGGCCCGGCTGCTGGCCCGCTGGGACTCCGGCTCCCAGGAGCGCTTCGTGGCCCGGATGAACGCCGCGGCACGGCGTCTGGGCATGACGGGCAGCACGTACACGGGGGCCAGCGGCAACGAGGACACCACCGTCAGCACCGCCGCCGACCAGCTCAGGCTGGCCAGGGAGGCGATGCGCGACCCGGTGCTGCGGGCGGTGGTGGCGCAGACCGACACCTCCGTCCCGGGTGACGCCAGGCGGCTGCACAACACCAACACGCTGCTGAACAGGCACGGCGTCATCGGCATCAAGACCGGCTCGGGCACGGCCGCGGGCGGCAACCTGATGTGGGCCTCCCGCGTACGGGGTCACCTGGTGCTGGGCGTGATCCTCGGCCAGGCCGCGCACACCGACCCGGCCTCCGCCAAGGCCGCGGCGCTGGAGGCGGGCGGCCGGATGAGCGCGGCGGTCGAGCGGTGGCTGCTCGACCGGCCCGCGACCGGCGGGCAGGCTCAGGTCACGGACGGTCCAGGCTCGACAGGCCGTTGACGGCGACCTCGATCCCGCGCCGCCCGGCGGCCAGGACGTCGTCGTCGGAGCCGCCCTGCTGCTGGGCGACCAGCCCGGCCACGGCCAGCGCCCCCATGAAGCCGCCGACCGCCGCCCCCGCCTCCACCGGGTCCAGCTCCGGGCAGACCTCGCACAACGCCCAGGCCAGCCGGGGCTGGGTCTCCATCATGAGCGTCAGCCCGCGGGCGCGCAGCGCGGGCTCGGTCACCATCAGCCGCGCCCGCAGCGGCGACAGCGCGAAGTCGAGCTCGTCGTCGGCGGCCAGGCTGCGCACCAGGGCCTCGAACATCCGGCTCAGCAGCTCCCCCAGCGGCTCCCCCGGCCGCCGGCCGGCGATCACCTCCAGCATGGCCCGCTCGCGATCCTCGGCCTGGAGGAAGAGCACGTCCTCCTTGCTCGCGAAGTACGCGAAGAAGGTGCGGGGCGCCACGTCGGCGGCGGCGGCGATGTCGGCGACGGTGGTCTGCTCGTACCCCCGCTCGGCGAACAGCCGGACGGCGGCCTCCAGCAGCGCGCGGCGGGTGCGGGCCTTCTTGCGTTCGCGATGACCTTCCACGGCGCCACCCTACTGCATGCCCTGCTTTTATGCACAGGTTGCAATTTCGCAGCCTCTGCGCTTTTCTGAGGACATGGACATCCTTCAGAGCCTGCCGCTCGAACGCGAGGACCCGTTCGAGCCGCCCGCCGAACTGCCCCGGCTGCACGGCCCGCTGCACCCGATGATCTACGCCGACGGCCGCCCCGGCTGGCTGGTCACCGGCCACGCCGAGGCCCGCGCGGTGCTCGACGACCCGCGCTTCAGCAACACCTCCCAGGGCGCCGCGCCGCCGATCAAGGAGCTGGCGCCGCCCGAGGGCCTGGCCGACCTGGTGATCCCGCCGGGCTTCTTCATCGCCATGGACGACCCCGAGCACGCCCGCTACCGCAAGCTGCTCACGGGCCGGTTCAGCATGCGCAGGATGCGGCTGCTGGAGCCCAGGATCCAGGAGATCATCGACGGCCGGCTCGACGAGATGGACCGCGCGGGAGCGCCGGCGGACCTGGTGAGCGCGTTCGCGCTGCCGATCCCGTCGCTGGTGATCTGCGAGCTGCTCGGCGTCCCGTACGGGGAGCGCTCGCGCTTCCAGGACACCACCGCGCGGGCGGTGAACCTGGACAACACCACCGAGGAGCGTGGCGCGGCGGGCGCCGAGCTGATGGGCTACCTGTCGGAGCTGGTCTCCCGCAAGCGGGCCGAGCCCGGCCAGGATCTGCTCAGCGAGCTGGTCTCCGGCGGCGAGCTGAACCACGAGGAGCTGACCGGGGTGGCCACCCTGCTGCTGACCGCCGGTCACGAGACCACCGCGAACATGCTGGGCCTGGGCACGTTCCTGCTCCTGTGCCGTCCCGAGCAGGCCGAGCTGGTGCGCACCGACCCCGGCGTCGCGGCGACCGCCGTCGAGGAGCTGATGCGCTACCTCAGCATCGTGCACATCGGCCCGATCCGGGTCGCCAGGGCCGACGTGCCGCTCGCCGGGCGGACGATCAGGGCCGGGGAGACCGTGACCCTCTCCCTCCCGGCCGTCAACCGCGACCCGGCCCGCTTCCCCGACCCCCACCGCTTCGACGTCACCCGCGAGGCCGGGCAGCAGCTCGGCTTCGGCCACGGCATCCACCAGTGCCTGGGCCAGCAGCTCGCCCGGCTGGAGATGCGGCTGGCCTACCCGGCGCTGCTGCGCCGCTTCCCCGGTCTGCGGCTGGCCGTGCCCGCCGGGGAGGTGCCGATGCGGCCGCGCGCCACCATCTACGGTGTGGCCGCCCTGCCGGTCACCTGGTGAACCCGCCGCCGCGTTTGAGCCGCCGCCGTCCCGTGCAGAGAGCATGACGACGAGACGATCACGGGAGGCGCGCGCATGGCCGGTCAGGACGGCGGGATCAGGTTGTGTCAGGTGGTGCTCGACTGCACCGACGCCAGGGCGCTGGCGGAGTTCTACCGGTCCCTGCTGGATCTGGTCTACCGGCCCGGCGACGAGCCGCCCGAGGCGGGGGCCGACGACGAGCGCGGCCGCGACTGGCTCGTGCTGAGAACCGCGGACGGCGCCCCACGACTCGCCTTCCAGCAGGTCGAGACGTTCCCGGAGGCGACCTGGCCGGACCCGCGGGTGCCCCAGCAGCTCCACCTGGACCTGACCGTGTCGTCCGTCGAGAGCCTGCTGGAGCAGCACGAACGCGTCCTGCGCCTGGGCGGCCGACTGCTGCTGGACCGGATCGACGACGACGAGGAGCCCCTGCGGGTCTACGCCGACCCGGCCGGCCATCCGTTCTGCGTGTTCGTCTCCGCGCGGGGATGACCGTCCGGCGGGAGCGGTCAGGGCGCGGGTGAGAAGACCAGCGTGGCGTTGTGGCCGCCGAAGCCGAACGAGTTCGACATCACCGGCCCCCTCGCGATCGGGCGGGGCACGGGTGAGGCGTCGATGTCGCAGCGCGGGTCGAGCCGCTCCAGGTTGGCGGTCGGCGGCGCGGTGCACTCGGCGATCGCCAGCACGCACGCCACCGCCTCGATCGCCCCGGACGCGCCGAGGGCGTGGCCGGTCACCCCCTTGGTCGCGCTCACCGGCACGGCGGCGGGCCCGAAGACGCGGCCGATCGCCTGCGCCTCGGCCAGGTCGTTCAGCTCGGTCCCGGTGCCGTGGGCGTTGACGTGCACGATGTCCTCGGGCGCGAGACCGGCGTCGGCGAGCGCGGCGTCCATGCACCTGCGGGCGCCCTCGCCGCCGGGCGCGGGGGCCGTCAGGTCGTGGGCGTCGCTGGTGCGGCCGTAGCCGGACACCTCGGCATGGACGCGGGCCCCGCGGCGCACGGCCTCGTCGAGGCGTTCCAGCACGACGAAGGCGGCCCCCTCGGCCAGCACGAACCCGTCGCGGTCGGCCTCGAACGGGCGGCAGGCGGCCTCGGGGTCGTCGTTGCGGCCGGACAGGGCGCGGCACCGGCTGAAGCCGTGCAGCATGCCCGGGGTGACGTTGGCGTCCCCCGCGCCGGCCACGACCAGGTCGGCCGAGCCGTCGCGGATCAGCCGGACGCCCTCGCCGATCGCGTGCGCCCCGGAGGCACAGGCGGTGACCACGGACATGCTCGGCCCGCGGATCTCGTACCGCATGCCGATGGCGGCGGCGCCGGCGTTGGGCATGATCTTCGGGATGAAGATCGGCGACAGGCGCAACGCCCCGGCGCCCGGCGTGTCGAGCAGCGCCGACTCGTACGTCTCGGTGCCGCAGAAGGAGCTGCCCGCCACCACCGCCCGCCGCTCGGGCGGGACCCTCGGATGGCCGGCGTCGGCCAGCGCGTCGCCCGCCGCGCACACCGCCAGCAGCGACGCCCGGTCCAGCCGCCGCGCCTGCCGGTCCGTCAGGTACGCCGACACGTCCAGGTCCGGGACCTGGCAGGCGAAGCGCACCGCCAGCGTGGACACGTCGAACGACGTGATGGTCCGTGCCGTCGAGCGTCCGGCCAGCAGCGCGTTCCACAGCTCCTTGGGGCCGGCTCCGGCGGGCGTGCGCAGGCCGAGCCCGGTCACCGCGACCCGGGGTCGCATCAGCCGCCCACCGCCGTCAGGTGGCGGCGGATGACGGCGGCCATGTCGGCGACGGTCCTTACCCGCTGGAGGGTCTCGTCGGCGAAGGTGCCCCATTCGTCCTCGACGGCGGCGTACAGCTCGGCGAAGTCCAGGCTGTCGGCGTCCAGTTCCTCGCGCAGGTCGGTGTGCGGGTTGATCTGGGCCGTGCTGACGCCCAGGACCCGGGCGCAGTGGCCGCGGAGCACGTCTGTTATCTGGTCGTCGGTCATGGTGCCGTCCGTTCTCTCGGCGGATGGGTGGCGTGTCCGAGTGTGCTGCAGGAGGGCGGGCGGGTCCGGGTATGACACCTCAAATGTCGATCAAGCCGGGCCGAGGGCGTCCCTGACCCGTGACTCGGTCAGCGCGGCGAGGGCAGCCCGGTCCTCGCGCGGGCGTCCGGTGAGCTCGGGGCGTACGGGGGGCAGGAACGTCACCTCGGCCACCAGGTGCCGGGTCGCGACCACCCGCAGCAGCGAGGCCGGCAGGGAGTCCTCCCCGATCCAGGCGGCGCGGGTGGAGGGCGCGCCGCCTTCGCGGTAGCGCAGCGCCACCGGCCGCACGGTCGCGCCCGCCTCGACGGCGGCCTGGAACAGGGCCGGGTGGAAGGCCCCCATGGCCCGTCCGCACCAGGTGGTGCCCTCGGGGTAGGCGAGCACGGCGTCCCCGTCGCGCAGGGCGCCGGCGACGGCCGTGATCGCGGCGGGCAGCGCGGCCGGCCGGTCCTTGTCGATGAACAGGGTGCGATGGGCCGCGGCCAGCGACCGGACGAGCGGCCAGCGCCCGATCTCCCGCTTGGCGAGCTGGCGGGCCGGGGTGACGGCCGCCATGATCAGCGGGTCGGCCCACGAGATGTGGTTGCTCACCAGCAGGGTGCCGTGCCCGGCCAGGACGGGGACGCCGTCCGGCACCCGCACCGTGATGCCGAGGGCGCGCACGATCAGCCCCATGGCCCCCCGCGCCAGGCGCCCGCGCAGGGGTCCGGGGCGACGGCGGAGCATCGGCGACAGCGTCAGGGCCGCCGCCAGGGCCAGCGCGCAGCCCAGCAGGCGGGCGGCCCGGCGGACCGGCCCGGCGGCGGTGACCGGCGGCCGGACGCAGGTCTCCGGCGTGCACGGCGACACCCCCGGCCGGGACGGCGGCCGTCCGTGGCGGTGGTCCTGGGCGCGGACGGTCATCACGGTGTGCCCGCCGGCGGTCCCACGGGCTCGGCCCCCTCCGGGCCGCCCGCGGCAGTGCCCGAGCCCATGCCCGGGCCCATGCCCGGACCCATGCCCGTGCCCGCGCCGACGGGGACGCGCGGCGGGTCCCCCGCCGTGCCGTCGCCGGTCCTCCGCCTGCCGAGCAGGAGCCGGGGAGCCCACCAGTTGGCGGGCCCGGCCAGGCGCATCACGGCGGGCACGAGCAGCGTGCGGATCAGCGTGCAGTCGACCAGGACGGCCACCGCGATCCCCACCCCGATCATCTTCAGCACGGCCAGCCCGGACGTCGCCACGGCGGCCATGACGACGGCGAAGATGACGGCGGCCGAGGTGAACAGCCGCCCGGTGTGCTGGAGCCCGGTGGCGACCGCGGTGACGGTGTCGCCGCGGTCGCGGTACTCCTCGGTGATGCGGGACAGCAGGAAGATCTCGTAGTCCATGGACAGGCCGAACGCGACGCAGAAGATCAGCGTGGGCATGAGGGCGTCGATGCTGCCGGTGGCGGTGAAGTCGCCGACCAGCCCGCGCAGGTGGCCGTTCTGGAAGACGTGGACCAGGGCGCCGAAGGTGGCGGTGAGGCTGAGCACGTTCATCACCAGGGCCTTGACGGCCAGCACGACGCTGCGGGTCAGCAGCGTCACCATCGCCAGGGTGGTCAGCGCGATCAGCGTCAGGGCCAGGGGCAGCGTGCCGGCGATGCTCTGCCTGACGTCGTCCAGCTCGGCGCCCGGCCCGGCGAAGAGCGCCTGGCCGGGGGCCGGGATCGCGCGCAGGCGCCGGACGAGCTCGCTGTTGGCCACCGAGTACGGCTCGTGCGCGGTGGTGACGAGCAGCCAGCTGCCCGCCTCGCCGGTGAACCGGCGGTTCGTCCCGGGGACGACGGCGGCCCCGCTGTAGGAGCCGCCGGCCGTGTCCACGCGCAGCACGCCGTCGGTGGCGGCCAGGCGCCTGGCGTAGCCGTCCAGCGGGCCGGTGGCGCCCTGGCCGGTCGGGCGCAGGTCCGGCAGCAGGATCATGGTGCCGCCGACGACCTGCTGGCCGCCGAAGTCCGCGCGCAGCGCCTGGGCCGCCAGCGCGGCGGGTGCCTGCGGCGGCAGGATGCGGTCGTCCAGGGTGCCGAAGCTGGCGCCCAGGAACGGCGCGCCCATGGCCAGCAGCAGCGCGGTGGTGGGCACGGCCACCGCCAGCGGGCGGCGCATGACGGCGACCGCCAGGCGGTACCAGGGCCCTTGCTCCACCGGCGGCGCGGACCGCCGGGCGGCGTTCCACGGGCCGGGCACGGGAAGCCGGTTGACCCGGTCGCCGAGCAGGGTCAGCACGGCCGGGAGCACCACGAGGCTGGCCACCGCCGCCATCAGGCTGATCGTCATCCCGCCCACGGCCAGCGAGCGCAGGATGGTGAACGGGAACAGCAGCAGCGCGGACATGGACAGCGCCACGGTCGCCGCCGAGCAGGCCATGGCCCGGCCGGTGGTGCGCATGGTGACGGCGATGGCCTGCGGGGCCTCCTGGCCCTGGGCGAGTTGCTCGCGGAAGCGGGTGACGATGAACAGGCTGAAGTCGACGGCCAGGGCGAAGCCCAGCGCGCTGGAGATGCTCAGCGCGAACACCGAGATCTCCATGACCTCGCTCATCAGCCGCAGCACGGCCATCGTGGCGACCACCGCCAGCGCGCCGATCAGCACCGGCAGCAGGGCGGCGACCAGGCTGCCGAACACCAGGCACAGGATGGCCAGGGTCAGCGGCGCGGCGATCAGCTCGGCGGTGCGCAGGTCGGCCTCGCTGCGGTCCTGGGCCTCGACGCGTACCTGGGCCTCGCCCGTGGCGGTCAGCGACAGGGGGCCGTAGCGGCCGTTCAGCGATTCCATGATCCGGCGGGCGGCGGCGTTGCGGGCGGCGTTGTCGCCGCTCAGGTTCGCCAGGACGACCGCCGCGCGCCCGTCGCCGCTGCGCAGCCTGGACGCGTGGCCGCGCCAGTACGAGGTGACCCGCCACACCCCCGGGTCGGCCGAGATCCGTTCGGTCAGGCGCGTCCCGGCGGCGTCGATCTCGGGGTCGTCGACCGGCCGCGCGGCGCGGGCGATCACGACCAGGTCGGCGTTGCCCACGCGGAAGGCGTCCTGCAGGATGTCGTCCGCCCGCACGGATTGTGACCCGAGCGGCACGATGTCGCCCAGCACGAGCCGATCGTGCACGTCCAGGCCGGCCAAGAGCGACACGGCGAACGTCACGGCCGCGCCCCAGAGCACGACCCGTCGCGGCCACCTCCGCCCATGGCCGGACGGCGGCGAATTGCCCCACATCGGTAGTTCCTTACGTCGAGTATCGGTCGGTCGGGGCCGGTGCGCACGCGCTCCTCCGCGGCGCGGGCCCTGGATGGTCAGTCGAGGCCGGTGCGCACGCGTTCCTCGGCGGCGCGGGCCAGGGCGGCCCGTCCGCGCTGCCCGCGGTCGGGCGCGGCGGGCCGCAGGGGCGCGGTGAGCCGGACCTCGGCCCGCAGCCGCCGCGTCCCGGCCACCCGGACGACGGACCCGATCACCGAGTCCTCGCCCACCCAGCTCCCGCGGCTCGACGGGCTCTTGTCCTCGTAGTAGCGCAGGACGGCCGGGCACACCGCCGCCCCGGCGTCGATCGCCGCCTGGAAGACCGCGGGCCGGAACGTGCCGACCTCGCGCCCGCAGGACGTGGTGCCCTCGGGGAAGGCGGTCACCGCCTCCCCCGCCAGCAGGGCGTCGCGGATCAGGCCCACCGCGGCGGGCAGCGTGGACAGGCGTTCCCGGTCGATGAACAGCGCCCCGCAGGCCGCGCCGAGCGTCCCGATGAGCGGCCACCGGCGCACCTCGCGCTTGGCCAGCAGGCGGCAGGGCAGCGCGGCCAGCATGACCACCGGGTCGAGCAGCGAGACGTGGTTGGCCACGACGAGCACCCCGGCCGCCGCCCGCACGGATTCCACCGGACCGGCGACCTCGACCCGGACGCCGAGCGCGCGCAACAGCAGCCTGGCCAGCGCCTGGACCGTCCTGGCCCGCCACGGCCGCGGCGCGGCGCCCATGACGAGGAAGGCCGGCACGGCGGTCAGCAGGACCAGCAGCGCGGCGCACAGCCGGGCCGCGCGGCGGGCCCGCCCGGCGGCGACGGCCTCCTCGGGCAAGCACGCGCGCACCGAGCACGGCGCCCGCACCAGCCACGGGTTGATCTCCACACGCCGGCCCACGCCGGCGAAGTGCCGCCACGTCGCGGACGCCCGCACAGACGTGACGGACGTCCCGGCGGACGGCCCGGTGGTAGGCAGGGCAGATGGTGTGACGAGTGGTACGGCGGGCGGCGTGGCGGGCGGAGTCGGACAGGACACGCGGGACTCCCAGACGGTGATCGGCGGGCGGCCCGAGCGGCGCTAACGGCAGCGCAGGACGACGGCGGGCGGCAGGTTGCGCCGGATCGGCCCCGGAATGTGGACCGTTCCCAACATCTCGCGCACCTGGCGCGGAAGGGCCCGGCACGGCGGCGTGGGCCAGGCGGCGAGCATGGTGAGCTTGGTGAGCGCGTCGGGCCGGGCGTCGAGCGCCGGGCGGGTCCGCGCGGCGGGCCGCGGATCGAGCTGCGCGGCGGGCAGCGGCGTTCGGAGGTCCCGGTGCCGGGACGGGCGTGTATGCGGCGGATGTGAGCTTTCCGGGATTTCCTGCGACTGCACGATCATGAGCGTCCCGACTTCGGAGCGGGCTCGGCACCGGTGGGCCTGACGGCGGGGTGACAAGCGGATGATGATCCTGTTAGTGCAGGTTAAGCGCTATGCGGCCGAGAGCGCCGAATTTGCGGCACGTGTCGCCCGACCTTGCCCGACCTTGGCCGAATGCTCGACAACCCGTCCGAGCCCATAGCCTGGCGAGGTGATCTACGTGAAGACGCCCCTCACCCCCGAGATCCGCGCGGCCGCCTCCCGGGCCTGGGGCGCCGAGGGAGAGGGCGAGCGGCTGTACGGCGGGGAGGAGTCGGCCGCCTACCGCCTCGGCGGCCACGTCCTGCGGGTCGGCCCGGCCGGGCGCGGGGTGGCCGAGTCGGAGTGGTGCCACGCCGTCGCCCGGCACGCCGCCGTCACGCTGCCCGAGGCGGTGGCCCCGCTGGCGACCGACGGCGGGGCGACCGTGGTCGTCGTGGACGGGCGGCCGATCTCCTGCTGGCCCTATGTCGAGGGCTCCTGGCCGGACTCCGACGTCCCGGCGCAGCGCGAGGCCGGCGCGCGGCTGCTGGCCCGGCTCCACCGCGCCCTGGCCGGTCTGCGTCCCGGCCCGCGTCCCGTGCCCGCCTTCCAGGAGTCCGGCCTGTACGGCGACCCGCACCCGGACGCCGCCGACCTGGCCGACCCCGTCCTGGACCGCTGGCTGGCCGGCTTCCACGCCGGTCATCCCGTGCGCCACCCGCTGCACGGCGACTACTACACCGGCAACACGCTGGCCACCGACGACGGCCGGATCGTCGCGGTCCTCGACTGGGACGAGACCTTCGTCGGCGCCCCCGAACTGGAACTGGCCGCCGCCGCGCTGGAGTGGGGCGACGACCTGATCGGGCCGAGCAAGGAGTTCGTGGCCGCCTACCACGAGGAGGGCGGCACGGCGGCCCCGCTCGACGAGGAGTCGCTCGCCCAGCTCGTCCGGCACAAGCTGCGCAGGGAGCACGCCTACTTCCGCAAGGCCGCCGCGTCGGGTGTGCGGCACGACGAGGAGGACCTCGAATACCACCGGGCCCGGGTCGAGCTGTTCCACCGGCTGCGGCCCTGACGCCGGCGTCCCGGGGGCGGGACCGGCCCGCCCCCGGAGCGTCGGGTCAGAAGTAGCGCAGCCACACGTACACCCAGGCCAGGGCCGTGCTGCCCAGGGTGACGACGATGCCGTACCGGGTGAACTGCCAGAACGAGATCGGGTTGCCCGTGCGGGCGGCGATCCCGAGGGCCACCACGTTGGCGCTGGCGGCGACCGCGGTGCCGTTGCCGCCGAAGTCGGCGCCGAAGGCGAAGGCCCACCACAGCGCCTGCCCGGTGGACGCGTCCGGTGCGGCGGCGGCCAGTTCCTCCACCACCGGCGCCATCGTCGCCACGTACGGGATGTTGTCGAAGAACGCCCCCAGCACGCTGGAGCCGAACAGCAGCGAGGTGGCCGCGGCGAAGTAGTTGTCGCCGAACAGGTCGATGGTGGCCCGCCCGATGGTCTCCATGGTCCCGGTGTGCACCAGGCCCGCGACCATGACGAACAGCCCGGCGAAGAACACCAGCGTGGGCCATTCGACCTCGCGCAGCACGTCCCCGAGCTCGACCCGGCACACCAGCAGCATGACCCCCGCGCCGACCAGGGCGATGATCGAGGGCGCCAGGTGCAGGACGGAGTGCAGCGCGAACGCCGTCACCACCCCGGCCAGCACCGTCAGCGACCGCGCCAGCAGCGCGGGGTCGGTGATGGCCCGCCGCTCCTGCAACGCCATCACCTTGGCCACGTGGTCGGCGTTGTAGTGGAACGAGCGGCGGAACAGCGGGTAGGTGAGCAGCACGAACACCCCGAAGATCACCACGACCGCCGGGGCCATGTGCACGAGGAAGTCGTTGAACGTCAGCCCCGCCCGGCTGCCGATGATGATGTTCGGCGGGTCGCCGATCAGCGTCGCGGCCCCGCCGATGTTGGAGGCCAGCACCTCGGCGATCAGGTACGGCGCCGCCGGGATGCGCAGCCGCCCGCACACCATCACCGTCACCGGCGCGACCAGCATGATCGTCGTGACGTTGTCCAGGAAGGGCGAGGCCACGGCGGTGATGGCCATCAGCATGACCATCAGCCGGTACGGCCGTCCCCGTGAACGTTTGGCCGCCCAGATCGCCAGGTAGTCGAACAGCCCGGTCTGTTTGATCACGCCCACGATGATCATCATGCCGAGCAGCAGGAAGATGACGTTCCAGTCGATGCCCGCGTGCCCTGAGGAGAACACCTCCTCCCCCGGTGTCAGCCCGAGCACGGTCATCAGCCCGGCCGCCACGAGGACGACCTTGACCTTGTCGGCCTTCTCGGTGGCGATGAAGAAGAACGCCACCACGAAAATGGCCATGGCCAGGATCGCGCTCATCCGGATCAGTCCGGAAGGCTCGTGATGGCCAGGCTGGTCAGCAGGCGTTCCAGTGTGATCGCCCCGCTGAGGGTGCCGTCGGCGCCGAGCATGGCGACGAGCGGACTGCGGGTGCGGGCCATCAGCGCCGCCACCTCCAGCAGCGTCGCCTCCGGCGGCACGGTGACGGGCCGCGCGGGCGGCTTGGGCAGGCAGTCACCGACCGTCAGGTGGGCGAGCTCCTGCCAGAACACCTCGGCGTCGCTCTCGTCGAGGGTGCGGACCAGGGCCGGGTCCTCCTGGTAGGTGCCGGGGATGGCCAGCCGCAGCACCTGCGTGCCCGGCAGCACGGTCGCGGGCCTGCCGTGCTCGTCCACCACGATGAGCCCGGGGAGCCGGTTGACGACCATCAGGCGCACCGCGCGGACCACGGAGTCGCGGGCGGTCACGGTCGGCAGGGTGACGGCGATATCGTGTGCTCGCATGGCACCGTCCATGGTGGTCGGAGTGGTCTGGGAACGGCGTGCCGCGCCGGTTCCGGGCGCGGCCGCATGGCGGATCTTGATGGGGTACCTCCAGCGGGGGCGAACGTCAGAAGGGCGGCCAGGGGGCTCAGACGCCCTGCCCCGGCCACGGGACGGCGGCCGGCCCCCGGCGCGGCCCGCCCGTCAGATGGCCCCGGGGGACGGACCGCGACCCGCGGGCGGGCAGGAGGAGAAGCGGTCCTGCCGCCGCGGCCCAGAGAAGGTCCGTGCCACGCATCGCCCACCTCCTTACGGTCCGTCCCTGTTTTCCGGGGAGACCCATGTCATCACCGGGCGGGGGGCCGCGCCCATCGGGTCCGGCCCCCATATCGGGTGGGGGCGGAGCCGTATCCGGGCGAGGTAAGTGGACAGGGCGGGCGGAATACGCCCAGGCTGGAGGCATGAGAGACGCCGTCGCCACCGCGCCGGAGCCGCCAGGCCGCACCCCGGCCCAGGCGTTGTTCCGCCGCCTGTTCGTCATCAACGCGCTGGTCTTCGCCGCGGGCACGTTCGTGCTGGCGCTGTCTCCGGCGACGGTCTCCTCACCGGTGCTCCTGACCGAGGTCCCGGTGCTGCTGATCGGCCTGGCGCTGATCCTGGCGGCGAACGCGTTCCTGGTGCGGGCCAGCCTCGCCCCGCTGACCTCGCTGACCGCCCTGATGCGGCGCGTGGACCTGCTGCACACCCACGACCGGCTGCCCGCCGGCAACCGGGACCTCAGGAGCGTCACCGACACCTTCAACCAGATGCTCGACCGCCTGGAGGAGGAGCGCAGCGTGGCCAGCGCCCAGGCCCTGGCCGCCCAGGAGGCCGAACGCGGCCGCATCGCCCGCGAGCTGCACGACGAGATCGGCCAGAGCCTGACCGTCGCGCTGCTGGCCCTCAAGCGGGTGCGCGACCGGGCGCCCGCGGAGCTGGCCGAGGAGCTGGGACACGCCCAGGAGGCGATCAGGACCAGCCTGGACGAGGTGCGCCAGGTCGCCCATCGGCTGCGTCCCGGCGTCCTGGAGGACCTGGGGCTGATCAGCGCCCTCACCGCGCTGGCCACCGACCTGTCGCAGACCGGCACGGTCGAGGTCGGCCGCCGGCTGGCCCCGGGGCTGCCGCCGCTGACCTCCGAGGTCGAGCTCGTCCTCTACCGCATCGCCCAGGAGAGCCTGACCAACGTCGCCCGCCACGCCGAGGCCACCCGGGCGACGCTCACGCTGACGCCCGACGGCGGCGACCTGGTCCTGCGCGTCGCCGACAACGGCCGGGGCGGCATCGGCGAGCCGGGCGCCGGCATCCGCGGCATGCACGAGCGCGCCCTGCTCATCGGGGCCCGCCTGAGCGTGCACTCGCCGCCCGGTGGCGGCACCGAGATCGTCCTCACCGTCCCCGGCGCGGCCAAGGAGAACGCCCGATGACCCGCATCCTGCTCGCCGACGACCACGCGCTCGTCCGCCAGGGCGTCCGTCTCATCCTCGACGCGGAGCCCGACCTGACCGTGGTCGCCGAGGCCGCCGACGGGGCCGAGGCGGTCGAGGCCGTCCGCACCCACGACATCGACCTGGTCATCCTGGACATCGCCATGCCGCGCATGACCGGGTTGCAGGCCGCGCGCGAGATCGCCCGCCGCCGGCCGGGCGTGCGCATGCTGATGTTGTCCATGTACGACAACGAGCAGTACTTCTTCGCCGCGCTGAAGGCCGGGGCCTGCGGCTACGTGCTGAAGTCGGTGGCCGACCGCGATCTCATCGAGGCGTGCCGGGCGGCGATGCGCGGCGAGCCGTTCCTCTACCCCGGGGCGGTCACCGCGCTGATCCGCGACTACCTCCACCGCCACCGGCACGGCGACCCGCTGCCCGACAGCCTGCTGACGGCCCGCGAGGAGGAGATCGTCAAGCTCATCGCCGAGGGCCACTCCACCAAGGCCATCGCCGACACCCTGGTCATCAGCCCCAAGACCGTCGACCGCCACCGCAGCAACATCCTGGCCAAGCTCGGCCTCAACGACCGCCTCGACCTGACCCGCTACGCCATCCGCGCCGGCCTGATCGAACCCTGACCTCGGCGGACGGCCTCGCCGCCGGGTCCCGTGGGCCCCGCGGCCCGTCCGGATGGAGCCCGCGGGCGCAGTTCCATGAGACGATCGAGATCATGATGGGTCCGTTGGGCGCGAGCAGTCACGTCCTCCACGCCTCGCTTTCGTCCTGCCATGCCCCGGCACGGGCCGCCGCCGGTCCCGTCGCCGTGCCGGTCGCGTGCTGAGCATGGCCGACGACACCGTCGCGTCCTGGGACGCGCTCACCGGTCAGGAGGCCCGCGGCCTCGTCGCCCGCATCGAGGGGCTGCGCCCGCGGCGCGGTCCCGGCGACGGGGGCGAGGTGCCGTCGGCCGACGTCGACGTCGTCGAAGGGCTCGTTCCGGTGGCGGCCGGCGTGGCGGCGGCCTGGCTGCGCGAGCGGCCGTCCCCGGCCCTGCGGCGTACCCGGCTGCGGGTCCTGGCCTCCTACCTGCGGTGGCTGCGGGCGCAGGATCTCGCCGGCGACGTGCTGGGCAGCGGGTCGCAGGTCGACGCCTACTGCCTGGCCGCCCTCACCACCGGGCTGGCGCCGTCCGGCCGGCCGCTGGCCAAGGCGACGGTGGTCCGCAGGCGGGCCGTCCTGGCCTCGTTCTACGCCTTCGCCGGGCGCCACGGGCGGGCTCTGCCCGCGCCGGCCGCCCATCCGCCCACCCCGGCCGAGCGGCGGCTGCTGCGCGGCGGGATCGCCACGCTGGCCGAGGAAGGGCGCTTAGCCGAGGCCGTGGCGGTCGGGCTGCTGGAGTCCACCGGCGCGTCCGTCGACGCGCTGGCCCGGCTGACCGCGTGCGACGTGCACCTGGTGGGCGGCGGCGACCCCGTGTTGATCACCCTGCACGACGGCCGGGGCGACATCGTCGCCTTCCCGCTCGCGCCCTACCTGCGCCGCCCGCTGCGCCGCCTGTGCGGCGACCGGCCCGCCGACCATCCGCTGCTCAGCGGCGGCGACGCGGGCCGGCGTGTCGACCTGGCGTGGACGCGGGCCGCGCTCATCGACGCCGCGCTCGCCGCCGGTCTGCCCCGGTGGCGGGCCGAGGGCCTGCACCCGCACCTGATGCGCGCCCTGACCGTGACCGAACTCGGCGGGTCCCCGGCGGACGTCCGGGCGCGCTGAGCCCCTGACTCTCGG
Organism: Nonomuraea sp. NPDC049607; assembly: GCF_040675375.1. NCBI lineage: Bacteria > Bacillati > Actinomycetota > Actinomycetes > Streptosporangiales > Streptosporangiaceae > Nonomuraea > Nonomuraea sp. NPDC049607. The sequence goes on from NZ_JBFAOV010000047.1 coordinate 44,742, forward strand.
CGGCCGGGGCGAGCCCCCTGCCGCCGCGGGGCGGGCCGGTTCAGACGGCGCCGGTGAGCCGGCGGCGGAACACCCAGTACGTCCACGCCTGGTAGCCCAGCACCAGCGGCGTGAAGATGGCCGCGACCCAGGTCATCACCGTCAGCGTGTACGGGCTGGAGGCCGCGTTGGTCACGGTGAGGCTGTTGGCCGGGTCCAGAGCGGGCATGACGTTCGGGAACAGGCCGCTGAAGATCGCGCAGACCAGCGCGACCACGGCGACCGCGCTGGCGGTGAAGGCCCACCCGTCACGGCCGCGCACGGTCGCGGCCACCGCGCCGATCAGGCCGAGCGCGACCAGCGCCACGGCGGCCCACCGGACCGGCCCGGCGCCGTCGTTCGAGAGCAGCAGGAACGCCATCACCGCCAGGAACGCCGCCGGGGAGATGCTCTTGGCCATCCGGGCGGCGGCCAGGCGCAGGTCGCCGGTGGTGCGCAGGGCCAGGAAGACCGCGCCGTGCAGGGTGAACAGCAGCAGCGTGGCCAGCCCGCCGAGCAGCGCGAACGGGTTGAGCAGGGTCAGCAGCGTGCCGGTGTACTCGTGCTCGGCGTTCAGCGGGACACCGCGCACGATGTTGGCGAACGCGACCCCCCAAAGGAAGGCGGGGACGAGGGACCCCCAGAACAGCGCCCGGTCCCAGCCGCGCGTGCTGTCGCTCTTGCTGCGGTACTCCAGGGCCACGCCGCGGGCGATGAGCGCCAGCAGGATGAGGAACAGCGGCAGGTAGAAGCCGCTGAACAGGGTGGCGTACCACTCGGGGAAGGCGGCGAACGTCGCGCCGCCGGCCACCAGCAGCCACACCTCGTTGCCGTCCCAGACCGGGCCGATCGTCTTGAGCACGGCTCGCCGGTCGGCCTCCTCGCGGCTCAGGACGGGCATCAGGATGCCGACGCCGAAGTCGAAGCCCTCCAGCAGGAAGTAGCCGGTCCACAGCACGGCGATCAGTACGAACCAGACGTTTTCCATGATTTCCTCAGTAGCTCAGCGCGGGGACGGCGGTCTCGGGCTCGTCCTGCTCGTTCGGCCCGATCCGGATGAACTTGACCAGCAGCCGGATCTCGATGATCGCGAGCACGGCGTAGGCCAGGGTGAAGCCGACCAGCGTGATGGCCACCGAGGGCACGTCCGCCGTGGGCGAGACGGCGTAGGCGGTGCGCATCAGCCCGAAGACGGTCCACGGCTGGCGGCCCATCTCGGTGAAGATCCAGCCCATGCTGTTGGCCAGGAACGGCAGGCCGATGCCGGCGACGGCCAGCCGGTAGGCCCAGCGGCCCGCGGGCAGCCGGCCGCGCCTGGTCAGCCAGAGCCCGGCCAGGGCGAGCAGCGCCGACAGCATGCCGAATCCGATCATGAGCCGGAAGGACCAGTAGGCCAGGCCGACGACCGGCCGGTAGTCGCCGGGGCCGTACAGGGCCTCGTAGCGGGCCTGGATGTCGTTGATGCCCTCGACCTCGCCGTCCAGGGTGTTGGTGGACAGCAGGCTCAGGCCGTACGGGATCTGGAGGTTGACGTGGTTGCGGCCGTTCTCGACGTCGCCGATGGCGAACAGGGAGAAGCCGGCGGAGGTCTCGTCCTCCCACAGGGCCTCGGCGGCGGCCATCTTCATCGGCTGCTGCTCGGTCATGATCTGGGCCTGCCAGTGGCCGGAGAACGACACCCCGACCGCCGAGACCAGGCTGACGGCCAGCGCCAGCCGGGCCGAGGTGCGGAAGAGGGAGACGTCCCGCTTGCGCAGCAGGAACCAGGCGCTGACGCCCAGCACGAACGCGGCCGCCGTCAGGAACGCCCCGAACAGGACGTGCGGGAAGGTGACCAGCGTGGTCGAGTTGGTCAGGACGGCCCAGATGTCGGTCAGCTCGGCGCGGCCGTTGTTGATCCGGTAGCCGACGGGGTGCTGCATCCAGGAGTTGGCCGCCAGGATGAAGTAGGCCGAGATGTTGGTGCCGATGGCGGCCAGCCAGATCGTGGCCAGGTGCAGCCGGGGCGACAGCCGGTCCCATCCGAAGATCCACAGGCCGAGGAACGTGGACTCCAGGAAGAAGGCCATCAGCCCCTCCATGGCCAGGGGCGCCCCGAACACGTCGCCAACGAACCGGGAATAGTCACTCCAGTTCATCCCGAACTGGAACTCCTGCACGATGCCCGTCACGACGCCCATGGCGAAGTTGATCAGGAACAGCCGGCCCCAGAACCGGGTCAGCCGCAGGTACTCCGGCTTCTTCGTCCGGTGCCACGCCGTCTGCAACCCGGCCACGATGATCGACAGGCCGATCGTGAGCGGCACGAAGAGGAAGTGGTAGACGGTCGTGATGCCGAACTGCCACCGGGAGAGATCCAGGACATCCATGCAGGCCAGGCTCCTCTTCCCGGCCGTCGCGCCGTAGGGCCGTGCGTCCCTGGGACGAGGGACGTTGGTCCCATGGAGGGGCGAAGGACCCTGTCCGGGGTACGGGGTGCCTGGACGGCTTCACCACGCATGGGGACGCAGAGGCAGGAGGAGACAGTGACACGGACCGGCGACTTCGGCCACCGCATCCAGTACCACCGGCAACGGCTCGGGCTCACCGTCGAGCAGGTGGCGGAACGGGCGGACATGTCCGCCGGCTACCTCCGGTACATGGAGGAGCACGTGGACATCCCGGACAGGGGCACCCTGAACCGCCTGGCCGACGCGCTGGGGACCACCGGCGAGGACCTGCTGGGCGGCGGGCGCGACCGGCCGCCGGGCGTGGGGCCGGCGATGGCCGAACCCGTCCTGGAGGTGCTCGAACGTGACGAATGCCTGAGCCTGATCGCGCCCGGCGGCATCGGCCGGATCGCGTTCAACGGCTCGCACGGGCCGACGGTGCTGCCCGTCAACTACCGCGTGCACGACGGCGCCATCGTCTTCCGCACCGCCTCGGGCGGCCCCATGGACCAGGACCTGCGGACCGGGCTGGAGGGCGTCGAGGTCATGGTGGGCTTCGAGGTGGACCGCATCGACGAGGCCCGGCGGCAGGGCTGGAGCGTGCTCGTCCAGGGGCCCGCGCACCACGTGACGCCGGACGAGCAGGCCGGCGACGACATCACCCCGTGGGCGGGCGGCGACCGGTCGCTGCACATCCGGATCGTCCCCCACCACGTCACCGGCCGCCGCATCCACGCGATGTAGGGTCAGCGCGACCGGACGGGCACCCGTCGCCGATAGACGACGTAGGGCCGCCACAGGTACGCCACCGGCGCCGACCACACGTGCACCAGCCGGGTGAACGGCCAGATCGCGGCCAGCAGCCAGGCCGACATCGCGTGCAGCTGGAACAGCAGCGGCACGTCGGCCATCAGGCGGGGGTCGGGACGGAAGGTCAGGACGCCCCGGAACCAGACCGCGATCGTGGCTCGGTAGTCGTAGCCGCCGCCGAGCAGGTTGCTGCCGACGGTCGCGGCCATGCCGAGCACGATCACCGCGGTCAGCACGGTGAACAGCACCTTGTCGGCGCGGGTGGTGGTCCGCCGCACCCGCGGGCTGGTGAGGCGGCGGGCCAGCAGCAGTCCCAGGCCCGCGACGACCATGACCCCGGCCACGGTCCCGGCGCTCACCGACACCAGGTGGTAGAGGTGCTCGTCCACGCCCGCCGCCTCGGTCCAGCTCTTGGGGACGAGCAGGCCGAGCACGTGACCGCCGATGGCCGCGAAGGCGCCGAGGTGGAACAGCGGCGAGCCGAGCCGCAGCAGCCTGCTCTCCAGCACCTGCGTGGTATGCGTGGTCCAGCCGAACTGGTCCACCCGCCAGCGCCAGACGTGCCCGGCGACGAAGATCGTCAAAGCGACATAGGGGACGATCGCCCACAGCACGACGCTCACGGCCGTACCTCACTCTCGTTCAGCGGCGGGCCGGCCAGGGCGAGGTCGGCCACCGCGGCCCGTTCGGCCGCCGACATGCCGGGCAGCACCGCGCACAGGGCGTCCAGCACGAGCGCGTACGGCGAGCCGGACTCGTGCAGGGCGGTGCGGATGAGCTCCAGCCCCTTGCGGTGCTGGCGCAGCGGCGCCTCCCCCGCGTCCGGCCCGGCCAGGGCGGCGAACTCGCACACCACCGGCAGGAAGTCGGGCAGCTCGCCCTCGGGCGGGGTGAGCCCGGCCACCCGGTAGCGCTGCTTGAGCGTCAGCAGCGCCATGCCGCGGCGGCGGGTGTCGCCGTGCAGGTAGTAGGTGAGGTAGAGGCTGGACCTGCGGCGCAGGTCGAACGTCTCGACGTAGTGGCGGGCCAGCGGCATCGGCTGCCGGTCGCCGAACCACCACAGGAACTGCTCCAGCGCCTGGCGCGGATGCCCGTCGGGCAGCGCGGCGACGGCCCGGCGCAGCTCGGCGCGGGCGGCCAGCAGCCCGGCGTCGGGGTACTGCAGCAGCAGCGAGACCAGCCGGAGCAGCGCGGCGCGCTCCTGCGGCCGCTCGACGACGGTGTCGGGGGCGGGGAGCAGTCTCATGACGCCGGTTCCTTCCCGGTGAACAGTTTCAGGCCCAGGCGTCCGTCGCCGCGGCGGCCGGTCACGCCGGCCGGGTGGAACTCGCTCATCCCCGGGCCGCCGTCGCCGTCCAGGCTGCATCCGGCGGCCTGGGACGACAGCGCGGCGGCGTCCTCGCGGTGGGCGGCGGGCACGACGTAGCGCTCGTCGTACTTGGCGACGGCCAGCAGGCGGTACATCTCCTCCATGTCCCGCGCCGTCATCCCGGCCGACTCCAGCAGGTCCCCGGCCACGGTGCCGTCGACCGTGCGGGCCCGCATGTAGCCGCGCATCGCCGACAACTTCATCAGCACCCCGGCCACCACCTCGGTGTCCCCTGCGCCGAACAGCCCGGCCAGGTACTCCAGCGGGATGCGCAGGTCGGTGATGGCGTGGAAGACGTTGTCGGGGTCGTCGGCGTCCGCGCCGACGCCGGTCACGGCGTCGAGCACCGGCGACAGCGGCGGGATGTACCAGACCATCGGCAGCGTGCGGTACTCCGGATGCAGCGGCAGCGCCACCCGGTAGCGCATGGCCAGCCGGTAGACCGGCGAGCGCCGCGCGGCCTCGATCCAGTCCTCGGCGATCCCGGAGGCCCGCGCGGCGGCGGCCACCTCGGGGTCGTCGGGGTCGAGGAAGACCTTGCGCTGGGCCTCCAGCAGGTCACGCGGGTCGGGTACGCGGGCCGCGGGCAGCACGGCGTCGGCGTCGTACAGGACCAGGCCGATGTAGCGCAGCCGGCCCACGCAGGTCTCGGCGCACACGGTCGGCTGCCCCGCCTCGATCCGGGGGAAGCAGAACGTGCACTTCTCGGCCTTGCCGGTCTTGTGGTTGACGTACACCTTCTTGTACGGGCACGACGAGACGCACATGCGCCAGCCGCGGCAGCGGTCCTGGTCCACCAGGACGATGCCGTCCTCCTCCCGCTTGTACATCGCGCCGGAGGGGCAGGCGGCCACGCACGCCGGGTTGAGGCAGTGCTCGCAGATGCGCGGCAGGTGGAACATGAAGGTCTGGTCGAACTCCATGCGCACCTTCTCGGCCATGGCCGCGAGGTTGGGGTCGCCGTGGGCGTGCTCGGGGGCGCCGCCGAGGTCGTCCTCCCAGTTCGCGCCCCAGGTGATGTTCAGGTCCTTGCCGGTGATGGCCGACTTGGGGCGGATGACCGGCACGTGCGGCCCGGCGGGGGCGTTCAGCAGGGTGTCGTAGTCGTAGGTGGCCGGCTCGTAGTAGTCGTCCAGGTCCGGCAGGTCGGGGTTGGAGAACAGGTTGAGCAGCCGCTTGACCCGGCCGCCGGCGCGGAGCTTGAGCCGGCCGCGCCCGTCGAGCTGCCAGCCGCCGTGCCAGCGATCCTGGTCCTCGTAGCGCTTGGGGTAGCCGACGCCGGGCTTGGTCTCGACGTTGTTGAACCAGACGTACTCGACGCCGTCCCGGTTGGTCCAGGTCTGCTTGCAGGTGACCGAGCAGGTGTGGCAGCCGATGCACTTGTCCAGGTTCATCACCATGGCGACCTGTGCCATGACGCGCATCAGTAGGTCACCTCCTGGCCGCGGCGGCGGATCACCGTGATCTCGTCACGCTGGTTGCCGGTCGGCCCGTAGTAGTTGAAGGCGTAGGTGAACTGCGCGTACCCGCCGATGAGGTGGCTGGGCTTGAGCAGCAGCCGGGTGAGGGAGTTGTGCACGCCGCCGCGCCGGCCCGACCGCTCGGTGAGCGGGACGTTCACGTTGCGGTCCTTGGCGTGGTACATGTACACGGTCCCGGCCGGCATGCGGTGGGAGACGACCGCCCTGGCCACGACCACGCCGTTGCGGTTGTACGCCTCGATCCAGTCGTTGTCGGCGGCCCCGATCGAGGCGGCGTCCTCGACGCTCATCCAGATCGTGGGGCCGCCCCGCGACAGGGCCAGCATGTACGCGTTGTCCTGGTACTCCGAGTGGATCGACCACTTCGAGTGCGGCGTCAGGTACCGCACGGTGACCTCGGCGCCCTGCCCGTCGCCCTGCCTGTCGCGCTGGTCGCCGTGGTGGCGGCGCAGGTCCAGCGGCGGCCGGTAGGCGGGCAGCTGCTCGCCCAGCTCGATGATCCAATCGTGGTCGAGGAAGAACTGCTGCCGCCCGGTCAGGGTGTGCCAGGGTTTGTCGCGTTCGACGTTGATGACGAAGGCGGAGTAGCGCCGACCGCCGGTCTCCGAGCCGGACCACTCGGGCGAGGTGATCACCGGCTGCGGCCTCGACCGCGTGTCGGCGAACGTGATGCGCTTGCCCTCGTGCTCGGCGGCCAGGTCGGCGAGCCTGGTCCCGGTGCGCTTCTCCATGGTCTCGAAGCCCTGGGTGGCCAGGCGGCCGTTGGTGGTGCCGGACAGCGTGAGGATGGCCTCGCACATCCGGTCGGCGGTGCCGAGGGAGATGTGGCCCTCGGGGGTCTCGCCGTTCTGCTCGCGCAGGTGGTCCAGCTCGGGGCCCACCTGGTAGGTGATGCCCTTGGTGGTCAGGCCCAGGCCGGCGAACAGCGGCCCGATCCCGCGCACCCGCTCGGCGACGGCGCCGTAGTCGCGCTCGATCGTGACGATCTTGGGCATCGTCTTCCCCGGCACGGGCTCGCACTCGCCGTGCTTCCAGTCGCGTACCCGGCCGCCCGGCTGGGCCAGCTCGTCCGGGGTGTCGTGGGTGAGCGGGACGGCCAGCACGTCGGTGCGCCGGCCCAGGTGGCGGGCGGCCAGCTCGGAGAAGGCGTCGGCCAGCCCGAGGAAGGCGTCGTGGTCGGAGCGGGTCTGCCACGGCGGGGCGATGGCCGGGTTGAAGGCGTGCACGAACGGGTGCATGTCGGTGCTGGACAGGTCGTGCTTCTCGTACCAGGTGGCGGCGGGCAGGACCACGTCGGAGAACAGCGCCGTGGACGTCATCCTGAAGTCGATCGTCGTCAGCAGGTCGAGCTTGCCCTCGGCGGCGTTCTCCCGCCAGGTCACCTCGGCCGGGCGCAGGCCCTCGGGCGTCTCCTCGTTGCGGGCCTCGGCGTCGGCGCCGAGCAGGTGGCGCAGGAAGTACTCGTTGCCCTTGCCGGAGGAGCCGAGCAGGTTGGCCCGCCACACGGTCAGCACCCGCGGGAAGTTGGCCGGGTCGCCCGGGTCCTCGGCGGCGAAGCGCAGCCGTCCCGCCTTCAGCTCCGCCACCACGTGCTCGGCCACCGGGACGCCGCGCTCGGCGGCCTCGTCGGCGAGTTCGAGCGGGTTGCGGTCGAACGTCGGGTGCGAGGGCAGCCAGCCCAGCCGGGCCGCCTGGGCGTTGCAGTCGGCGAACGAGCGGCCCGCGAACCTGCCCTCGCCCAGCGGGCTGGCCAGCTCGCCGGCCCCGATGCGTTCGTAACGCCACTGGTCGGTGGCCAGGTACCAGAACGCGGTGCCGGCCATGTGCCGGGTCGGGCGCTGCCAGTCGAAGCCGAAGGCCAGGTGCTGGAAGCCGGTGACCGGGCGGACCTTCTCCTGGCCCACGTAGTGCGCCCAGCCGCCGCCGTTGACGCCCTGGCAGCCGGTCAGCAGCACCAGCGTCAGGAACGAGCGGTAGATCTGGTCGGAGTGGAACCAGTGGTTGGTGCCCGCGCCCATCGCGATCATCGACCGGCCCTTGGTGCGCTCGGCGTTGCGGGCGAACTCGCGGGCGATCCTGGCGATCGTGGCGGCCGGGACCGAGGTGATCTCCTCCGCCCAGGCCGGGGTGTAGGGCCGGCCGGCGTCCTCGTAGCTCTCCGGCCAGTCGCCGGGCAGGTCGCGCTTGACGCCGTACTGGGCCATGAGCAGGTCGAACACCGTCGTCACGAGCTTGCCGGCCATCTCGGTCACCGGGACGCCGCGGCGCATGACCGTGCCGCCCTCGGTGGGCCCCTCGTCGAAGCGCGGCAGGTCCACCTCGACCGCCCGCCCGGACCGTCCGAGCAGGGTCAGCGCGGGGACGGCGCCGTCCAGGTCGAGGTTCCAGCGGCCCTCGCCCTCCTGGCCCCAGCGGTGGCCGAGCGTGCCGTTCGGCACCTGCGCCGCGCCGGTCGTCTCGTCCAGGAAGACGGTCTTGAACTCGGCGTTCTCGCTCTCCTGGCCCAGGTCGGCGGCGGTCAGGAAGCGGCGCGGCACGTACGCGTCGCCGCGCGGCTCCAGTGTCACCAGGAACGGCAGGTCGGTGTACTTGCGCACGTAGTCGGTGAAGTACGGGACCTGGCGGTCGCGGAAGAACTCGGTCAGCGTGACGTGGCCCATCGCCATGGCCAGGGCGCCGTCGGTGCCCGGGTGCGGCGCGAGCCAGTCGTCGGCGAACTTGACGTTGTCGGCGTAGTCGGGGCTGACCGCGACGACCTTGGTGCCCTGGTAGCGGGCCTCGGTCATGAAGTGGGCGTCCGGGGTGCGGGTGACCGGGATGTTGGAGCCCCACATGATCAGGTAGCGGGAGTTCCACCAGTCGGCCGCCTCGGGCACGTCGGTCTGGTCGCCCCACACCTGCGGCGAGGCGATCGGCAGGTCGGCGTACCAGTCGTAGAACGACAGCAGCGTGCCGCCGATCATCGACAGGAAGCGGGTGCCGGCCGCGAACGAGGCCATCGACATCGCAGGGATCGGCGAGAAGCCCACCACCCGGTCGGGGCCGTGGTCCTTGATGGTGTGCACGTGGGCGGCGGCCATCAGTTCGAGGACCTCCTCCCAGCTCGACCGGACGAACCCGCCCTTGCCGCGCGCCCGCTTGTAGGCCCGCGCGCGCTCCGGGTCGCCGGTCAGCTCGGCCCACGCCAGCACGGGGTCGCCCAGCCTGGCCTTGGCCTCGCGCCACATCTCCAGCAGCACGCCGCGCACGTACGGGTAGCGCACCCGCGAGGGAGAGTAGGTGTACCAGGAGAAGGAGGCGCCACGGGGACAGCCGCGCGGCTCGTACTCGGGCGACTCCGGGCCGACCGACGGGTAGTCGGTGGCCTGGTGCTCCCAGGTGATCAGGCCGTCCTTGACGAACACCTGCCAGGAGCACGAGCCCGTGCAGTTCACGCCGTGAGTCGAGCGCACCACCTTGTCGTGCGCCCACCGGTCCCGGTAGAAGCGGTCCCAGGCGCCGGGGTCGACCTGGTGCAGGGTGCGGCCGTCCGCCGACACCTCCGCCCTGGTGAAGAACTTCCTGGCGGCCAGCAACGGCCCCATGCCCGGGACCGCGTCCATGTCGCTCATGTCGCTCACAACTTTTCCCCTGCCACAACGGTCATGGCCCCAGGCTGGCGGGTGGGCGCCCGGTCCCGGCAGGGACCAAAGTCCCTTCGTACGGGCCCGATGGGCCCGCCGCCGGCGCCCGGGACCTTGGTCCCTACTGCCGGGTGACGGGAGGCGGTAGCGTCGAGGACATGATTCGTGTGTTCCTTCTCGACGATCACGAGGTCGTGCGGCGCGGCGTCGCCGCCCTGCTCGACTCCGAGGACGACATCGAGGTGATCGGCGAGGCCGGGACCGCCGAGTCGGCGATCGCCCGCATCCAGGCCCTGAAGCCGGACGTCGCCGTGCTCGACGTGCGCCTGCCCGACGGCAACGGCGTCGACGTGTGCCGCGAGGTGCGCTCCAAGCTGCCGGGGCTGGCCTGCCTCATGCTGACGTCGTTCGCCGACGACGACGCCCTGTTCGACGCGGTGATGGCCGGCGCCTCGGGCTACGTGCTCAAGCAGATCCACGGCTCCGACCTGGTCGGCGCGGTGCGCACGGTGGCCTCCGGGCAGTCGCTGCTCGACCCGCAGACCACCGCCGCCATGTTGCAGCGGCTGCGCGACCAGGCGGTCCGGCAGGACCCGCTGGCGGCACTGTCGGAGCAGGAGCGGCACATCCTCGACCTGATCGGCGAGGGGCTGACCAACCGGCAGATCGGCGAGCGCATGTTCCTGGCCGAGAAGACGGTCAAGAACTACGTGTCCAACCTGCTGGCCAAACTCAACATGCAGCGCCGTACGCAGGCGGCGGCGCTGTCGGCGCGGTTGCGGGCCGACCGGCGCGACTGAACGTCCCCCGGGATGGGACTTTCGCCTCTGACATCGGGAACGGTCCTGGTGGGAGGCTGAGAAGCATGCAACTCGATTCGTCCGGGCTCCAGGTGCTCTCCCGTGAGGAGTGCCTGCGCCTGTTGTCGTCCACGCCGATCGGGCGGATCGTCTTCACCGATCGCGCCCTGCCGGCGGTGCAGCCGGTCAACTTCTGCCTCGACGGCGAGAGCGTCGTCATCCGCACCTCGATCGGGTCGAAGCTGGCCGCGGCCACCCGGCACGCCGTGGTGGCGTTCGAGGCCGACGAGTTCGACCCGTCGATGCGCACCGGCTGGTCGGTGACGGCGGTCGGGCACGCGCGGGCGGTGACCGATCCCGCCGAGATGGCCCGGTTGTCCGCGCTGCCCCTGTCCCCGTGGGCTCCGGGGAGCCGCGACCACTACATCGTGGTGGACGCCGAGGAGGTGTCCGGCCGCCGGATCGCTGAGTGACGTACCGTTCAGACGCTTTCGTGCGGGGGCCGGGCGCCGGCCGGGCCCCCCCCGGTGGTGGGGGGGGGGGAGCGGGTGGCGGCCCCAAAGGAAGAGCGGGGGGGTGGGAAAAAGTGTTTTAAACAGAGTG
>NZ_JBFAOV010000048.1:0-54979 GCF_040675375.1 Nonomuraea sp. NPDC049607
GTGCGGTTGCGAGGGTGTCCAGTTCGGTCGTCACAACCCGAGAATGGACATCCTCGCCCTATCTCCGCAGCTACGCCTTGGACTCATTCATCTAGGAGAAACCGGGCGGGCGCAGCGGCGGGTGGGCCGCCTGGAGCTGGGCTGCCAGGGCCAGCAGGTGCGGCTCGCCGCCCGGCGGCGCCACGAGCTGCACGCCGATCGGCAACGCGCTGGAGTGCGTGGCGACCGGCACGGTCATCGCCGGCCAGCCGCACAGGTTCCAGGGGCCGGTGGTGGGCGCGTACCTGACGTTGACCAGCAGGTTGGGCAGGAGGCCGCGCCCGGCCCAGCGGTCGGCGCGCGGCGGGAGCGCGGCGAGCGCCGGCGTGATCATCACGTCGGCGTCGCCGAACCAGGTGTCGGCGCCGTAGCCGCTCCAGCGCTCGCGGCCGCGCCGGCCGTCCAGACCGATCCTGGTGAGCACGCGTCCGGCGCGGGCGAGTGCGCGGGTGCGGCGTTCAAGACCGCGCGGGTCGAGGCCGTCCGCCGCGGCGGCGGCCCGGCCCAGCCAGGTGGCCACCGCGGCGGGGCCGAGCCAGGCGGGCAGGCGGTGCGGGTGCTCGACCACGGTGTGCCCGGCCTGCCGCAACGTCTCGGCCGCCGCTCGCACCGCCCCCTGGAACTCCCGGTCGACGGGCAGGCCCGGCGGCAGCGGCTGCGGGGCGTAGGCCACCCGCAGGTCGAACGGCTCCGGGCTGTCCTGGGGCGGCTGCGGCTCCCACACCTCGTCGTCGTCGGCCCACACCGAGCGGAGCATGCGCGGCTTCGGCTCGACCCGGTGGCCGGTACGCCACGCCTCGGCCAGCGCCGGGTCGGCGGCCAGCACGGACAGCGCGAGCGACAGGTCGGCCGCGGTCGTGGCCAGGGGGCCGTTCTCGGTGAGCCCGTCCCAGTCGTCGGCGGGCGGGGGGACCAGGCCGGTCCCCGGCTTGACGGCCAGCACGCCGCAGCAGGCGCCCGGGATGCGCAGCGACCCCATGCCGTCGTTGCCGAGCGCGATCGGGACCATCCCGGCCGCCACCGCCGCCGCGCTGCCCGAGGAGGAGCCGCCGGCGGTGCGGGCGAGGTTCCAGGGGTTGCGGACGACGCCGTACGGGCCGTCGCCGAAGCCGACCAGCCCCAGCTCCGGCAGGTTCGTCAGCCCGACGACCACCGCGCCCGCCGCGCGCAGCCGGGCCACGGCCGGATGGTCCTCCGGGGCGGGCGTGCCGGGGGTGGCGGCCGAGCCGCCGCGGGTGGGCTCGCCGGCCACCTCCAGGTTGTCCTTGACGGCCACCGGCACCCCGGCGAGCGGCAGGTCGGCCAGGTCGCGGCGGTCGTCCAGCGCCCGCGCCTCGTCCACCGCCCGCTGCCTGACCAGCCGGAACGCGCCCACCTGGGAATCCCGTTCGGAGATGCGGCGAAGGTGCTCCGCCACCACGGTCGTGGCCGTCACCTCGCCGCGCCGGACGGCCGTCGCGATCTCGATGGCGGTCCTGCCTGCCCACAACATGTCTAGAGTGTGCAGGTTTTCACTCTTCCTTGCGAGAGCTCCTGCCCGGCTCCCGCCCGGCCTCCTTCAACGCCAGCCGCAGCGCGAACTCGATCTGCGCGTTGATGCTGCGCAGGTCGTCGGCCGCCCACTTGGCGATGGCGTCGTAGACGGCCGGATCGAGGCGGAGCAGGAGCTTCTTGCGCTCAGGCATACAGACTGCCGGCGTTCACCACCGGCTGGGTCGCCCGATCGCCGCACAGGACGACCAGGAGGTTGGAGACCATCTGGGCCTTGCGCTCCTCGTCGAGCTCCACGACCCCCTCCGCGGCCAGCCGGTCGAGCGCGAGCTGGACCATGCCGACCGCGCCCTCGACGATCCTGGTGCGGGCGGCGACCACCTGGCCGGCCTGCTGGCGCACGAGCATCGCCTGGGCGATCTCCGGCGCGTAGGCCAGGTGGGTGATGCGGGCCTCCAGGATCTCGATCCCGGCCAGCTCGGTGCGCTCGCGCAGCTCGGCGGTCAGCTCGCCGGCGACCTCGGCGCCGTCGCGCAGGCTGGTGCGCTCGGGCTCGTGCGAGTCGTACGGGTGGGTGGTCGCGAGGTGCCGCACGGCGGCCTCGGACTGGATCGCGATGTACTGCTCGTAGTCGTCGACGGAGAAGGCGGCCTTGGCCGTGTCGGTGACCTTGTAGACCACCACCGAGGCGATCTCGACCGGGTTGCCGTCGGCGTCGTTGACCTTGAGCTTGGCGGTCTCGAAATTGCGGACCCGGCGGCTGATCCGGCGCTTGGTGGTGAACGGCGCCACCCACTGGAGCCCCGCCACGTCGACCGTGCCGACGTAGCGGCCGAGGAACTGCACGACCTTCGCCTCGTTGGGGTTGACCACGGTGAAGCCGGAGGCCATGAGCGCGAAGAGCACGATCCAGGCTATGCCGAGCGTCTCGAACGAGACCAGCGCCGCGCCGCCCGCCAGCAGGAGGAGGACGAGCAGGACCAGGAATCCGTTGATCCGGAAAGCACGACGTTCCATCGCGACTCCTTGCTATCGAAGTGATATCACCATGATAGCCATATAAACTCCATGCGCGTGAACGGATCTTCACTTGCCGTCGGCCAGCGCTCGCTGGGCGACCCCTCGATCGAGTTCCCGTTGTCCCCGCCGCTCACGAAGGGCTGTCCGCGTACCAGCACCGACGAGATCGCCTATCCGGTCGAGGTCGTCTACGACTACGGCCGCGTCGACAAGGTCCTGTTCGACCAGGAGCCGGGGCCGGACATCGCGCGCTGGTCGCCGCTGCTGCCGTCCCTGGAGGCGCCCACGCTGGGCGAGGGCGGCACCCCGCTGCTGGAGTTCGACGGGATCCACCTCAAGGACGAGTCCCAGAACCCGACCTGGTCGCACAAGGACCGGCTGAACCGCGTTGCGGTCAGCGCGGCCGTGGCGGAGGGGGCGGCCGGGGTGGTGGTGGCCTCGTCGGGCAACCACGGCGCCTCGGCCGCCGCGTACGCCGCCCGCGCCGGGCTGCCCGCCATCGTGCTGGCCTCGGCGGAGTCGCCGGCCGCGGTGCAGGCGTTCGTGCGGGCGTACGGGGCCAAAGTGTTCTCCATGCCGGCCGACGAGCGGTGGCCGCTGCTGCGGGAGATCGTGGACCGGCTCGGATACCACCCGGTCAGCAACCAGACCGTGACCCACACCGGCCATCCGTACGGGCCCGAGGGGTACAAGACGATCGCGTACGAGCTGTTCCTCCAGCTCGGACGGGTGCCCGCGGCGGTCTTCGCGCCCACGGGCTACGCCGAGTTGCTGTTCGGGGTGTGGAAGGGCTTCACCGAACTGCGGCTGCTCGGGCTGGCCGGGGGTGTGCCGCGGATGTTCTCCTGCGAGCCGGCCGCGGGCGGCCCCAACGCGCGGGCCCTGGCCGACGGGGCGCCCGCGGCGATCGTCGAGCTGGGGGCCAGCGCGGCGTACGGGATCGCGGGGTCGGTCGGCGGGCACCGGGGCGTGCTGGCGGTGCGCGACAGCGGCGGCGAGGCGGTGCTCGTGACGGACGACGAGATGCGCGCGGCCCAGCGGGACCTGGCGCGGCAGGGGGTGTGGCAGGAGCTGTCGGGGGCGGCGGGCCTGGCGGCCTACCGGAAGCTGCGCCGGGACTTCGACGGGCCGGTGGTGTGCGTGGGCACGTCGAGCGGGTTCAAGGACCTGGGGGTGGGCGAGGAGACCCACCCGGCCCGCACGGGTCTGACCCTGGCCGACCTGACGGACTGACGCCTCCTGCCCGCCGCCCCCTCGGCCTTCGGCCCCCGGCCCTCGGCCTTCGGCCCCCGGCCCTCGGCCTTCGGCCCCCGGCCCTCGGCCTTCGGCCCCCGGCCCTCGGCCCTCTTGCGCCCGGCCCTACCCCTCAGGGCTTGAGCAGGATGCGGAGAGGGCCGAGGGTGGTGAAGCCGTGGGCGAGGGCGGCCGACGGGTCGCTCTCGTAGCCGACCAGCGGGCGGCCGGGCAACAGCTCGGCCGCCATCGCCACTGTGCCCTCCCAGGCGGCGGACTCGTCGCAGCCGGCCGCGAAGACGTTCGAGACGCCCGTCACCGTGCCGCTCGCGTTGAGCGCCGCGCCGCAGACCACGTCACCCCCGATCCGGCCGCACACCAGCCGCACGTCGGGATCGTCGAGCAGCGCGGGCGGGAACAGGCCGGGCGCGCCGCCGGAGAAGCAGGCCGCCGCCCACTCCTCCAGCGTTCGCGGGTCGCCGGCCACTTCCCACACGACCGGGTCCCCGGTGGCCGCCCGGAGGGGACGCCGCGGCGCGTCCGGAGCGGGCCGGCCGATCCACTGGGCGGAGAACAGCACGTCGAAGCCGGGCAGGTCGAGCGTGCCGAAGCTGTCCTTGACCGAGGCGCCCGAGCCCGCGTCGATGCCGCCGAGCACGTCGGCCGCCCCGGCGCCGGGGGAGAGCGTGACGGCGTCGGGATAGAGGACGGGGGTCCTGGCCGGGTTGGTCCAGGCGAGCGGGCCGAAGACGCCGGGACGGCCGTGCGTCCGGCACATCGTGTCGCACCAGGCGGCGTTGTTGCGGACGGCTTCGTCGATCAAGGTCGGCTCCGGTTGACGCGGCGGGTGGGCGGCGCGGTGAGTGGATCCTCCGGCCATGGGTGCTTAGGGTAACGTCCCCTCATTTCGGCCCGTACGGACCGGTAGGCGTCCCGCCAGAACGACGCCAGATCGGCGGTCACCGCCACCGGACGGCCCGCCGGGGACAGCAGATGGACCAGCAGGGGCACCCCGGCGATCCGCGGCGTCTCCTCCCAGCCGAACAGTTCCTGCAACTTCACCGCCAGCACCGGCTGCTCGCCGGAGTAGTCGACCCTGATCCGCGAGCCGCTGGGGACCTCGACGTGTTCGGGGGCCACGTTCTCCAGGCGCTCGCTCCACGGGATCAGGCGGCGCAGGGCGGCGGCCACGTCGATGCGCTCGACGTCGGCCCGGCGGCGGGCCCTGGACAGCTCCGGCTCCAGCCACTGGTCGGCCAGGGCGATCAGGTCGTCGGTGGCGGGCCACGGGGGGCCGATCGCGCGGTGGGCGAAGGTCAGGCGGTCCTTGAGTTCTCTGGCGGGTCTCGTCCAGGTCAGCAGGTCTTCGGTGCGGAGGCCGTGCAGGATGGCGGGGCGTACGTCGGCGTCCTTGAGCGGGGTGGACGACAGCTCGATCGCGCCCAGGCGTTCGACCACGCGGGCCGACACGTCGCCGCGCCGCTCGCCCGGCGGGACCCGCCAGGTGACCTCCTCCTCGACCGTCGTGGGCAGGGCCAGCCTGGCGACCTCCTCGTCGATCACCACGGCCTGGCGCACGCGGGCCGAGGCCGAACCCGTGGGCCTGTCGGCGACGGCGATCGCCAGCCACGGCGCGGTGGACAGCCTGGAGCCCTCGGCGAGCTGGGCCTGCGTGCCCGACGCCATGAGGTACCCGCCGCCGCGCCGCCGCGCCACCCGCTCCGGGAACGCCAACGCCACCGCCATCCCGGCCAGCACGTCGTCACTCACCTCCCGGCCGCCGGCCCCTTCACCGGAGGAACGGGGGCCCGCAGGCGTCGGGGAGGAGCCGGTACCGGAGGAGCGGGGGCCCGCGGGGGGCGGGGCGGCCGGGGGCTGCGTGGCGGCTCGGGTGAGGCGGGTGGTTTCCCGGCGCCAGCGGGCGGCGAAGCCCGTGCCGCCCCTCCGGGCCGTACGCCAGACCTCGGCGAGGTCGTCGCCCGCGTCCTTGGGCAGTTGCTCCGACAGCAGCGCCACCACCTCGGCGGCCCGCGGGCCGAGGTCGATCAGGGCCCTGGCCAGGCGGGGATGCACGCCCGCCAGCGCCATGCGCCGCCCGCGACCGGTCACCCGCCCGGCCTCCAGCGCGCCCAGAGCCTCCAGGGTGCGGACGGCGGCCGCCATCGCGGCGGGCGGCGGCCGGTCGAGCAGGGCCAGGCCGACCGCGTCGGCGTCGCCCCAGCAGGCCGCCTGGAGCGCGAACCCGGTCAGGTCGGCGAGTGCGATCTCCGGCCGCGCGTGGTCGGCCAGGCGCTCGTGCTCGGCCGCCGACCAGCAGCGGTACACGGCGCCCGGGGCCTCCCGCCCGGCGCGGCCGGCCCGCTGGTCGGCGGACGCCTTCGAGACCCTGACCGTGGTGAGCGACCCGAGCCCCCGGGCGTGGTCGGTACGGGGCTCGCGGGCCAGCCCCGAGTCCACCACCACGCGGACACCCGGCACCGTCAGGCTCGACTCGGCCACCGACGTGGCCAGCACGACCCGGCGTCCGGCCCCGGGGGACAGGACGGCGTCCTGCACGCGGGCGGGCGCCTGGCCGTGCACCTGGAGCACGTCGAGGTCGCCCAGCATGCCCGCGACCCTGCCGATCTCGCCCACCCCCGGCAGGAAGCACAGGACGTCGCCGTCGCGCTCGGCGTACGCCCGCCGGACGACCGAGGCCACGTGCGCCAGCAGCGCGGGATCGACGCGCAGGCCGTGGGGCGGCGCGACCGGACGCTCCGGCGGCGCCCACACGGTCTCCACCGGATGGGCCGAACCCGTGGCGGCCACCACCGGCCCGCCGAGCAACAGCGACCAGGGGGCCGCGTCCGCGGTGGCCGACGTGGCCAGCAGCCGCAGATCGGGACGGAGGGTCTCGCGCACGTCGAGCAGGAACGCGAGGGCGGTGTCGGCGTCGAGGTGGCGTTCGTGGCACTCGTCGAGCACGACCGCGTCGACCCCGGCGAGCTCCTGGTCGCGCTGGAGCCGCTGGAGCAGCACGCCGGTGGTGACGACCTCGACCATGGGGTTCGCCCCGGTGTGCCGCTCGCCGCGGATCGTGTAGCTGACGCCCATGCGTCGGGCCGCCGCGCGTACGGCCAGCCGCCGGGGCTCGGCGACCAGCACCCGCAGCCCGGTCTCGGCCAGCGCCAGGGGCACGACCGTGGTCTTGCCCGTGCCGGGCGGCGCGGTGAGGACCGCCGTGCCGTGCCGGTCCAGCGTGGCGAGCAGCTCGGGCAGCGCGTCGTGGATCGGCAGCCGGTCAGGTCGTGGCATGCGAGGCCGACAGCACGGAGTCGAGCAGGCCGGGGAAACGTGCGTCGAGGTCGCCGCGGCGCAGGCTGATGTACTTGAGCCGGCCCTCCTGCTTGGAGACGATCACGCCCGCCTCGCGCAGCGCGCGGTAGTGGTGGGAGGCCGTCGACTTGTGGACGCCGAGATGGTCGCCCGCGGCGGTGCACGTCATCTCGCCCAGGGTGGCCAGGCGGACCACGATCTCCAGCCGGACGGGGTCGGCGAGCGCACGCAGGACCTCGGTGAGCTGGATGTCCTCCTTCGCGGGGTGCGGTAGCAGGCGCATGGTGGCACCCTACCTCCCTCTCATTGTTTGACAACTATCCAACAATAATGACAGTTTGACGGGCGTCCAACTGTTTGACTGGAGGTTCCATGAGTTCCCGGCTCTATCCCCTTGCTGCCGGAAATTTCGCCATCGGTACTGGCATGTTCGTCACCGCTGGGCTGCTCACCCCCATCTCCCGAGACCTCGGGATCTCCACGTCCGCCGCCGGGCAGCTCATGACCGTGTTCGCCCTGGCGTACGCGGTGTTGTCGCCCTTGTTGGCCGCGCTCACCGCCCGGCTGTCGCGCAAGCGGCTGCTGCTGACGGCGCTGGCCGTGTTCGTCGCGGGCAACGTGTTGACCGCGCTGGCTCCGACGTACCCGCTGGTCATGGCCACGCGGGTGGTGGCCGCGGCCGGCGCGGCGATGTTCACGCCGACCGCCTCCGGCGTGGCCAACGCGCTGACCTCGCCCGACCGGCGCGGGCGGGCGCTGGCGCTGGTGATGGGCGGGCTGTCCGTCTCCTCGGCCGTCGGTGTGCCGCTGGGCACCTGGCTGGGCTCGGTCTCGGGCTGGCGGGCGACGTTGTGGCTGGTCGTCGGCCTGGGCGTGGTCGGGTTCGCCGGGGTGGCGGCCCTCGTGCCCGACGTCCGGATCGCCGTGTCGGGACGGCTCGGCGAGCGGTTCGCGCCGCTGGCCGACCGGCGGGTGCTGGTGGTGCTGGTCACGCAGCTGCTGATGTTCGGCGCCGGGTTCACCGCCTACACCTACATCGGGTCGCTGTTCGACCTGCCGCTGCCGGCCGTGCTGTGGGCGTGGGGGCTCGGCGGCATCGTGGGCAACCAGCTCGGCGGGCGCCTCACCGACGCGTACGGGCCGCGCAGGATGGTGCTGATCGGCCTGGCCGCCTCCACGGTGTTCCTGGCCCTGATCCCCGTCGCCAACCTGGCCCTGCCGATCGCCCTGGTCTGGGCGCTCCTGTGGGGCGCGCTCGGCTGGCTGATCGCGCCGGCCCAGCAGTTCAGGACGGTGGCCGCGGTGCCGGGCAACGTCTCGATCGGGCTGGGCCTGCTGGCCTCCGCCCAGTACGTGGGCCTCTTCGCGGCCGGCATCGCGGGCGGCGTGGCCCTGGACGCCTACGGCAGGACCGGGGTGGTCGTGCTGGCCACCGGGCTGGGCCTGGTGGCGCTGGTGTTCACCCTGGTCACCTACCCCCGGGTGGCGGCGGTCTCGTCGAGCGGGAGCGTGCCCGTCAAGTAGTGCTGGACGTTGGGCGCGGTCAGGGCCGCCACCTGGCGGGCGGGCAGCGAGGCCAGCGGGTCGAGCTTGAGCATGTAGCGGATCATGGCCAGGCCGAGCAGTTGCGAGGCCGCCAGCAGCGCGCGGACCTCGGGCTGCCCGCCGGGCAGCCGGCGGGCGATCGGGGCCAGCAGTTCCCTGCCCAGCAGCTCCTTCAGCAGCGCGGCCGTGGCCGGGGTGGCGGCGGCCGCGTGCAGCAGGGCGGAGAGGCGGGGGCCGTGCTCCGGGTGCTCCCACAGCTCCAGGTAGCGGGTCACCAGCCGCTCGCCCATGCCCGGCACGTCGCCGTCGAGGGCGCCGACCATCAGCGCGACCGGCATGCTGGCCTTGATCGCGGCCTCGAACAGGCCGTCCTTGCTGCCGAAGAAGTGCATCACCAGGGCCGGATCGACGCCCGCGGCCCGCGCCACGGCCCTGATCGTGGTGCCGCCGTAGCCGTGGGCGGCGAAGGACTCCATGGCCGCTTCCAGGATCTCGTGCCTGGTCTGCGGGTTTCCCGGTCGTCTTCCGCGTTCCTCGGCCATGGGGCTATTCAACCACGTGGAATTCATCTACCCTCAAATTCAACATCGATGAACTCATCAGGTGGTGAAAAATGCGCAGGATCATTGGCCTCGTCATCGGGGTCGCCCTGCTCGGGATGCTCTTCGCCGGGTCGTTCCTCGGGGCCTTCCACGCGCCCGAACCGCACGGCGTCCCCGTCGCCGTCGTCGCGCCCGCCGAGCAGGTCGGGCAGCTCCAGGGCGGCATCGACGGGCGGCGGGCCGGGGCGTTCACATTGAGGGCGTACGGCTCGGCCGCGGCCGCGCGGGCCGCGCTGCTGGACAGGGAGGTCGACGCCGTGCTGGTCCCGGCGGAGGGCCGGCTGGTGGTGGCGAGCGCGGGCGGCCGCACCGGGGCGACGGTGATCACCGCTGCCTTCCAGGTGGCCGCGCAGGCGCAGGGCCGCACCCTGAAGGTCGAGGACGCCGTGCCGCTGCCGCCCGGAGACGCCGGCGGCATCTCCGGCATGTTCTACGTGCTCAGCGTGATCCTGCCGGGGATCGCGCTGTCCGTTCTGCTCGCCCGGGTCGCGCCGGGGCTGGGCCTGGCGGCACGGGCCGGCGTCCTGCTGGCGGGCTCGCTGGTGGCGGGCACGGCGAACGCGTGGCTGGCCGACGTCGTGTTCGGCGCGCTGCCGGGCAGCTTCGGGCCGCTGGTGGCGGTCTCGGCGGGCATCGCGCTCGCGGTCGGCCTGGTGGTCGCCGGGCTGGTCAAGGTCATCGGCACGCCGGGCGTCGGGGTGGCGGCGCTGCTGTTCGTCCCCATCGGGCTGCCGGCGAGCGGCGGGCCGCTCGGCGCCCGCTACATCCCCGAGTGGTACGCCGCCGTCGGCCGCGTCCTGCCCGTCGGCCCGGCCGCCGAGGCGGTGCGCAACACGGTGTTCTTCGGCGGGGCCGCCCTGTGGACGCCGATCGGGGTGCTGGCCCTGTGGGCGCTGCTCGGCCTGGTCCTGCTCGCCCTGCCGGGACGCCGGGCGCAGGCGGCTCCCGCCGTCCCGCGCACGCCGGTGGCGGCCTGATCTTCTCCGCCTCGGAGGTGACCTCCGGTCGCCCAGCAGGCGGACGACGGGTGGCGGCGCCGGCACGTACCGTCGCCGGCATGTTCAGGAATCAGGTGACCTTCCGCCGCGTCGCGGCGGGCACGCTGCTCATCGTGGCCCCGCTCCTCCAGACCGTGGCCGTCGTCCTCGACCCCGGCACGTGGGGCGACTCCCGGGAGGCGGTCAGCTACGGCGACAACCCCGCCCTCGCCCAGGCCGAGTCCGCGCTCTACCACTGGAGCTGGCTGCTCATGGCCCTGGCGGCCCTCGGCCTGGTGCACCTCACCAGGCGCCGGGTCACGGTGCTCGGGCACATCGCGGGCGCGGCCACGGTCGTCGGCTACATCTCGATGTCCGCCCTGCTGATGATGGACCCCGTCGAGTGGTGGCTGGGCCGCCACAACCCGCCGGACCAGGCGCAGAAGATCCTCGACGAGATGCTGAACCTGCCCGGCGTGATCTTCGGCTTCCAGATCCCGTGGATGTTCTTCGGGCTGCTCGGCCTGCCGCTGCTGGTCGCCGCCGTGTGGCGGACCGGGTTCGTCGGCTGGTGGGTGCCGCTGCTCGTCCTCGTCGGGTACGTCGTCTCCTTCCCCATCGAGTACGGCCCCCTGACCGTGCTGTTCTGGGCCCTGCCCGTCGTCGGCCTCGGCTGGACCGGCCTGAAGGTGCTGCGCATGGGCGACGAGGCCTGGGCGTCCTACTACCCTTCGCCCGCCCTCGACCGGACGGCCGTCCCGGCCCAGTCGGCCTAGATCGACTAGGCCGGGATCCAGTTCAGGGTGACCGCCAGGATGACGAAGAAGCCCAGGAGGATGCGGTAGATCACGAACGCGGTGAAGCGGTGGGTGCTGATGTACTTCAGGAACCACGCCACCGCCGCGTAGCCGACGGCGAACGAGATCAGCGTCGCCAGGATGGTGGGCCCCCAGGCGGGGGCCTGGTGCTCGCCGATGTCCTTCAGCTCGAACGCGCCTGAGGCCAGCACGGCGGGGACGGCCAGCAGGAACGAGTATTTGGCGGCGTCCTCGCGGCGGTAGTCGAGCAGCAGGCCCGCCGTGATCGTGCCGCCCGAGCGGGAGACGCCCGGGATGAGGGCCAGCGCCTGCGCGAAGCCGTAGACGACGGCGTGGGTGAAGCTGAGGTGCTTCTCCAGGGTGAGCTTGTTGCGCGCGGTGCGGTCGGCGAACCACAGGATGCAGCCGAAGACGATCAGCGTCGTGCCGACCACGCGCAGGTCGCGGAAGACGGTCTCGATCTGGTCCTTGAACGCCAGGCCGAGCACGCCGATCGGGAGCGTGCCGACGATGACGTACCAGCCCATGCGCGCGGCCCAGTGGCCGCGCAGCTCTCTGTCCCACAGGGAGCGGACCCAGGTGGAGACGATCTCCCACAGCTCCTTGCGGAAGTAGATGAGCACCGCGGCCTCGGTGCCGAGCTGGATGACCGCCGTGAAGGCCGCCCCCGGGTCCTGCCAGCCGAAGAAGGCCGAGACCACACGGATGTGGGCGCTGGAGGAGATCGGCAGGAACTCCGTGAGCCCCTGGACGAGCCCCAGCACCACCGCTTCGAGCCAGCCGATCACGACTACACCTTCCGGTTACGGGAGTGACCAGGGTGAGGTTAGCGGAAACGGAGGCCGTGCAGTTGCCCGCCCGGAACGTTGAGCGGGGTCGGCCGGAGCCGGCCCGCCCTCAGCGTCCGGCCCACGCCGCGGCGTTGGCCCCGGCGTAGTCGGCGAAGTCGCGGGCCGGACGGCCGAGCGCCTCCCGGACGCCGTCCGCCAGGTGGGCGTTGCGGCCGTCGAGCACCTCGGTGAACAGCCCGGTCAGCCCCTCGGCCTCCTCCTTCGGCACGCCCGCCGCCACCGCCCCGGCCACGTACTCCTCCGGCGTGACCTGGATCGAGATGATCGTGCGGCCCGTGGCCTTCGACAGCTCGGCCGCCGCGTCGGCGAACGTCAGCAGCCTCGGGCCGGTCAGCTCGTACAGGCGGCCCCCGTGCCCGTCCTGGGTGAGGGCGGCCACGGCCACGTCGGCGATGTCGTCGGCGTCCACGAACGGCTCGGCCACGTCGGCCACCGGGATCGCCAGCACGCCGTCGAGGACCTGGTCGAAGAGGAAGCCCTCGCTGAAGTTCTGCATGAACCAGCCGCAGCGCACGATCGTCCACTCCAGGCCGGAGTCCCGCACGGTCTGCTCGCTCGCCTCGGCGCCCGGCTCGCCCCGGCCCGACAGCAGCACCAGCCGCCGCACTCCGGCCTCCGCGGCGAGCCGGGTGAGTTCCCGGACGTCCTCGTACGCGCCGGGCAGGGCCAGGTCGGGGTAGTAGGCGACGTACACGGCCTCGACGCCGTCGAGCGCGGCGGCCCAGGTGGAGCGGTCGGCCCAGTCGAAGGACGGGGTGGCCGAGCGGGAGCCGATCCGCACGGGGAGGCCGAGAGAGGTGAGCCGGTCAGCGATGCGGCGGCCGGTCTTGCCGGTCCCGCCCAGAACCAAAATCGTCATGCATCTAGTAAGCCGTCATACCCATAAGACTCTCCATGGTTGAGAAGCGCGTTGCCATATGCGATCGTCTAGCCCATGGATCAGCTCGCGGCATTGCTCGACGGACCGAGAGCGCGGAGCGCCTTCCTGCTCCGGTCGGTCCTCGACCCGCCGTGGTCGATGCGCATCCAGGACGAGGCCCCACTCACGCTCGTGGCACTGGTGTCGGGCGAGGCGTGGGTGATGCCGGACAAGGGCGGGCCTACCCGCCTCGCCCCCGGGCAGGTGGCCATCCTGCGGGGGCCCGAGCCGTACGTGGTGGCCGACGACCCCGGCACCGCGCCGCAGATCGTCATCCACCCCGGCCAGCGCTGCGCCACCGTCAACGGGGAGTCGCTGTACCAGTCGATGGACCTTGGCGTGCGCACCTGGGGCAACGACGCCGAGGGCGGCACCGTGCTGATCACCGGCACGTACACGATGGAGGGCGAGGTCAGCAGGCGGCTGCTCGACGCGCTGCCCCAGCTGCTCGTGCAGCCCGGCGGGCCGATCATCGCGCTGCTCGGCGCCGAGATCGTCAAGGACGACCCGGGCCAGTCGGCGGTGCTCGACCGGCTGCTCGACCTGCTGCTGATCGCGGTGCTGCGGTCGTGGTTCGCCACGCACGAGGCGCCCGCCTGGTACCGCGCGATGGGCGACCCGATCGTGGGCAGGGCCATGCGGATGTTGCACAACAACCCCGCCCACCCCTGGACGGTCGCCGCGCTCGCCGCCGAGGTGGGGGTCTCCAGGGCGGCGCTGGCCAGGCGGTTCACCGACCTGGTGGGGGAGCCGCCGATGTCCTTCCTCACCGACTGGCGTCTGGCGCTGGCCGCCGACCTGCTGCGCGAGCCCGACGCCACGATCGGCTCGGTGGCCAGGAAGGTCGGTTACGGCAGCCCGTTCGCGCTCAGCGCGGCCTTCAAGCGCGTACGCGGCATCAGCCCCCAGGAGCATCGCACCGGAGCGGCGAGATGAAGCCCCTGCTGCTGCTCGACGTCGACGGCGTGCTCAACCCGATGGGCCGCCCCACGCCCGACTTCCGGCGCTACCGCTGCACGATCGGCACCGACGTCTACACCGTGCACCTCAACCCCCGCCACGGCCGCAGGCTCCTCGACCTGGCCCTGACCACGGGCGCCGAGCTGGTCTGGGCCACCACCTGGGAGCACCACGCCAACGAGTGGATCGCCCCCAGGATCGGCCTGCCCGCGCTCCCGGTCATCACCATGAACCCCGACCAGCCCCGGACCGAGCACGGCGAGATGTTCAAGACGCCGTACGTCGCGGCGTACGCCGGGCGGCGGCCGTTCGTGTGGTTCGACGACCAGGTGTGGGCCCAGGACGAGGAGTACCTCAGGGTGCATCAGGGTCTGGAGAATTTCCTCCTGGTCCACGTCGACCCCAGACATGGACTGACCAGGGAACATCTGGGAATGGCACATGAGTGGCTGACCCTTACAGGGTTTTCTCAGGGTCCCTAGCGGGATATCGGCGGCACTGCTGTCCGTTTCACCGGTAGGTCATCACGACACGGAGGAACAGCATGTACCGCTCAAGGGAGCACAGGATTCTGGCCGGCGTCTGCGGCGGGCTCGCCGACAAGATGGGCCTGCCCCCCACCCTCGTCCGGATCCTCTGGCTGCTGCTGTCGCTCATCCCCGGGCCGCTGTGGGTGGTCTACGTCGCCATGTGGATCCTCATCCCGGAGGAGCCGAGGGGCTACTCCGCCCACTGATGC
The DNA here is from genome assembly GCF_040675375.1 of Nonomuraea sp. NPDC049607. Lineage (NCBI taxonomy): Bacteria > Bacillati > Actinomycetota > Actinomycetes > Streptosporangiales > Streptosporangiaceae > Nonomuraea > Nonomuraea sp. NPDC049607. The sequence continues at coordinate 14,510 of NZ_JBFAOV010000048.1, forward strand.
GTCGGCCGGGCCGCCGAACCACCGCGTGAGCGCCGCCTCGGCGGGCTCCGCGCAGGGTTCGGCCCAGGCCACGTAACCGTCGGGGCGCACCAGCAGCCCGCGGTCACCGCGTACGACGTCCACCCGATCGGCCCAGCGCGCCCCGGCGGCGAGCAGGGCCGGGTCGGAGGTGACGAGCAGCCCGCGCCCGTCGTCCAGCCGCAGCCCCTCGGGCATGAAGGCGCCGACGAGCGGGTTCGGGCCCGGCGCGTACCGGACCGACACCGCGCTCACGTCCTCGGCCAGCTTCCTGTTGGCCTCCGGCACGGTCATGAGCTGGGCGAACAGGTCGCGCAGCCGGGTCGTCCCGGCGTCCGGCGCGGCCAGCTCGACCTGCTGGAGCGTGTTCGCCAGCACGTCGGCGGCGACCGGGTGGCGTTCGGCGTGATAGCTGTCGAGCAGCCCGGCGGGGGCCGTCCCGCGCACCGCCAGGGCCAGTTTCCAGCCCAGGTTGACGGCGTCCTGGAGGCCGGTGTTCATCCCCTGGCCGCCGAACGGCATGTGCACGTGGGCCGCGTCCCCGGCCAGGAACACCCGGCCGGCCCGGTATCGCTCGGCCTGCCTGGCCGCGTCGGAGAAGCGGGACAACCAGGTCGCGCCGGTGATCTCGGGTGCGGCGTCCCCGAGGTGCCGGCGTACGCCCGCCGCGAACTCCTCGATCGTCACGGGCGCGTCCCTGTCCTCGTGCACCCGGCCGTAGTCGACGGTCAGCATCCTGGTCGAGCCGTCGGGCCGGACGAACGGCCACTGGAACAGGCCGTGGCCGGTGCGGAGCCAGCCGGTCGGCGTGCCGCCGACGACCGTGACGTCCCCGACGTAGGCGGCCACGGTGGCGGGGGTGCCGGGGAAGGCGATCCCGGCCAGCTTGCGCACCGCGCTCCGGCCGCCGTCGCAGCCGACGAGCCAGCTCGCCCGGTACGTCGTGCCGTCGCCGGTCTCGACCGTCACGCCCGACCCGTCCTGGGCCAGCCCGGTCACCGCCCGGCCCCGGACGATCTCCGCGCCCAGCTCCAGCGCCCGCGCCTCCAGGATCTCCTCCACCCGCGACTGCGGGACCAGCAGCCCGTACGGGTGCGGGGTCCGTGTGGCCGTGAGGTCGAGCACCCGCATGCCGGCGAAGTGTTGTAACGCCAGCTGGGGCGCGTCTTCGAGCCGGTCGAGCAGCCCGCGCATGGCGAAGGTGTCGACCGAGCGGGGGTGCAGGTTGAGCGCCCTGGACAGCCCCGTGGGCGCGGCGAGCCGTTCGAGCACGAGCGTGCGCACGCCGTGCAGGCGCAGCTCACAGGCCAGCATCAGCCCGGCCGGGCCGGCCCCGGCGATGACGACGTCCATCCGCGTCTCCTTATCAACGATAAATGCTTATCACTGATAAAGCCTTATCTTTGATAAGTTGTCAAGCGTGGAACGGCGGACGGCGGTACGCGCGGCCCTGCGGCTGCTCAACGAGGTGGGCATCGACGGGCTGACCACCCGCAGGCTGGCCGAGGAGCTGGGCGTGAAGCAGCCGGCCCTCTACTGGCACTTCAAGAACAAGCAGGAGCTGCTCGACGAGATGGCCGAGGAGATGCTCGCCGACACCCTGGAGCGTCTCGACGTGCCGGAGCCGGGCCAGGAATGGGACAACTGGCTCATGTCCCGCGGGCGGGTGATCCGCCGCACGCTGCTGTCGTACCGGGACGGCGCGCTCGTGCACGCGGGCTCCCGGCCCACTCCGCGCCGGCTGGCGGAGGTCCCGGAGCTCATCAGGCCGCTGACCGAGGCGGGCTTCACCGGGGAGCAGGCGATCAGGGCCCTGATCTCGGTCGGCAGGTTCGCGCTCGGCTCGGCGATCGACGAGCGCGGCGCCGCCGTGCCGCTCGACGCGCGGCCGGAGGAGGATCCCGACGGCGACTTCGAGTTCGGGCTGCGTGCGCTGGTGTCCGGGATGCGTCTTATCCTCGAAGGATGAGGGCAAGGCCGCTGACACTCGTCCAGGACGATCTCGTCGACTACGACACGGCGATGGAGCGCATGACCGACCTCGTCGGGCAGCGCCAGCAGGACGAACGGCCGGACACGCTCTGGCTGCTCAGCCACCCGCCGGTCTACACCGTCGGCCGGCGCACCCCGGCCGAACACCTGCCCGACCCCTCGCGCGGCATCCCCGTGCTGGAGACCGGGCGCGGCGGGCAGCTCACCTACCACGGCCCCGGCCAGCTCGTGGGCTATCTCATCGTCAAGCTCGGCGACGACCAGGGCATCGTCGACTACGTGCGCGAGGTGGAGCTGCGCCTGGTGGAGGCGCTGGGCAAGCTCGGCCTGGCCGCCGAGCGGCGCGACACCCCGCCGGGCTCGGAGCTGCTGACCGGCGTCTGGACGTCCGCGACCGGCCGCAAGATCATCTCGATCGGCATGCGCCAGAGCAGGGGCGTCACCAGCCACGGGTTCGCGCTCAACGTCGACGGCGACCTCACGCCCTGGAACTGGGCGGTGGCCTGCGGCATGCCCGACGTGGACATGACCTCGCTCAAGCGCGAGCTGGGCGACATCACCATGCACGACGTGCGGGCCGCCGTGGCGGCCGCCTTCGAGGCGTCCTGACCCGTCAGCGGGGGGTGCTCACCCCGGCCACGATCATGTGCTTGAGCAGGCCGTAGCTCTCGTCGAGCAGTTCCGGCAGGCCGAACGCGCCCGACGCCTCCAGCACCGCGAACCCGTGCGCCGCCGCGCGCAGGCAGCGGGCCGCGTGGATCGCGTCGGAGCCGGCCAGCCCGTAGCCGCGCAGCGCCGCGAGCATGATGTCCACCAGGCGCTCGCCCGACGCCCGCATGGCCGGGTGCGGCTGCTGGATGACCATCGCGTAGCGGTGCGGGTGGCGGGTGACGTAGGCGCGCCAGGCGTCCATGAGCGCGCCGACGGCCTCGTCGCGGGAACGGCCCAGCACCGCCTGGCCCAGCTCGCCGGCGATCTCGTCGGCGATCCGCACCGACAGCAGCTCGCGCAGCTCGGCCAGGTTGCGCACGTGCTTGTACAGCGACGGCGTCGCGACCCCGGCGCGAGCCGCCAGCGCCGAGAGCGTCAGGGACTCGGGGCCGCTCTCGTCCACGATGCACACCGCCAGGTCGACCACCGCGTCCGGGGACAGCGCCGCCCTAGGCATGGACGCGCCCCTTGACGAACGACAGCACCTCGGCGGCCACCTGAGCCGGGAACTGGGTGTGCGGGTAGTGGCCCGCGCCCTCGATCATGGCGACCCGGCCGCGCCCGGCGGGCATGGCGGCCACGACGCCCTCCGCCTCGGCGCGCGGGTCGGCCCAGTCGGGGTCGAGCGTGCCCATCACGACCAGCACGTCACGCGTCAGGTCGGGAAGCCTGTCGCCGGCGTCGGTGGGGGCGGACTGGCCCATCTTGGAGACCACGGCCATCCGGCCGGGCCGGCGCAGGTCGGCTTCGAGCGCCGCGATGTGCTCCGCGTGGTCGGCGGGCTTGGCGCCGGGCATGGCGTGGTCGAGGTACTTCTTCCACATCCCGATGTTGCGCAGGAACGCCGCGCCGAGCAGCAGCATGGCGCCCTTGCGATGGTGGGCGTTGCGCAGCAGGCCGCCGCCGTCGATCTTCTGCGCCCGGGTGAACGGGCCGATCTCCACCACGGCGCTGACCAGCTCGGGCGCCTGCGCGGCGGCGATCGTGACGGCCCCGCCCGCGAACGAGTGGCCCACCAGGACCGCCGGGCCGCCCAGGTGGCGGACCAGCGCGAGGAGGTCGTCCGCGACGTCGGCGCGGGTGTAGGAGGGCCAGTCGAGGCTGGACTCGCCGTGGCCGCGCAGATCGGTGGTCGCCACCCGGAAGCCCGCCGCCACCAGCTCGGGCACCAGGAACCTGAACGACTGCCGCCCGACGCCCATGCCGTGCGCCAGCACCATCAGCGGCCCTTCGCCGGTCACGTCGTAAGCGAGCTGCCCGCCCTCGACCGTCAGGAACTCCGTCATGTCCAACCCCTCTCGGCTAACCCTTATAGCCGTAAAGCTAAACTCTTTAGCCGATGAGTGTCAAGCGTCGAAAAAAGGCGGGCACGGCTGGATCAGCCGTGCCCGCCGACAGGGGGAGTTCAGGAGATCGGGACCTCGTCGATCGTGCGGCGCGGGCCGGTGAACCAGTGCCTGGCCGACAGGCTCCACCACAACCAGATGCCGATCAGCACGACCCCGACCGCGATCGGCGCGTAGTTGACCGACGTCCAGGCGAAGTCCTTGTTGCCCGGCACGCCGGCCGGGGAGAACGGCATGATGAAGTAGATCGACACGATGACGATCTCGACGCAGGCGATCCAGCCCAGCACCCGGTACTTGCGGCCCAGCGTCCACGGGCCGGGCCTGAAGGCGTCGCCCATGCGCAGGCGCAGCCAGATCGGGATGAGGAACGCCAGGTAGAGGCCGATGACCGCGATCGACACGACGGCGTAGAAGGCGACCGGGGTCGTCGAGCCGGCCGGGGCGTACAGGGCGGGGAGGGTGATCAGGGCGGCGATGAGGCAGCCGGCGAGGATCGCGTTGACCGGGGTGCGGTTGCGGTCCACCTTCGACCACAGCCGCCAGCCGGGCACCGCGCCGTCGCGCGAGAACGCGTACGTCATGCGCGACATCGAGGTCACGCAGCTCATCCCGCAGAAGAACTGGCCGATCGTGGAGATCGCGAAGATCGCGGTGGCCAGCGGGGAGGAGAGCGCGGTCTCGAAGATGGCGCCGACGAAGCCGGACTGCTTGTTGATCTCGTCCACGTTCGTCGCGGCGAACAGGAAGGCCAGCAGCAGGACCCAGCCGCCGATCGCCGAGTAGAAGATCGACTGCCACAGGCCGCGGGCGGCCGTCCTGGCGGCGCCCTGCGTCTCCTCCGACACGTGGGCACAGGCGTCGAAGCCGGTGATCGTGTACTGGGTGAGCAGGAAGCCGAGCGGGAGCACGTACAGCCAGAAGGGCAGGCCGCCGTCGCCGTCGCCGAATCCGGAGTTGTTGATCGTGCCGCCGAACACGAAGCCGAGCGACTGGTGCTCGGACGGCGCGAAGACCAGGATCGCGACGATGACGACCGCGCCCGCGACGTGCCACCACACGCTGATGTTCTGCAGCAGCGAGATGAGCCGGTGGCTGAAGATGTTGATGAGCGCGTGCAGGATGAGGATGATCACGAACAGCAGGAACGCCTGGGGGAGCGTGCCCTCCCACGCGCCGCCGGTCAGGCGGCTGATCGTGATGTTGAGGAACGTGGCGCAGCCGTAGTCGACCGACGCGGTGACCGCGATGAGGCCGATCAGGTTGAGCCAGCCGGTGAACCAGCCGTGGATCGGCTTGCCCATGGTGGCGGCCCACCAGTAGATGCCGCCCGCCGTCGGGAACGCCGAGACCAGCTCCGACATGCAGAAACCGATGATGAGGATGAACACGGAGATCAGCGGCCAGCCCCACGAGATGGCGATGGGGCCGCCGTTGTTCCACGCCTGCCCGAAGGTCGTGAAGCAGCCGGCGAGGATCGAGATGATGGAGAAGGAGATCGCGAAGTTGGAGAAGCCGCTCCAGGTCCGGGCCAGCTCCTGCTTGTAGCCGAGCTCGGCGAGTCGCCTGGAATCCTCTTCGAGTGACATGAGGTCTCCCTGGGGGGCGCGGAGGACGCTCTGTTTGGTCTAGGTCTAGACCATTTCTCCCCGAGGGACAAGGCGTGACAGATGAGTTTCGATGTGGTCAGGAAAGAACGTGGCCCGCCGGGACGACGTCCAGCACGACCTTGCCGGTGACCGTGCGGTCGAGCTGGGCCGCGGCGGCCTCCTCCAGGCGTTCCCACGGCAGGCGCCGGCCGATCTCGACGGACAGGTCGCCCGCCGCCACGAGGCCGAGCAGGAAGGCCAGGTCGGGGCCGGGGGAGTCGACGTCGCCGAACGAGTTCATCGAACGCGCGGGGCCGAGGGAGAAGGTCGAGCCAGGCGGGAAGACGGCCGGCTGCCCGGAGGCCCAGCCGATGCTCTGGAGGTTGCCGCCAGGTGCGAGCAGGCCCCACGCCGCCACCAGGGTCGGGCCGCCGACCACCTCGATGACGACGTCCACGGGGGTCACGCCGTCCAGGCCGGTCACGACCTCCACGTCCGCGCCGAGGGCCAGGGCGCGGGCGCGGTCCGGCGTGCTCACCGAGGCGACGACGTGCGCCCCGGCCAGCCCGGCGAGCTGCACCGCCAGCCTCCCCACCGCCCCCGACGCCCCGGTCACGAGCACCCGCGATCCCGACGCCCCGGTCATGAGTCCGCGCGGCTCCGACGGCGGGCTGACGGAGAGTCCGTGCGGTTCCGGCGGGACGTCGGTGGGGAGTCCGCGTGGCCCGGGGGAGACGCCGGCGGCGCGTAGTGAGCGGAGGGCGGTCAGGCCGGGCATCGGCAGGGCCGCGGCCGTCGACAAATCCACCCCGTCGGGCACCACGGCGAGCGCGCCGGTGTCGAACGCCGCCCGCTCCGCCCACGCTCCCGCCCCGAACGCCGCCACCCGCGCGCCCTCGGCCGGGCCCGTGCCGTCCGCGGCGGGCCGCAGCACCACCCCGGCGGCGTCGTAGCCGAGCACCGTGCCCTCCGGCAGTCGGCCCATGTGCCGCAGCTCGCTGAAGTTGACCGACGTCCTGTGCACCTCGACGAGCGCCTGCCCGGCTTCCGGAACGGGTTCGGGAACGTCGGCGAGCCGTCCTGCGGCCCCGGGGCCGACCACCAATGCGTGCATGGGAAGTCCTCCTGCAACCATGCGGACCGGCGGTCCGCTTCGTTGCCGGGATACTATGGGGACCAACAGTCCGCTTGCAAGGGAGGGGCGTTGGTGCGATCAGACGCGACCCGCAACAGGGAGGCGATCCTGCGGGCCACCGAAGAGCTCCTGGCCGCCCACGGCGCCGAGCACATCTCGCTCGACCGGGTGGCCGCGGCGGCGGGGGTGGGCAAGGGCACGCTGTTCCGGCGCTTCGGCAGCAGGACCGGCCTGTTCCAGGAGCTGCTGGCCGAGCGGGCCGCCGCCCTGGCCGAGGCCATCGAGTCGCCCGGCTCGCCGCTCGGCCCGGGGGCGCCGCCACGGGATCGGCTGCTCGCGTTCCTGGACGAGCTGGCCGGGCTGGCCGAACGCAACCTGGCGCTGTTCGCCGCGCACGAACGGGCCTGCGCGGCCGACAAATACCGCGATCCCACCTATCTGCGCTGGCACGCCCACGTGACGGCGCTGGTCGCGGCGGCGGCGCCGGGGCTCGACGCCGCGTTCGCCGCCCACACCCTCCTGGCCTCCTTCGACGCCGACCTCGCCCGGCACGTGATGGCCGAGGGCGGGGCCGACCGGCTCAGGGCCTCTGTGCGCGGCGTCGCCGAAGCCCTGCTGCGCGGCTGAGGCGGTCTCAGGCGGGCTCGCGCCGCCCCGGGCGGGATCGGGGCGGGCTCGCGTGGTCAGGCCGAGAAGGCGTCCGTCGCGGCCTGGCAGAAGGCCTTGAGGTCGTCCGGTTTGCGGCTGGTGACCAGGGTGTTCGGGCCGTCCGTGCAGACGACGACCTCCTGGTCCTTCCAGGTCGCGCCCGCGTTGCGCAGGTCGGTCTGAAGGCTCGGCCAGGACGTGAGCGTACGCCCGCGGACGACGTCCGCCTCGATCAGCGTCCAGGGGGCGTGGCAGATGGCGGCCACCGGTTTGCCGGCGTCGAAGAAGGCCCGCGCGAACTCCACGGCCGGCGGCGCCGTACGCAGGAAGTCGGGGTTGGCGACACCGCCGGGGAGCAGCAGGGCGTCGAAGTCGCCGGGGTCGGCGTCGTCCACCGTGGCGTCCACGGTGAAGGTGTCGGCCTTGTCCAGATGGTTGAACGCCTGGATCTTCCCCGAGGACGTGGAGACCAGCCGGGGCGTGCCGCCCGCCTGCTTGACCGCCTTCCACGGCTCGGTGAGCTCCACCTGCTCGACCCCTTCCGGAGCGACCAGGAACGCGATGGTCTTGCCGTTCAACATGACGGTCCCCTTCGTGTTTTCCCTTCCCTCTATCCGGGCGATCAGGAAGTATGCGTTCTTACCCCCCAGGGGTATATAGTGGCCGGGAAGCCGGGACAGTGAGGAGTTCGGACATGGTGATCACCGCGTACCAGGTCGAGGGCATGACCTGTGGCCACTGCGTCAGCTCGGTGCGGGCCGAGGTCGGCAAGGTCGACGGGGTCCAGGCCGTCGAGGTCGACCTCGCGGCCAAGGAGATGGTCGTGACCAGCAGCGCCCCGATCGACGCCGCCGTCATCGAGTCGGCCGTGGTCGAGGCCGGCTACGAGCTGGGCGGGGGCCGGGAGCTGCTGCCGCAGGCCGGGTCGTGCTGCGGCTCGGGCGGCTGCCACTGACCCCTCAGGGGGATCGGCGCCGGGAGCTCCACAGAGTGTGCGCGGCGCATGCGGTGGCCGCGCCGACGGCGTACCAGAGCAGGTCGGGCGGGTTGAAGGTGCTGCCCAGCAGTGGCCGCAGGACTGCCGGGATCTCACCGAGCTGGGCGAACTCGATCGCCCAGCTCAGCCCGCCCGACCCCACCGCGGCGACCCAGGGCCGCACGCGCGGCAGGGCCAGGACGACGAGCGCGTAGATCAGCACGGTGTAGAGCGCGTCGCCCGCGTACTTGGGCACGGGCCCGTCCCACAGCAGCCGGACGCCGAGCCCCGCCACCACGGTCACGACGGCAGCGAGGAGAACGGGCAGGCGAGGCACCAGATCACGGTAGCGCCAGGGCTGCTGAAAATTTACACCGCAAAATGAAACGAGAATGAAACAATTCTCCGTGCTGCGTTGACACGCGGTCTCTCTATGGTGTGCCTTCATCTACACAGGAATCCCCCGCCTGAAGGTGAGGCATCATGAGGAAATGGTTCGCACGCCTGGCTGTGCTAGGCGTCGCGATGTTGGTGGCCGGCCAAGGCGCCACGGCGGCCCAAGCCCAGGAACCTGCGGCGGGGAAGAAGGTCCTACGCGTCGGCGCCACCCAGGCGATGGATTCGATGAACCCGTTCCTGGCGGTCCGGCTGGTCTCCACCGCGATCCACCGCACGATGTACGGCTACCTCACGGTCCCCGACTCCAAGACGCTCCAGCCCAGCCCTGACCTGGCCGAGTCGTGGACGACGTCCGACGACGGGCTCACGTGGACGTTCAAGATCCGTAGCACCAAGTGGTCCGACGGCCAGCCGGTCACGGCCGAGGACGCCGCCTGGACGTTCAACAAGATCATGACGGACGAGGCGGCCAAGACGGCCAACGGCCCCGCCGTGGAGAACTTCGAGAGCGTCACCGCCAACGGCCAGGACCTGGTCATCAAGACCAAGGCCCCGCAGGCGTCCATGCTGGAGAACCCGATCCCGATCATGCCCAAGCATGTGTGGGAGAAGGTCACCGACATGGCCAACTACGACGCGGAGACGTACCCGACGGTCGGCAGCGGCCCGTACATCGCGGTCGAGCAGAAGAAGGACCAGTTCGTCAAGCTGGAGGCCAACCCCAACTACTGGCGGGGCAAGCCGAAGGTCGACGAGCTCCAGTTCATCTTCTACGACAACCCGCAGGCCGCCATCGCCGGGCTGAAGAAGGGCGACATCGACCTGCTCGGCCGTATGACGCCGCCGGAGTTCCAGGCCATCGAGAACGACCCGAACATCGAGGCGTGGAACACCCAGGGCCGCCGGGCCGCGTACCTGCAGATCAACCACGGCGCCACCACCACCGACAACAAGCCCATTGGCGACGGCCACCCGGCGCTGAAGGACCCGAAGGTGCGTCAGGCGATCCACTTCGCCATCGACAAGCAGAAGCTGGTCGACGAGGTGCAGGGCGGCCTGGCCAAGCCGGCCGACGGCTCGATCATCCCGCCCATGTTCAAGGACTTCTTCTGGGAGGCCACGGGCGACGAGAAGGTCACCTACGACGTGGCCAAGGCGAACAAGATCCTCGACGACGCCGGTTACAAGAAGGGCGCCGACGGCGTCCGCACGATGCCCGACGGCAAGCGCAAGCTGGAGTTCCGTTTCAGCATCCACACCGACACGCCGGTCGAGGACAAGCTCGCCGAGTACCTGACCGGCTTCTTCAAGGAGGTCGGCATCACGCTGACCACCAGGAAGCTCGACTCCAGCAAGTTCGGCGAGGAGACCGGCGTCACGGCGCTGTTCGACATCGCGATCAGCGGCTGGTCGGTCAACCCCGACCCCGAGGAGATCCTGGCCACCCACCTGTGCAGCCGCCGGCCGGCGCCGGGCGGCGAGGGCGGCGGCACCGAGTCGTTCTACTGCGACCCGACCTTCGAGAAGCTCTACCAGGAGCAGCTCAAGGAGCTCGACCGGCCGAAGCGCGCCGAGATCATCAAGCAGATGGAGCAGCGGCTCTACACCGACGCCCCGGTGATCGCGATCTACTACCCCAACGACCTTGAGGGTTACCGCAAGGACCGGGTCACCAGCATCACCCCGATCCCCGAGGACAAGGGCCTGCTGTACGGCGGCAGCGGCTACTGGCCGTTCTACACGGCCGACGTCAAGGCGTCCGCGGCCGGCGGCTCCGGCGCGGGCGGCGACTCCGGCTCCAACACCGGTCTCATCGTCGGCGTGGTCGGCGGCGTGGTCGTCATCGGTCTGGCGGCCTTCTTCCTGACCAGGCGGCGTAAGAGCGTCGCGGACGAGCGCGAATGACAACACCGCTCGAAGCGGCAGAGCCCGCCGCCGTCCAGGCGGCGGGCCCTGCTGAGGACCGCCCCGCTCGCCGCGGCACGCTGAAGTACGCGTTGTCGAAGGCGGGCGGGGCGCTGTTCAGCATCGCCGCGGTGATCGCCGGGACGTTCTTCGTCTTCCGCCTGCTGCCCGGCGACCCGGTGCGGAACCTGGCGCAGGGCCGCAACATGACCCCGGCGCAGCTCGACATGGAACGTCACAGGCTCGGTCTCGACAAGCCGGTGCTCGACCAGTTCATCGACTTCGTCGGCAAGACGCTCAGGCTCGACCTGGGCACGTCGTACGAGTACAAGCGGCCGGTGCTCGACCTCATCGGCGAGCGCATCGGCCCGACGCTGCTGCTGGCCGGGACCGGTCTGGTCATCGCGGTCAGCCTCGGCCTCTGGCAGGGCACCAGGGCGGGCTGGCAGCGGGGGAGTCGGTTCGACCGCTTCTCCACCGGTCTGTCGCTGGTGCTGTGGTCGGTGCCGACGTTCTGGCTCGGCCTGCTGTTGATGATGGTGCTCGGCGTCGGCATCGGCCCGATCCCCGGCATCTTCCCGTTCCGGGGCATCGAGAGCGTCGACGCGCCCGACGGGTTCGCGTACCTGCTCGACGTGGCCTCGCACATGGTGCTGCCGTGCCTGACCCTCGTGGCGGTGATCTACGCCCAGTACCTCCTGGTCATGCGGTCGTCGCTGCTGGAGGAGGTCAGCCAGGACTACATCACCGTGGCCCGCGCCAAGGGCCTGCGCGACGACGAGGTACGCCGCCGCCACGCGGTGCCCAACGCCCTGCTGCCCACGGTGACGCTGGTCTTCATGCGCATCGGCTTCGTGGTCGGCGGCGCGGTCACCGTGGAGACGATCTACACCTGGCCGGGCCTCGGGCAGCTGTTCTACCGGGCGGTCCGGGTGCCGGACTTCACGCTCATGCAGGGCACGTTCATGCTCATCACCGTGGCCGTCATCCTCATGAACACACTGGCCGACGTGCTCTACCACGTTCTCGACCCGAGGGTGAGGTCGGCATGACGAGTGTCGCTGCCACGCGCAGGCGGCAGGCGCTGGGCAACTTCTGGACCGACTTCCGCCGGCATCGCGCGGGCGTGATCGGGACGGTCGTCCTGCTGGCCGCCGTCGTGCTCGCGCTGATCGCCCCGCTGTTCATCGACGAGGGCGTGACCAGCGTCATCGACGCGCCGGGTGAGAAGTTCCAGGCCCCCGGCCTGGACTTCCCCTTCGGCACCGACGAGTCGGGCCGGTCGATCCTGCTGATGATCTGGTGGGGGTCGCGTGCCTCGCTGCTCATCGGCTTCCTGGCCGCGCTGCTCAGCATCGTGATCGGCATGGTCATCGGCATCGCCGCCGGGCACTTCGGCGGCTGGGTCGGCGGCACGCTGATGCGGGTCACCGACTGGTTCCTGGTGCTGCCCTCGCTGGTGACCGCGCTGGTGCTGGCGGCCATCCTCGGCGGCAGCACGTTCACCATCATCATGGCGATCGGCGTCACCACCTGGCCGTCCACGGCCCGGCTGATCAGGGCGCAGACCTTCGCGGTCGAGGCCAGGCCCTACATCGAACGTTCCAAGGCGCTCGGCGGCGGCCACTGGCACATCACCACCCGGCACGTGCTGCCCAACGTGGCGCCGCTGCTGCTGGCCAGCACCACCCTGGAGGTGGCCAGCGCGATCGTCACCGAGTCCACGCTGGCCTTCCTCGGCGCCAGCGCGAACAAGACGTCGTGGGGCACCATGCTGCGCGGCTCCTACGACTACGGCGCGGCCAACGAGGGCGCGTGGTGGTACATCATCCTCCCCGGTCTGGCCATCCTCGTGGTCGTCATGGCGTTCACCCTGGTGGGACGGGCGCTGGAGGCCGTGCTGAACCCAAGGCTCAGGAGGGCGGCATGAGTCTCCTCGAACTGGACGACCTGTCGGTGACCTACCGCATCGCGTCGGGCGAGGTGCCCGCGGTGCGTGGTGTGTCGCTGACCCTCGACTCCGGAGCGGCGCTCGGAGTCGCCGGCGAGTCGGGGTCCGGCAAGTCGACGCTGGCCATGGCGCTGCTCAGGCTCCTGCCCAAGAGCACGCGTGTCGGCGGCCGGATCCTGCTCGACGGCGACGACGTCCTCACCATGAAGTGGGGACGCATGCGGGCCGTGCGCTGGGCCGAGGCCTCGATCGTGTTCCAGGGCGCGCAGCACGGGCTCAACCCCGTGCGCAGGATCGGCGAGCAGATCGCCGAGCCGCTGCTCGTCCACGGCCTGGCCAAGCCGGACGGCGCCCGCAAGCGCGTCGGCGAGCTGCTCGAACAGGTCGGCCTGCCCGCCTGGCGGGCCCGCAGCTACCCGCACGAGCTGTCCGGCGGCCAGCGGCAGCGCGTGATGATCGCGATGGCGCTGGCCTGCTCGCCGCGCCTGATCATCGCCGACGAGCCGACCACCGCGCTCGACGTGATGGTCCAGGCGCAGGTCCTCACGTTGATCAAGGAGCTGATCGCCGAGCACGGCATCTCCCTGATCATGATCTCGCACGACCTGTCGGTCCTGGCCGACGTCTGCGACCAGCTCGCGGTCATGTACGCCGGCCGCGTGGTCGAGCACGGCCCCTCCCGCGAGGTGTTCCACGACGCCCGGCACCCCTACAGCCGGGCCCTGGCCGCCGCGTTCCCGACCGTGGGCGACCCGGTCTCGCGGCTGGCCCCCAAGGGGCTCGGCGGCGACCCGCCGGACCCGATGCAGCTCCCGGCCGGCTGCGCGTTCCACCCGCGCTGCCCGGTCGCGCTGGAGGAATGCGCGCTTCTCGACGTCGAGCTGTGGCCCGCCGGCCCCCGCCACGCCGCCGCCTGCGTGCACGTACGCTCCAAGGAGGAGGTCGAGGCTTCATGACCGAGACGCAGACCGCCGCCGAGACCGTCTCGACGGGCAAGGGCGCGCTGCTGGAGGCCCGTGACCTGCACGTCGCGTTCTCCTCAAGGGGCCGCAGCGCCCGCGCCGTCGACGGCGTCAACCTGGCGATCGGCCAGGGCGAGATCGTGGCCCTGGTCGGCGAGTCGGGCTGCGGCAAGACCACCCTGGCCCGCACGCTGCTCGGCCTCGAACGCCCCACGTCCGGCGAGGTCCGCTTCGACGGCTCCCCGCTGAACTACGGCTCCAAGGCGCTCAAGGCCTACCGCCGTCAGGTCCAGCTCGTCCTCCAGGACCCGATGGGCTCGCTCAACCCCCGCCAGACCGTCTACGAGGCGGTCGCCGAGGGGCCGCGCATCCACGGCCTGCCCGACGAGGAGGAGCTGGTCGCCTCCGCCCTGTCCAGGGCCGGGCTGCGGCCGCCCGAGCGCTTCTTCCTGCGCTATCCGCACGAGCTGTCCGGCGGGCAGCGGCAGCGGGTCGTGATCGCCGGCGCGCTCGCCCTGAACCCCAAGGTGCTGATCGCCGACGAGCCCGTGGCCTCGCTCGACGCCTCCGTACGCGGCGAGATCCTGGCGCTGATGCTCAAGCTCAGGGCCGATCTCGGCCTGTCGGCCCTGGTCGTCACCCACGACCTCGGCCTGGCCTGGAACATCGCCGACCGGGTCGCGGTCATGTACCTCGGACGGATCGTCGAGTCCGGGCCGGTCGAACAGGTGCTGACGGCGCCGCGGCATCCGTACACGCAGGCGCTGATGTCGGTGCTGCCGGAGTCGCCCGAGCGGATCGTGCTGACCGGTGAGCCGCCGGACCCGACCAGGGTGCCGGGTGGCTGCCGGTTCCACCCCCGTTGCCACGTGCTGGCCTCGGGCAGGGCGGCGGAGGCGGGCGTGGACGCGGCCTGCCGGTCGGAGGTGCTGAAGATCCTTCCCGCCGTGCCGGACGCCCAGGCCGCCTGCCACTACGCGGCGGTCTCCGGGTAGGTCACCCGCGGAACGCGTCGGCGTGCTCGCGCGCCCACTCGGCGAAGTCACGCGCGTCCCGGCCGGTGACCTCCCGGACGGTCGGGACGACCGTGTAGCCGACCTCCGGCGTGTTGCCGAGCGCGCCGACGAGGAACTCGATGGTCTGCTCGCCCATGCCGTCGGCGCGCCACTTGGCCCGCGCCTCGTCCACGGTGAGCTCGACGAACTCGACGTCCTTGCCGATGGCCTCGCCCAGGACGGCGACCTTCTCCTTGAGGGTGATCGCGCGCGGGCCGGTCAGCACGTACGTCCGGCTGCCGTGCCCGCTCTCGGTCAGGACCTTGGCGGCCACCGCGGCGATGTCGCGCTCGTGCACCAGCGCGCTCAGCCGGTCGCCGAACGGCTCCTTGATGACGCCCTCGGTCTTGATGGTGTGCGCCCACCACTGGAGCGTGTTGGACATGAACTCGACCGGGTGGAGCAGCGTCCACTCCAGGTCGGTGGCGGCGAGCGCCTGTTCCAGCTCGCCGTCCTCACGCCCGCCGAGCACGGTGACCCGGCGCACGCCCGCCTTGACGGCCAGCTCGGCGAGCCCGGCGCCGTCGGGGAGCGGCGCGTAGTCGTCGCCGGCGAAGTTGATGAAATGCGCCGCGGTGACGCCCTCGAAGGCGGCGGCCAGGGAGGCGGGCTCGGCGAGGTCCCCGCCGACGACCTCGACGCCCTCGGGGAGGGCGGCCTTGGCGGGGTTCCTGGTCAGGGCGCGGACCTGCTGCCCGGCCAGGAGGAGCTCCTCGACGACGAGGCGGCCGACGGTTCCGGTGGCACCGGTGACGAGGATGGTCATGTTGAACCCCACTTCTTTCGGAACGGAACGTTCTGCTCTTACTATAGCAGAACGGAACACTTCATTCCACGTAGCTCTTGAGCCGGATCGCCGTGGCCGCCCGGTGGATCGCCCCGGCGACGCGCTCGATGACCTTGTCCTTGCCCGGCAGGTGCGGCATCAGCTTGAGCATCCTGAGCTGGAACCACAGCGCCAGGCGTGAGCCGATCACCATGCCCCGCACGTTCGCCGGGCCGAGCTCCTGGTTGACCCGGACGAACTCGCGCATCTCCCGCTCGTAGCCCGCCGCGCCGCCACCCCGGGCCAGCTCGCCGGCCAGCACGTACGCCCCCACGATCGCCAGGCTCGTGCCCTGCCCCGAGGCCGGCGAGGCGCAGTACGCGGCGTCCCCGAGCAGCACGACCCGGCCCTTCGACCACTGGTCCATGTGCACCTGGCTGACCGAGTCGAAGGAGAAGTCGTCGGCCTCGCGCACCGCGCCGAGCAGCGCGGGCACCTCCCACTCGACGCCCGTCATGGCCTCGGCCAGCAGGTCCTTCTGGCGGCCGACGTCGCGGTGGTCGTAGGACAGCGGCTGCGACGCCCACATGAACAGGGCCTTGGCGGCGCCGTCCCGGCGGGTGCTGTAGACGTTGGCGGTCCGGCCGGGGGCGGCGTGCACGGCCTCCTCGCGGTCCAGGCCGAGCGTGTTGGGGACGGTGGAGATCGAGACGTAGTAGCCCAGGTCGCGGACGTACTGGTCGTCCGCCCCGAAGGCGATCCTGCGGATGTTGGAGCGCATGCCGTCCGCGCCCACGACCAGGTCGAACCGGCGCGGCTCGGCGTGCTCGAAGGTGACCAGGCCGTCGTCGGCGACGGCGGTGACGGAGTCGCCGAAGAGGTATTCGGCGTCGTCGCGGGTGAGGTCGTACAGGAGCTCGTTGAGGTCGCCGCGCATGATCTCGGCGTCTTCGCCCTCGCGGCCGCCGAACAGGTCGGCGTCCATGGTGGCCACCGGCCTGCCCTTGCCGTCGTAGTGGGTGGCGACGCGCATGCCGGTGGCGCGGGCGGTGACCGCGTCCAGCAGGCCCATGCGCCGGATCACGTCGAGGGCGGCGCCGCGGACGTCGACCTTGTAGCCGCCCGTACGGATGGCGGGGGCGCGCTCGACGACGGTGACGGTGAAGCCGTGGCGGCGCAGCCAGTAGGCCAGCGAGGTGCCGGCGATGCTCGCGCCGGAGATGAGGACGTTCTTCATGCCGTGAACGCGCTGCCTGATCGAGAAGGGCTACTCGCGTACCACCGCGCGCGACATCGCCAACGCGTCGGGTGTGAGCCTCGCGGGCATCGGCTACCACTTCAGGTCCAAGGACGCGCTGATGAACGAGGCGCTGTTCGAGGTGATGAAGGAATGGGGCGACGACCTGGCGCTGACGCTCGCCGCCGACGTCAAGGAGGGCGCGTCACCGCTGGAGCGGTTCGCGCGGGCGTGGGACCGGGTGGTGGAGTCGTTCGACCGGCTGCGGCCGCTCTGGATCACCCAGCTTGAGCTGCTCGGGCAGATCGATCATCTGCCCGAGGTGCGGGAGCGGCTCGCCTCGGCGATCACGGACGCGCGCGTGGGGCTCGCCGAGCTGTTCCAGGACGTGCGGGCCGAGAGCGACCCGGAACGGGCCCGGCTGGTGGGCTCGCTCTACCAGGCCATGCTGACGGGGTTCCTGGCGCAGTGGCTGCTCGACCCGGACAGCGCGTTGTCGGGGCGCGAGGTGGCCGAGGCGCTGCGCATGGTGGGCGGCGGGTCGTAGGACGGCCCGTGGGGGAAGGTCAGAAGGCGCTTATCGTGGCAGGCGCGCGTTCGGCCCTGCTGAGGGTGCGGATGACCGCCGTCGCGCCGTGCCGGTGCACCGCCAGGCGGGCCAGCAGCTCCACGACGGGCTCGATGATCGCCGGCGGCAGCTCCGGCGTCTCGATGCCCACGCTGGCGGCCAGGTCGTCGGAGTGCACGACCAGCTCCATCACCCTGGTGAGCAGGAAGTCGTCGAGCAGCAGCGACCAGCCCGCCCACGGCAGCCGCACGACCCGGTCCGCCGGCTCGGCGGGCAGCTCGACGAGGAGGCGGTCCAGCAGCGCCTGCGTGTGGTCGACCAGCGTGGCGTGCCCGTCCGCGGCGGCCGCCTGGCCGCCCCGCCGGATGCTGACGTTGCTCTCGTGGTCGAGGCCGGCCTGCACCCACGGCGACCTCGTGTAGTGCTCGATGAGCGGGATCGGCTCCCCGGGCTCCTCGCCGGTGTCGAGCACGTCGACGACCCTGACGATCTGGTGGGCCAGGTGCCCGGCCAGGCCCGCGACGCTGAACTCGGTCAGCGCGCTCGGCTTCTCCCACGCCGCCCGTACGGCCGGGTCGCGCAGCAGCGACATCGCCGACGCCGCGGCCACCAGATAGGACTGCCTGATCTCCCCCATATGCCGCCCTTTCCCCGGTTCAGGTGGTAGCTCGGGGCCAAGACTATCCCTCGGCGATCCGCCGGGGGCCGCCGTCCTGCCCACTGAGACGGGGGTGCGCTCAGGTCCCTTCGTGGCCTTCCGCCAGCACCTTCCTGAGGGCGGACCTGACGAAGGCCCTGGTCAGCGTGCCCCTTCTGAAGCGGCTCAGCACGGGACGCGGCGTGCCGTACCGGCGGGCGCGCACGTCGGCCAGCACGACCTCCGGCGCGCCCATCCCGGCCAGCACGTCGAGGGCCTCTCGTTTGGTGATCAACCGGCCCTCCCGCAGCGTGACCGACGCCCTGGCGACGGTCAGCAGGCCGAGATCCACCCAGACCTCCCGCAGCCAGCGCCGGCGCCCTCTGGTCTTGTCCAGCCAGAACTCGCGCAGGTCCGTACGGACGAAGTCGGCCAGGACGGCGTCGGAGACGGACGGCAGCAGCTCGGCGGGCGGCGGCCCGTGCAGCACGAGGGGAGCCGTGTGCAGCTCGCGGCGGGTCACCGCCGTCACCGGGCGGCGGAAGATCTCCTCGTGGGCCCATGTCACGTGCTCGACCCGCGGGTCCGCCAGCTCCTCCACCGGCAGGTAGGAACAGTGGAGCAGGTCCGCGAGCGGCAGGTCGAGCCCCCGGTGCAGCGCCTTGATCCGGCGCCACTGCTCCATCGTGACCGGCGTCTCGACGACCGCGATCAGGTCGAGGTCGCTGCGCCCCGGCTGGTAGTCGCCGGCGCCGAGCGAGCCGTGCGCCCACAGCGACACCAGGGGCACGACCTCCCCCACGCCGTCACGGAACCGCCGGAGCAGGACGTCTGTGGCCGCATGCATGATGTCCACTATGATCCATTCCCGGCCGTCCCGGAAGATCACCGGGCGAGCCGTCAGGAGGTGCTGAACAGAGCGCTCACCGACTCGCCGTCGTGGATCCGGCGCATGGCCTCGGCCAGCGCGGGGGCGATCGACAGCACGGTCAGCTTGTCACTCGGCTTGGGCGGCGGCACGGTGTTCGTGCAGACGATCTCCATGACCTCGGGGAACGCGCTCAGCCGCTCGATCGCCCCGCCCGCGAACAGCCCGTGCGTGCACGCCAGGCGGACGGAGTTGACGCCCTGCTCGCGCAGCCGTCCCAGCAGCTCGATGACCGTGCTGCCCTTGGCGATCTCGTCGTCCAGGATGATCACGTCCTTGCCCGCGACCTCGCCGATGACCGAGCTGATCACCACGCGGTCGTCGGGGAAACGCTGCTTGGCGCCCATCGCGACGCCGGTGCCGAGCAGCCGGGCGAAGTGCGCGGCCTCCTTGGCGTTGCCCAGGTCGGGGGAGACGACGACGGTGTTCGACAGGTCGTGGCGGCGGAAGTGCGCGGCCAGCTCGCGCAGCGCGTGCAGGTGGTCGACGGGCACGCTGAAGAAGCCGTGGACCTGCGGCGAGTGCAGCGTCATGGCCAGCACCCGGTTCGCGCCCGCGGCCACCATCAGGTCGGCGACCAGCCGGCCGCCGATGGAGATGCGTGGCGCGTCCTTCTTGTCCGACCGGGCGTAGGCGTAGTGCGGCAGGACGACGGTCGTCCTGGCCGCGGACGCGCCGCGGGCCGCGTCGATCATGAGCAGCAGCTCGACCAGGTTCTCCTGGGTCGGCGGCACGAGGGGCTGGATGAGGAACACGTCGCGCTCGCGGCAGTTGGCCTGGAGCTGCACCTCAAGCGCGTCGTTGGCAAAGCGGGCGACCTTGACGGGGTGGAGCGGGGTGCCGAGGTGGGAGCAGATCTCCTCGGCCAACTCGGGGTGGGCGCTGCCACTGAAAACCGTGATGTCTCGCACGATTTCCAAAGGATAGCTTCACGGGCTGACGTAGTGGTGGAGCAGGGCGGGTTCGCCCGCGGCGTTGAGCCATCGCGCGCGGGTGCTGCCGACGCGGCGCCAGCCCAGCCGCTCGTAGAGCGCGACGGCCGCCCGGCCCTCGTCGGAGACCTCCAGCAGGACGGGCCCGTCGGCGGCCTTCCTTACGGTGTCCAGCAGGAGGGGGGCCAGCCCGCGGCCCCGGGCGGCGGGCGCGACGAAGAGCCGGGTGACCTCCGGGCCCCCGGGGGTGTCGGCCAGGCCGACGTGGCCGAGCACCCGGTCCTCCGTGACCGCCACCCAGGCGCTCAGGAGGCCCTGCGGGGTCAGCCAGCCGTGGGGGTCGGCCGGCCAGTCGACGGGGTAGCGGTCGGCGTTGTGGACCAGCCTCAGGGCCGCGGCGCAGGCGTCCAGATCGGCCGGCGTCCGGAGGCGGACGCTCATGCCGTCGGTCGTCACGCCAGCGCCTCCACCGTGAGCGCGTCGAGGTCGGGGAGGACCTGCCAGGCGAGGGCGAGGGCGTCGTCGTCGGGCGGGTAGCCGGGATGCGGCACGGCGATCACCCGCATGCCGGCCGCGTGCGCCGAACGCAGCCCGTTGCTGGAGTCCTCGACCGCCACGCAGTCCTTCGGGTAGATCTCCAGCCGCCTGGCCGCCTCCAGGTAGCCGTCGGGGGCGGGCTTGCCACGCGCGACCTCCTCGGTGGAGACCGTGGTGACGAAGTACTCGCGCAGCTCGGACGCGTCCAGCACCACGTCGATCAGCCGCCGGGGCGACGAGCTGGCCAGGCCGAGCGTGAACCGTGCGGCCAGCCGGCGAACGGCCTCGCGGGCGCCCGGCAGCAGCGGCACGCCGTCCTGGTAGCGCTCGGCCATCTGGTCGACCACGCCCTCGGCGATCTCGTCGGGCGTCAGGCGCACCCCCAGCTCGTGCAGGTAGGCCGCCCACTCGCCGGTGCTCATGCCCATCAGCCTGGACTGCGTGTCGGGCTGCCAGGTGCCGCCGTGGTCGGCGACGAAGGCGCGCCGCACCTGCTCCCAGACGGGCTCGGAGTCGACGAGCACGCCGTCGAGGTCGAACACGCACGCTTCCATGGCCACCCCCAAGAGATCAGACTGGATCCACCCAATCACACCGTCCGAGCCGCTGTGCCGACGTTTCCTGCCCTTATTGCCCGAGTTTCATGCTATTGGGGCTGGTTATTGAGCTACGAGCGTCCATTCAGGGGCATGCGAGCAGACATGGCAGACCTTCCATTTCATGACACGGGCGACTTCGAGGATGCGGATCGCGGCTTCATCGCGAAGCTGACCCCCGCCGTGGTCAAGTCGAGGAACGGCCAGGTCGTCTGGGACAACGACTCCTATGCCTTCCTCAACGCCGAATGCCCCGAGACGGCTCACCCCAGCCTGTGGCGGCAGAGCCAGCTCTGCGCCAAGCAGGGCCTGTACGAGGTCGCCGACGGCATCTACCAGGTACGCGGCCTGGACCTGTCGAACATGACCCTGGTCGAGGGCGACACCGGTGTCATCGTCATCGATCCGCTGGTCTCCACCGAGTGCGCCGCCATCGCGCTCGCGCTCTACCGCCGCCACCGCGGCGACCGCCCGGTCACCGGGATCGTCTACACCCACAGCCACATCGATCACTTCGGCGGCGTACGCGGCGTCACCGACGGGAACGTGCCGATCCTGGCCCCCGCCGGTTTCATGGACCACGCGGTCTCCGAGAACGTCTACGCCGGCCCCGCCATGAACCGCCGCGCCGGCTACATGTTCGGCCTCACCCTGCCCCACGCCCCGGACGGCCAGATCGGCTGCGGCCTCGGCATGACCTCCTCCACCGGCACCACGTCCCTCATCCCGCCCACCCTGGACGTCAGCCGCACCGGCCAGGAGGAGATCGTCGACGGCGTGCGGTTCGTCTTCCAGCTCACCCCCGGCACCGAGGCCCCCGCCGAGATGAACTTCCTGTTCCCCGACCGCGGCGCCCTCTGCCTGGCCGAGAACGCCACCCACAACCTGCACAACATCCTCACGCTGCGCGGCGCCCAGGTGCGCGACGCCCGCATCTGGGCCCGCTACCTGTCGGAGACCCTCACGCTGCTCGCCGACCGGGCCGAGGTCGCCTTCGCCTCCCACCACTGGCCCACCTGGGGAAAGGCCAACATCGTCCGGTTCCTCCAGGAACAGCGAGACCTGTACGCCTACCTGCACGACCAGACCCTCCGCCTGCTCAACAAGGGCCTGACCGGCGCCGAGATCGCCGAGCAGATGCGCGTGCCGCCCGCGCTGGAGCAGGTCTGGCACACCCACGGCTACTACGGCTCGGTCAGCCACAACGTCAAGGCCGTCTACCAGCGCTACCTCGGCTGGTACGACGGCAACCCCGCCCACCTCTGGGAGCACCCGCCCAGGGAGAGCGCGATCCGGTACGTCGAGTGCATGGGCGGCGGCGCGGCCGTCGTCGCCTTCGCCCGCAGGTACGTCGAGGAGAACGACCTGCGCTTCGCGGTCCAGCTCCTGAACCACGCCGTCTTCGCCGACGAGGGCAACAAGGCGGCCAGGGACCTGCTGGCCGAGGTCTACACCCGGCTCGGCCAGGGCGCGGAGAACGGGACCTGGCGGAACTCGTACCTGACCGGGGCCATGGAACTGACCGACGGCATCGTGCCCACCCCGGTCACCACCACCGCGCCCGACCTGCTCGCGGCCCTGACCGTGGAACAGATCTTCGACTCGCTCGCCATCCGCGTGGACGGCCCCAAGGCGTGGCACGAGAGCCTGTCGATCGACTGGCACCTGACGGACCTGGGGGAGCTGCACCGCACCACCCTGTCGAACGGCGTGCTCGTCCAGCGGCTGAACCCGCCCGAGGAGCCCGTGGACCTGACGCTCCGCCTGACCCGGGCGCAGCTTCTCGGCCTGCTGGCGGGGAAGGGCGTGGAGGGGGTGGAGCGTGAGGGGGACATCACGGCGCTGCAGCGGCTGGTCGCCGTGCTCGACTCACCGGGCCGCGACTTCGCCATCGTGACCCCATGAGCCATGAGCCCGATGGTGCTCATGACGACGGGCACCATGACGGGCACCATGACGAGCACGGCCGCGAGACCGCGGCCCTGCTTGGTGTGGTGGATGTCACGACGACGGGTCCCGCCCATGCGGCCGTCATGGCACACGGGCGTCCGGACCGGTTGTCAGAGTTTGTACAGCTTGTTGAACGGCGTAGTGATCCTCTCCTGCCGGGATCCGAAGTCGACCAGAACGGCGACATCGTCCTCCACCCCGATGACGACACCGAGGCCGTATCGGTCATGGCTCACCCGGTCGTTCATGTCGAACTGCTCGGCGGGTGGCGCCGGAGGCGGCGGTTTGAAGGGACTTGTGGGCAGGTGACGACGAGAATCGCCGCTGGCTCGCTTCATCTCTTCCAGTATGCGCCCACTGCGTGAATACTTTGTGGCGTTCACACCTGTATGGACTCGACACGTGCGCGTGGCGCGGTCGTCGTGGGCAGGCGTACGAACCGCAGAAAGGCCGGCAGCAGCCACGGACGCCGCCCCCAGACCGCCGCTTTGCCCGTGAGCGCGGCCCGCGTCCTGGACATCCGGCCGAACAGTAAAAGGTTCAGCGCCGCCGGGTCGAACCCCACGTGCGCGTCCACCCGCGCCCCCGCCTCCGCCACCGACACCCGTCCGCGGTCGAGCACCAGCGCCGCCGGCGCGGTGTGCGCGGAGTGGAACCCGACGGTGATCCGGCGGGGCGGGGCGGGCGAGCCGGTGTCCATCAGGCGTCCGTAGTCGTTCCTGATCATCCCGATGAGGAACAGGTCAAAGAACAGGCCGGCGTCCCGCGCGGGCACCGACCAGGGGGTACGGGTCGCGCGGGCGACGTCCCAGCCGTGCAGCAGCAGCTCGTTCAGCAGGTGGGCCAGCACGCCCGCGACGGGCACCCGCGCGTCGCCCAGCCACGGGACCGGCGTCGCCGGATCGACCTCCGCGCCGGCGCTCAGGATCTCCCGGACGTCGGCGCGCAGCCGCTCGGCCAGGACGAGCGGGTCACGCTCGGCGAAATGCCCGAACGCCAGCTCGTTCAACGCGCTGACCGTGTCGACGTTGGCCTGGAGTATCGCCTCCGCCAGCTCCGGGAACGGCGAGGCCACGTCGCCGCGCACCACGGAGGTGTAGAGCGAGGCGATCGCGGTGACGTGGGCCGCGGTCTCGGCGACCGTCCACTCCCTCGTCGCCATGGCCTGGGGATCGACGATGGAGATCAGCTTCGCGAACCGGTCGGCGGTCGTCTTGAGCGAGCCGCGTACCGACGCCCATTTGCCGTACGTGATGAGCTCGTCCATGTTCTCTCCAGGGGTCCACGATCACGCTAACCCGTGCCGGGCCGGGAGCCTTCTCCAGGAATGCCTTGCTGGAGCCTGTCGTCCGCGGACCCGTCGAAAAGCAGTGGCGTCATGTCGCGTGCCGGCAGTTCACTTTGATCACTTGTCCTGCTCGGAGGGAGCTCCATGATCGTGATCTCGGCCGCATCGGGCGCGCTCGGCCGGCTGGTCGTCGACCGGCTGCGTACCAGGGCGGACGTCGTCGCCGCCGTCCGCGACCCCGCCCGCGCGCCAGAGGGCGTACCGGCGCGGCGCGGGGACTACGACGACCCGGCGGGCCTGCGTACGGCGTTCGAGGGGGCCGACCGGCTGCTGCTGATCTCCTCGCCGGAGCTCGACCCCGGACGCAGGATCGGCCACCACCTGGCCGCCCTCGCCGCCGCCGTGGACGTGGGCGTCGGCGCCGTCGTCTACACCAGCTTCCTGGACGCCGACACCGTCGCCACCGGCATGACCGAGGCACACCACGCCACCGAGCAGGCCCTCCTGCGCAGCGGACTGCCGTACACGATCCTGCGCCACCCGTTCTACGGCGACGCGTTCGTCCCCAGGGTCTCGGACGGCGAGCTGACGGGCAGCGCCGGAGGGCGCGGACTGAACACCGCGTTCCGGTCCGACCTGGCAGAGGCGGCGGCCAACGTGCTGACCGGCGAAGGCCACGAGGGCCGCGCCTACGACTTCACCGGACCGCTGTGGACCCATCCGGAGGTCGCCGAGGCGCTGGGCGTGCCCTACCGCGAGGTCCCTGACGCCGCCCCCGGCCCGATGGCCTGGCTGAACGCCCAGATCCGCGCCGGCTCCCTGGAACGACAGACCCCCGACCTGGAGCACATCCTCGGCCACCCGGCCCGCACAATGCTCTCCCACCTCCAGGACACACCCTGACGAGCGTCCCTACTTCCGGCGGACGTTTTGACAGCCCGCTGTTAAAAGTGTTGATCATCATGGGGCCGGCAGGTAACGTCAGCCCTCGGTGGCGATCGTATGTTCGAAAAGTCGCCCCCTAAGTAGTGGAGAGGGCAAGATGAAGACAACACTGGGCGTGTTAGCCGTCGGCCTCCTGACCTCCGGCCTCATGGCCGCGCCGGTTGCCGCGTCGGCCAGCACGGACTTCCATCTCCTGGCCACCACGCAGACGTCCGCCGTCGAAGTAGCCGAGTTCTGGCTGGGCGACAGCGGCGCCAACCTGACGAACGCCACCCCCTACAGTGTCCAGACCGTCATCGACAAGGTCATTCTCGGCGGGCCTTACAGCGCCGACGGCAAAGCCGGCGTCGTCCCGCCGGTACTCCCACCCGACGACGACGGGGGCACCGGCGACGGGCCCGCCGGCACGGGCAAGGTCTTCTTCGTCGGCGCCGACGGCCAGCCGCACTGGTGCACCGGCACGGCCGTACAGTCGCAGTACCGCAACCTCGTGGCCACCGCCGGCCACTGCGCGTACGACACACAAGGACCCGGCGGCGGCCTCGACAAGTGGGTCTTCATCCCCGGGTACTCCGCCGGCACGGCCCCCTCGGGCCTCTACGTCGGAAAGACGGCCTTCACTCACTACGATTTCTCGTCGTACAACGACTACGACCGCGATTACACCTTCGTCACCGTGTACAACGGCGTCGTCCCCTCCTCCTCGGGCGGGCTGGTCGACACCGGAAGGCTGGTCGACAAGGTGGGCGCACAGGGCCTGGCCTGGAACCAGCCACGCGACTCCTCGGTCGACATCTTCGGCTTCCCGGCCGGCGCCCATCCCGACGGCACACACCCGCGAACGGGCGACACGCTCGAAAGCTACAAGGGACGCATGTCCGTCGCACGCGCACCCGCCCTGAAGGCCGAGGAGCTCAACACCGTGGACTCCACGTTCGCCGGTGAAGGCTCCCTCGGCTCCTCCTGGCTGTTGCGCTACGACAAGAGCAGCCGCGCGGGCTACCTCAACACGATCACCATCAGCGTCGCCGACACCGACCTCGACCTGCGCTACGACAGGAGCTTCTCGCCGTACTTCGACGGCGAACTGGCCTCGGTCTACTCGGACGCCGGAACGCAGTGGAGCGGCTCCATCGTCGTGCCGTAGGAGACCCGGGGCCCGCTTCCGCCCGAGCGGCTCTTGATCGTTCACTTGTAGGGTCGGGCGGCATGAGTGGTGAATGGCGGCAGGACAGGATCGGCAGTGCCTTGGCGGGCGGGAATCCCACGGTGCTCAGGCGGCTGGACGCCGGCTTCGCCGTGATCGGCGACACCCAGTTCCTGCCGGGATACTCGGTTCTCCTGACGGACGAGCCCGGCGTGCAACGACTGTCCGACCTGCCCCGGGCCAGGCGGATGGCGTTCCTGTCGGACATGGAGCTGCTCGGCGAGGCGGTCGAGCGGGCCTGCGGCGCGCTGGACCCGGCGTTCCGGCGGGTGAACCTGGAGATCCTCGGCAACACCGACCCTTTCCTGCACGCTCACGTCTGGCCGCGCTACGAATGGGAACCGGCCCACCTGGTCGGCCGGCCGGTCTGGCTGTATCCGCCCGACAGCTGGACCGACCAGCGGTTCGCCCTCGGCCCGCGACACGACCCGGTGCGTGAGGAGATCGGCCGGCGACTCGGCGCGCTGTACGCGCAACACGGGGCTCGGGCAGGCGGCTGAAGCTGGACCTATTCGGAAGTCCCGCCGTGGAGAAGGGCGGTGCTGAGCAGCTTCAGGAGGTCGGCGGCGAGGGCGGGGCTCACCGCGATCGTCGCCTGGGAGCTCATGGTGTGGGGGCTGCCGTCCAGGTCGACCACCAGGGCTCCGGCCTCGCGGGCGATGACGACGCCCGCCGCGGTGTCCCACGGGTTGTTGCTGAGCATGATGTTGGCGTCGACCTTGCCGTCGGCCACCCAGGCGAGGTCGATCGCGGCTGAGCCGAGCATCCTGACGCGCTGGACGCGAGCGGCCAGTTCCTCGGTGAGGGCGAATCGGGGCCGGTTCCGTTCCGGTGCGTCCTCGCCCACCGCGTAGTCGCCCATGGCGACGATGGCGTCCCGCAGGTTCCGGGCGCCGCTGACCTGGATGGGCGATCCGTCGGCCGTCGCCCCGACGCCTTCGGCGGCCGAGTAGCGGACGTTCAGGAACGGCAGCCCGATGACGCCGAGCACGGGAAGGTCCCCGTCGATCAGGCCCAGGGAGACGCCGCACAGGGGGATGCCGTGGAGGAAGTTCGCCGTGCCGTCCACAGGGTCCAGCACCCACGTCAGGCCCTCGCCCGCCCGGCCGGCGCCCTCCTCCTCGCCGAGGAAGCCCACCTCGGGCGTCTCGCGCGACAGGAACTCCCGTACGGCGTGCTCGACGGCGAAGTCGACCTCGGTGGCCATGTCGCGGTCGCCCTTGGCGGTGACGACGCCGGGGGCCCTGGTCGTGATGATCTCGCCGGCGATCGTCGCGGCCCGCTCGGCGAAGGGCAGCAGCGCCCGGACGTCGATGCTCATTCAGCTGTCTCCGCTCTCACGCAGGTGTCCGGTCGCCGTCGTCAAGGCAGCTCGCGGCGTACCAGGGCCGTGGCGAACGGCTCCCCGGCGGCCCGTGCGTGTGCCATTCGCGCGCGAGCCTCGCCGAGCGTGCGTGGCCGGTAGCCGGGCCCGCCGCAACAACTCTTGTGGAACCCGACGCCCGCGTGCAGCAACAGCGAGAGCACCCGCCAGGCCGCGGTGTCGCGCCTTCGCGGCGCCGCGAAGGCGGAACCCACATGGATCAGCGACTCGCCGCACCGCGGGCACGACCGGCCCTTGTCGCCAGGAAGCGGATAAGGCTGCTTGTACGAGGCGCGGCACGGCAGGCAGACGAACGACGTCTTCGCATGACCCATGCGCCCAGCGTAGCCCCGCGCCGGGGCCGGCCCGAGGTCCCACCAACCCTCCCTCCGTCCCCGCAGGAGGAAGGGCGCGCGGCCCGTCACCGTCCGGGTGCGCGCCACCGGCCAGGACGTCGCCGTCGAGGTCTCCGACCACGGGCCCGACCCGCTGTGCGGACTTCAGCTGAGACCAGGACCGCCGTGCGTGATGGTCGAATTGCGTACTTCGGGATCAGGGGCTTCGATGAACTCCGTGTTCCGACCGTTCTCCGTGTCCGTAGGCCGACATCGAGCGCTCGTCCTCGTTCTCCTGATCACGTGCCTCGGACCGCTCGCGCTGACGGGCTGCACCGGATCGGACGAGTCGCCGTCGCTGCCGCCCGCCGGTGTCTACGAGCACGACGCGGCGAGTGAGAACTCGCGGGCCGAGCCGGTCCGGGCCAGCGGTACGGCCTGGGCTCTCACCAAGCCGTTGAGGGAGGTCGGCTGGTTCTGCGCACAGGTCCGGGCCAATGCGGACGGGCGTGCCGTGTGGTGCCGGATCGGGCGTCGTAACGAGGAGGGCACGGTCCACCCGCAGACGGCGCACTTCCTGCTCGACCGCAATGACCGGCTTGCCTGGGCGTGGTTCCCGACCACCCAGGCGGACTACGAGGGGAACCCGATCGCCGTCACCGCCGCGCTGGCGCTGACCGCGATCTGGCCCGGCACCGAGGTGCGGGAGGAGATCGACGACTTCGACAGCGATCTCCGCACAGCCATACCGCGACCGGACGACGACTATCCCCGGACAGGGTGGCGGGACACGTACGCGGACTACAGCTACGACCCGCTCGACGGACTCGTCGTCACCTCCCAGGACGCCTCCCTGCGCCGCTGGCCGTTCGGGTCCGAGCACTACGCGACCACGATGAGCTCGGCCGTAGACGATCTTCTGGCCGGTGGCTACGACTGCTTCTATCCCCCTCAGACGAGCTGCAACCGCCCTCAGTCGAACGGGGACTTCCGTGTCAACCTCCGTGGCGACCAGATCGTCATGGCGCGGTTCGGCATCGGCAGCCGGCTGAAGTCCGGGCGGCAACGACACCGCCTCACCGAGGAGTTCCCGCACGGCCTCACCTTCCTGACCGAGGCGGTCCGCCGTCCGGTCACGGAGCGCATCGAACAGTCCCGGAGGTCCGGTACGGGCTTCGTCGGCATCGTGGCCGGAACCATCGTGATCATCGACGCGCGAACGAACTTCTTCGGCAGAGGCGATCTGGTGGGGTACTTCGACATCCAGATCGGCGCCCCCCTGGCCGCGACCTTGCCCACCTGAACGCGCCCGTGTCCGCCGGCCCGAATCGTATGATCCGTCTCATGCCGATCCCCCGAGCGGTCGCCGTGGTCGTCGACGGCACACGAGTCCTGGTCATCAAGCGGTTCTTCCGGCGCGAACCAGGCGTCACCTGCGGCATCTGCGAGGCCCGCGGCCGTCGGGAGGCGCAGTGTCCAGGGCACCACTACGCGCTTCTTCCAGGGGGCCACGTGGAGGACGGCGAGTCGCCGGAGAGCGCGGCCGTGCGTGAACTCCACGAGGAGACGACCCTCACCGGAGAGATCGACCGGCTGCTCCTCACCGGCCTCCACGCCGACCGGCCCGCCTTCTACTTCCTCATGCGGGACGTCAACGGCGTTCCCTCGCTCTCCGGCGAGGAGGCGCTGGACCACGGGCCGGACAACACCTTCGAGCTCAGATGGGCGAGCGCCGCCGAGTTCGAGCAGCTGAACCTGTACCCCGCCGACGTGCGCGGGCCGCTCACGGAGCTGCTGCACGGCTGACCCCGCGCGCCGAGCCCCTCGGTGTCCGGGACGTCCGATATGACGGTCTCGCCCCTATGGTTCTCCCATGAACGAGTCGCTACGGCTGGCGCCGATCACCCCGGCGAACGTTGAGCTGGCCATCGCTGTGAAGGTCCGGCCCGACCAGGAGCGTTTCGTCTCGCCGGTGGCGAACTCCCTCGCAGAGGCCTACGTGCAGCCACAGGTGGCCTGGCCTCGCCTCATCCTGGGCGGTGATCGTCCCGTCGGGTTCCTCATGGCCTTCTTCGACATCGACTGGAATGGCAAGGGGGTCGACTTCCGGTCAGGCCTGTGGCGCCTCAACGTGTCCGCCGAGGCGCAGGGACAGGGCGTCGGACGATTCGCCGTCAGAGCCGTGGCCGCCGAAGTCAGGCGTCGCGGTGGCGGCCAGATGTTCGTCACGTGGGAGCCGGGAGAAGGCGGCCCCGAAGACTTCTACCGGAAGCTCGGATTCCAGCTCACCGGCGAGGAGAGCGGCGGCGAGAAGGTCGGCGTGCTGGACCTTCACTGAGTATCCGGAGGGCAGGCTCCTCGTGAAGGGGCGTCTCGTGGCACTCAGGCTGTCCACGAGAAGGCCGGTAGGTCATGAGGACGTCTGACCTGCGGATGTAACCCTTTTGTCGGTTCTCACCAAGCAGGGGCGAATCGATGAAGGGAGCATGACCGGTGCGTCGTAAACAGGCGAAGATCGCCACAGATCCTGTGGCCTTCGAGGCCTTCTACCGGCGGAATGTCGATGCGGTCACCCGATTCCTCGCCCGCCGCGTAGACGACCCGCACACTGTCGCCGACCTGGTGGCCGAGGTGTTCGTGGCAGTGCTCGACTCGGCCCACACCTACCGAGGCGAGCTGGGCTCCGAGATCGCCTGGCTTTATGGCGTGGCACGCAAGACGATCTCCGCCGAGCGGCGGAGGGCGTACAAGCAGTACCAGCTGACGGATCGGGTGAGCGGGCGGCGCACGCTGGCCACCGACGACGTCACCAGGCTTGAGGAGCGCATAGACGCGGAGCGGAACGCCAGGCAGGTGTTCGAGGCCATGGCCGAGTTGCCGCAGGGGGAGCGCGCGGTACTGGAGCTGGTCGTGATCGACCAGCTCACGGTCACGGAGGCAGCGCTCGCCCTCGGTATTCGGCAGAGCGCCGCCAAGGTACGCCTGCACCGCGCTCGCCGGACATTGCGGAACCTGCCCTTCGTCATGAGTGGAGCATCAGGATGACATTCGAGGAGCACCTGCTGATGGAACTGAAGGCCGAGATCGCGGACCGCACCGAGCGACACCGCCGCGTCACCCGACGACTGTACGCAGGAGGCGTGGTGGGCCTCCTCGCCGCGGCGGCCGCGTTCGCCGTCCCCATGCTGACGGGGACGGAGACCTCCGCGTACGCCGTGAGCACGAACGCCGACGGCACAGTGCGAGTGGAGATCAACGAGTTCAAGGACGCCGACCAGCTGGAGCAGGACCTGGGCGCGGCAGGCGTCACGGCCGACATCACCTACCTCCCGCCCGGCAAGGAGTGCAAGACCGGCAGAGGGAAGACGGTGGGCGCGGTGACGGCCCTGGGACCGGGCGCCGACGCGGCCGCCCGCATGCGCGACGGCGGCCTCGACATCGATCCCCGGAACATCGGCAAGGACCAGACGCTGGTGCTGGAGTTCGCCGGCAACGACAAGGAAACCAACGAGACGCGTAAGCAGAACACGTTGTGGCGACTGACGGGATCGATGATCAAGGGGCAGGTCGGACCATGCGTCGCGATCGATGACCCGAGTTGGAAGAGCGGCAACAAGAGCTGACCTGAGTCGGCGTCCACGAGAGCCAGTGGAAACGATCGAAGCCAGGTCGAGGACCACCCCTTGACCTGGCTTCTCGTTCTCGAAGCGAGCGACAGGAACCGAACCCGCGCCGTCAGCCTGGAATCGCGACGATCACGCGGTGACTCTTGCTTCGGCTTTCCCGGACGTGGTGCGCTTCCGTTGTGAGTCACGAACGCTATCCGGGCCGGCTCTCCTTCCCCCTGCGCTTCCCGAACCGCCGTTTCCGGATCTGGAGCTACGTGCCCACGCACAGCGGGCTCGTTCTACGGACGGAGTTCGAGCCGAATACGCCGCACATCGAGCTGCTGTTCCAGGATGTGCGCCAGATCAACCTGCCCGCGATGATGCCGGACGGGCTCGTGGTGGACATCGAGCGCACGAACGACGACGATCCGGACGGCGTGACCTTCCTTCTTGGAAACGACCACTTCTCCGGCCACGTGCGCGCCGGCTACCTGTTCCTCGACCAGGAAGAACGATCAAAATACAGCTCCTTCTCGCTCTTCCACGGCTACCTGCGAAGTGATTTCGAGCATTGATCGGCCAGGCGTCGCGATGGAGCGTGACGGGCCATCGCCAAACCCTGGGCAAGGCCGACGAGGACGCAGGCCGCGCCCCTCGACGGTACGGAGAAGTAGCAGCCACAAGCACCGCTTCGCGGCGTGCTGCCGCGTCTGACCTACTCCACCCACCACCAGCCGTCGCCCAGATCTCGTACGGGGAAGCCCAGGTCACCGGCGGCGGTCTGGACGATGGTCTTCGGGGTCGGTGGGGCCGGTAGATGGGCGATCCCGCGGCCGCTCTCCGCGCGCCAGTCCTCGAACACCGGCAGGTAAAGGACTTCTCCTTGCTGCCGCACCTGGCCATCCATCGACAGGTACTCCATCCACCATGGCACCGTGAGTGGTCGGCCGTTCTCGTTCTCCGCCACAAGAGCGGCGAACTCGTCCCCGTGCAGCCAGAACTGACTGTCGATGTAGAGGGTCTGCCAGTCGGCCCTGAAGATGACCGCTCCCAGGAACACCGTGATCGTCAGCATGACGAAGGACCGGGCATGCGCCTTGAGCGACAGGTTGGCCATCACCGCAGTGAAGGACCATAGAGCGGCCCACAACCAGGCTGCTGTGGTCACCAGCTTGCTGAACCACCAGATCGTCTGGAACATCGGCAACGACAGGTACGACGCGACGGTCAGCGCAAGCCATCCGAGTACCGCCATGATGACTGTCCACTTGGCCCAGAGGGGCTCCTTCATCACGGGAAGCATGGATGCAGTTTGTGGCTGCCGGCGAGACGCGACCAGATCTACCGACACACCCACACATCATGTGCACGACTTCTCCACACCGTGTTGTCAGCCGAGCCTGGCACCATGCGGCGTCATGGACGTCGACGAGTTCTGGCTCTTCCTTCAGCGGTCCCGGGAGGTGACCAGTGATCCTGATGAGCGCCTACGGTGGCTCGGCGTCCACCTTGCGCGGAGTCCGCTGTCCCGGATCGTCGACTTCCAGATCCTTCTCAACCAGATACGACGACGATCCGACACCTACGACATGTGGGAAGCGGCCAACCTGATCTTCGGAGGCGACTGCTCCACCGATGGCTTCTGGTACTTCCAGGCATGGCTGATCGGGCTCGGCCGCGACACCTTCGACCTCGTTGTAACCGATCCCGACAATCTCGCCGACGTGCCCGAGGTCCGACGACTGGCAGAGCGCTCCATGCGGGAGTGGACCGGTGAGTGGCCGGAGTGGGAGGCGTTGAGCTACGTGGCCGCCGGAGCCTACGAAGAGGCCACCGGCGAACAGGAGGGCGTCTACGACGCCATGGCAAGGCGTGGCCACAGGGACCAGAGCGATCCCCATCCCACGGGGCTTTCGTGGAGTTCCCGAAATCCGACGGAGGCGGTTCGGAGGTTGCCTCGTCTGAGCCGCATCTTTTCGTTGGGTGCGTCAGAGCCCTCATGCTCATCCATGAGAGCACTCGATCCTGCTGTCACCCCGGGAATTACAGGAATCTTGGCCTGCCGGGCGTTTCCAGATCCACTGTTCGGGATGTCGACTAGCCGGGGATCCACCAGCAGTAGAGCAGTTGGTCGCTCTCCTTGGCTCTCCACGCCAGCGCGACGAACTCTCTGACCAGGTCGAGCGCGTGCTCATCGTCGAGGCCGAAGGGATGTTCATTCAGCCATTTCTGGGCCACTTCGGGTAGCCGGGCGTCATCGACCTCGGCGAGTGTGTCCCGTGCGCTCATCGACAGTTCCTGGATCTCGGGTCCGTCGCGGTAGAGAGAGCCCTCCGGCAGCGCCAGCCATTCGTCCTCGGTCTTTGGCGCCCCTTCCGGCGGAGGGTACAAGGTGATGGTCTCGACCAGGTCGTTGGAGTAGGGGACCTCTCTGATGGCGGCCACGAGGTCGCCGAGGCATCCAGTGGGATCGATCCACTTGGTCTCCACGACATCGAACACTGGAGCGTCCGGTAGGGGCTTGGCCGGTGCCCGTAACTGGCCCGGCCGCCAGGTGGCTGTGGCGCGATCGGGTGCGCGGTAGTAGTCGTGCATGGCGCTCATGCCTACGCTCCTGGGACGAGGGTGTGATCGTGAATCCGGCTGATGGCACGCCAGGGGTTCGGAGATGCGCCCGAAGGTACGGGCAGGCGGCAATCCAGATCGTCGAGCACCCCCAGACGGCGGAAGGCCAAGCCCATAAATGGCGATCGCGGGCTGCTTTACGGTGGCATACACCTCCGCTTGCGGCGCACGCGAGCTGGGGACGGAGCTCATACGATCACCTGGTGGGCACAATACGAAAAGAACAGATACACAGATTCGCGGCAACAGTCTTGGCCGCGACGCTCGCGGCAGGCTGCTCGATGCACAGTGTCGCTGATACGAGGACGCCGGCCAAACCCGCCGGGTCACGATTAGCGAGCCCGAGGTCATCCTTAACCGATCTGACCGAAGTGGTGAAGCAACGGATAATTCTGCACCACGTCGGCGAGGAGGATGGCGAATGGCGGACGTCAGTAAAGGTGGGAAACAACTACCAGGTGGCCGTCGACTGCGTCGGAGCTGTCGGGCAGCTGGAGCTCTCGATCGATTCTTCATCATTCCCCCGCAAGTGCTCGACCGGATTCAATGTGGTGAAGGTCGGCGGTTTCCCCAGGCAGGAAGCGATGCCCCGCCAACTGGTGGTGAAGGCGCCGCCGGGAGCCAGGTGGGCTCTGCTGATCGCCGAGCGGCCATGAGACGCCCCGGCCCACTCGCCGACGTCAAGCAGCCCAGCCCTTCGATCGCCCTCAACCCCGTACGGCGACAAGCCACAGCGCGATCGTTCACCCGCGTTGGGACGACGGCGGGTACCTGGGGTCACGGAGACAAACGTGCAGCCCCGACAGGAGGAACGACCTTGTCCCCGTGGCCCTGGTCTGCTCGGCTCGTCCAGGGCGATGGCGGCGGAGGTGATCCGACTTCCCCCTCCGCCACCCACGACCCATACAGCGAACCCTGCGATCATCTGGGAGCAGGAGCATCCCCGCCGGCGGCGTGGAGGACCCTCCGCCGGAGCTTCCCGCAGTGGAGTCTTCCGCGGATGCCACCATCACCGAGCCGTCCAAGACACACCGTCTGGGCCTCGTGCGATTCGCCACACGAGCGTCGAGCCATGCCTGGTGAGCGGCGTAGATCCTGCGCAGTCCGTCGTGCTCCTCGCTTAATGCCAGAAAGTCATCCAGGCATTGCAGCAGCGTCTCGACGGCGCGGACGTCAGTGTCGGCGTCCATGTCGCGCGTGCTCTTCGGGCCCTCCGGCTCGGTCAGACGCAGAACGAGGCTCCACCAGACCAGGTTGTCCCCACACCCGACACGGGTCACCAGCCATTCCCTGAAGCCGGTGAGCAGGGTGCCGGCGTTTCCCTGATCACAGCCTGCGACAAACGCAACGACGCTGGTGAAATCCGCCCGAGGCAGAAACCTAAGTGGCTGCTTACGGAGCGCGGAGAACAGCTCCCGGTAGCTCCCGATCACCAACCCGCTTCACCGCCTGTGTGTCTGTCTGCCTGCTTGCCGATCCTGCCCTGCCGGGCCTGTGGTGCGAATTGACTACGCCCGCCGACGAATGAAGGACATCGGAACGCAAGTCAACGTGCTGATGGCCATCAGCGCTAAGCAGGGTGGTGCGTCGATTCGAATGTTCATCTCCGGCTGGTAGGTACTCATGTACCACTCGTCCAGCGCAGCCAGGAACCAGGCGGCTGCCGGCCACAGGAGATAGTGGGCGTGCCGCTGCGTGCGTCGAAACGCCAAGAAGAAGGCGACGAAGATGACTCCACCCAGCGTTAGGGGGATTGTCTGATACAGCATTCCGATCAGGTTGTCCACGCGAAGACCTCAGTACGTAGGGTGTGAAGCTCCGCCACTGTAGATTTGTTGCGGCCCGCGCGCACCTCCCCTGCCTGACGCTCCTATGTGCAAGGGCGTTGCGCGGAGTTTCGGCTCGAGCCGTGCTGGTCGGAGGACAAGGCGAGGTAGGCGGCGCCAGCCGAGTTCTGGACGTTGGTCCATTCAGGATGGTCGAGATACGCGTTGTCCGGAGCGGTTGGGCCGAGGTCGTCGAGTACGTGCAAGAGGGCGCCGACCACCGTCTGCACGAGGTCGGCTTCTCGTTGATCGAAGAAGAGATGGGGGATCAGGGCTCGTGCGCCGTGTTGGTCGATGAAGGTGTCGTCGATGAGCCAGTGCACGGCAGCGGTGAGGTCCGGCCGTCCTTTCCCGGATCGCCAGTGTTGGTCCTGGTAATCGCGGTCACTCAGGGCTCGCAGTGATTCGAGCACGTCCTTGCGTCGCTCTGGCCACTGCACGGGTTGTCTGCCCGGATGTTCTTCCTCCACGGACGCCAAGCTACTGGGGGCCTGTCGATGTCGGGTTGCCCAGGCGCTCCACCCATTGCCGTAGCTGGGCGTTCTCCTGTTCGAGTCGCTTCTTGCTGCCGAACAGGCCGCCGCTCCTGCGTTCGGCCAGCTGCGGTGTGTCCGGAGGTCCTGTGGGCATCTCCTCGAGAACCCAGTGCTCCCAGTCGACGGGAGCTGGTGGCCACGACGGATCCGGCTGTCATCCCTGCGGCGGCTTCCACCCGCTGGGTGGAACCGGCCATCCAGGGGGAGAGTTGAACCGGTACTCGGGCAAAGGCCCTCCTCAGGTGTACGCGACGGCCATGCGCAGGTGAGATGGCCGTGGGCGGCATCCGGGTTACAGGATGCAAGCATTCATGGGCGTCTTTCCGATCAGGGCGTAGCTTCCGTGGGTCCTGGTCGGGTGCGTCGGAGTCCCGACTCGGCGACCCTCTGCTTGGTGCACCTGACTGGTCACTGCGCAGTCAGGCCACTCTCGCGGACTACATGCATTGATCGACAAGGCATTGCGACGGAGCGTGCCGGGCCCATCGTCAACCTCTGAGCAAGCTCGTGGAGGAAGCGAGGACGCAGGCCGCGCGGTGGGGAGTTCGAGGGGCGGTAGCCCCTCGCCATCTGGCGAAGCCTCAGGAAGACAGTCCGAGCGAAGCGAGGCCGGTCAGGGGTGGGCATCGGCAGCCCCACCCGGTAACCGGGCAACGGGTGGGTGGCGTCTGCCGGGGGAGCCCTCGAAGAGGCGGAGTGCTGAGGAGGTGGAGCGGGTGACGGGAATCGAACCCGCGCTGTCAGCTTGGGAAGTGCATTGATCACGTGTCGTAGAGCGGCTGAGCTGGGCTTTCGGCCGGTCGTGAGTGACAGTGGTTGACCCTTCGTCACCCTCTCTAATGGCACGCTAATGGCACGAGCGACAGGATGAACTGGTGAAGCTGAGCGAGAAGACCGCGGCGAGGATCGCGGAGGAGCACCTGGACCGTTGGCGACGTGTCGCACGTTACGACGAGCTTGCTGTGATGGAAGAGAACGGTGACAAGGACTGGAAGAACGTCACCGGAGAGGACGGTCAGGAGTACAAAGTCCTCGCCTATGTGCTTCCGCACGGCGACGAGACGCTTCGGATGGTGGTCTCGGTGAACCACCTGAGGAAGGATTATGCGGCTGCCGACCCGCTGATTCGGGAAGCGATCATGCGCACGGACGGCATTGTGACCACATCGGCGGATCTGACTGAGCTGGAGGACCGGTGGATTTTGCCGTGCCGAGGGATGCAGGTGGTCCAAGTCCGGGTGAGCTATCAGCTGACGTTGCTCCTCGACGGCGATGCCCAGGTGAACATCGAGTCCGCAGCGACGCTCACCAGAGGCCCGCTGAGTGCTCCGGACGCGGAGCCGGTCCAGCTGGCCCCTGAGCGTCAGGAGGTGGCCCCGGCCCTGGTGCTCTTCGGCGCGACGCTCGTGTCATCGGTTGCCTTCAAGTCCGGTGCGCTGCGGTTGGTCTTCGACACCGGGATGCACCTGAACGTGAAACCCGATTCCCAATACGAGGCGTGGAGCACCTGCGGGCCTGATGATTTGCGCTTCGTCTGTCTGCCGGGCGGTGAGCTTTCGATTTTTCGGTGATCGGAGGAGCCGGTTTGGTGGTACGCCACCCAGGCGACTTGCTGCACTCCAGGTCGAGATGGGCGCATCCCCTCCAAGTCCTCGAGCGGGTGACGGGAATCGAACCCGCGCTGTCAGCTTGGGAACTGCATCGATCAGGGCCCGCTGGGGCACTGAGCTGGGCGGAAGGCTGGTCCTGAGTGACCGTGGTTGACCCCTCGTCACCCCTCTTAACGGCCCGCTAATGGCCCGGTGATCAGTCTGCGACCTGGTGTTTCTCGTGCGACGCGTGCATCCCGGGCCAGTCGGTGCAGGGGGTCACCTCTGGGTCGCCGGCGAACGCGTGCACGGCTGCGTGATCACTGGTACGGAAGTCACGCAGCAGCAGCCGAGGCGTGGTCAGTTCCATGATTCTTGAGTGTGGACGCACCCAGAATGAGAGCCGCAGCCCGGAGTGCGGCTCTACGAAATGTCTAGCTTCGTCACGATGCATGGTGACGATCCGTTACGCTGCCCAGCGTCAAAGTATGATCTTGAGGGGAGTGAGCCAGACAATGCGTAGATTCAAGCAGGCAGCGGTGTTCACGGCAGTCGCACTTGCCAGTTCCGTGGTCATGAGCGGCCCGGCAATGGCCGCGTCATCGCCGACCGCGGTGTGCGGCGGCGGCAGCTACCGCGTCATCGACAGCCACGCCATCAGCGGGCTCGCCACGATTTACCTGCTCTACAACGGCAGCACCAACTGTGTGGTGACGTGGAAGAGCAGCAAGTACCAGGGCGGATACACCCTTACGGGGGCCACCATTCAAAGGAAGGGGGGCAGCAAGATTAGTGACACCGGCTCCTACAAGATCTACGCCGGTCCCGTGAAGGTCAACGCTGCCGGCACCTGTGTCTCGTGGGGAGGCCATGCTTCGAACAGCACCGGTGTTGGTGAGGGCTGGCAATCGAGCTGGACTCACTGCGGCTGATCACCGAGACAGGTTGTCATTTCAACGTCGGGGTGACTCGGCCCCGGGTTCACCGGGGCGCGAGCCCCCTTCTGTACTCGGGCGAACGACTGGTGTCGAGAATGACTGCCCGCACGCTTGCGTTCCACCTTGGCCGGGCGCGCAGTGCCCGTACTGCGCACCGACAGAGACCTTCTGCCTAGGGTCGGCGGTATGAGCCAAGGCCCGGACGGGGATCGTGTCCCCACCTGGGTCCTCACAGTGAGAGCGGGTGACGGGAATCGAACCCGCGCTGTCAGCCTGGGAAGTCTTCCAAGATCACGCCTGCTGAGCTGGGGAAATGCTGACCTGGGAGTACGTGAGTTGGGTGCTGCTGAGTCCTCGTGACTCCCCGCTGATCGCCGTCCGAACGGGCACACAGCGGGCACGGTAAGGGGTCACGTCGTCTACTCGGCTCCAAGAAGTGTCCAGCCTTGATGCTGCACGGCGATCAGTTCTTGGATGAGCCGTCGAGCACCGGCGTCTTGCTCGGCGATCACTTGGAGTGTGCCGACCGCCAGCCTCACTCGCTGGACGATCGCAGGGATCACATGAACGGTCTGCCCTCCTTGGTCGGTGTAGGACTCGAAGCCTGGTTCGGGTTGAAAGCATCCCCACCAGTCGAGCAGGACGGCCAAGGCGATCTTCCTCGGTGGTCCGGGGTATCTGACGATGATGTCCAGCAACACGTCCGTGCCTATGACTGCGGCTGGATAGAGCGTCCCAGCGTGATCGTTGCCTATCGCTGATCGAATGGCATGTCCCGGATCGTCGCCGCCGCGAGCGGTTTTGATCAGGCTTGTGAATGCCTCCGAGACAGTCTCAGGCTGGTACCACTGCGGTCCGGGAATGGCTGCCCATTCCATCGTCCGGGGATTCATGGGGGAAGCGTACGGCGATCTGGCGATGGATGTGATTCGTCACGGCACGCGCGCCACGCCCTCTGATCATCCCGGAGCTGGAGGGCCCCTGCCGGAGGCGTTAGGTTGAAGCCACACAGATCGAATGCTCGACTTGGCCACGGCGAAGGGGCGAAGGGTATGGCGATTCGTCCGAAGGCCCGGAGTAGAGAGTCACGCAATGTCCTGCTCAAGTGGACTGCCGGTATCGTGCTCTTCTTCTTAGCGGAGCTGGTCGTCGACTACATCACTGAAGGGTCCGAAAGGATCACGGCGGCGTACCTTACAGCGCGTCCTCTCGCGCTCGCCTTCTTCTGGCTGATCGGAGCGATGTTCATCTGGCGCTGGGGCTATATCCGTGCTCTGAGAGTGCGTTTCGCGAGCTGATGCCCCTTTCGTCGCCGGAGTTGGCTTAGGTCGCCCGGTCAGAGGCTCGTCATTCGGGCTATGGGCGCGGTTGG
>NZ_JBFAOV010000049.1:0-53562 GCF_040675375.1 Nonomuraea sp. NPDC049607
CGATCTCACCGAGCAGCCCGTCGGCGTCCTCGGGCAGACGGGTGCGGAAGTCGCCGTCCCGGACCGCCGTCAGCCCGCCGAGCAGCTGACGCAGCTCCGTCTCACCCACCTCCGACGGGCCCCGGACGCGTTTGCCGCGCCCGCCCGAACGTGCGGTGCCGACCGTGGGGTCGCTCATGTCGTGTTCCTCGTTCCGTGCTCGCCCGGCATGGAAGAACTTCAACCCTGGGTAGCGGAAGAGTAGCCGCCTGCGCCCAGACGCGCGCTAGCCCCGAAGTTAGCCAAGAATGCCCCCGCGCGCCCGCCGGTCACCCGGAACGTTCCGCGGCGGCCCTGGCGGCGGCCACCGCCTCCTCGACGGTGTCGTGCACCGGGACGTGCGCGAGCACCCCGGTGATGTCCAGCAACCGCGCGGGAAGGGGCTGCACCGCGGCCAGGCGCACCGCGCCCGACCTCCTGGGCTGGTCGGTGGCGAAGGCCAGCAGGACGTGCAGGCCCGAGCTGTCCACGAACGGCACCCGCGCCAGGTCGAACACGACGTGGCCGGGCTCGGGACGTTCCCTGAGGAAGCTCTCGAACTGGCCCCGGTTGGTGGCGTCGAGTTCGCCGGACACCACGATCACGGTCACGCCCGGCCGCTCCCGGCGCAGGAGCGTCAGCGGTGGCATCGCCGTGGCCCGCCGCGCGTCCGGCGGGACGCCGCCGGCGGAGGAGGCGCGCCGCCCGGCGCCAGGCCATGACCAGCCCCGGCGGAGGCCGGAGGTGTCGAGAAGCCGCGTCCCGCGGGGGGGCGGAGCAGTCACGCAAGCAGAATAGCCTCCCGGAGTCGCCGGGGACATCCCGTCGGTGACCGCGCCAGTGCCCAGTGGCCGTGCTGGTGACCGTGCTGGTGACCGTGCTAGTGACCGTGGCCGTGGCCGACGAACGCGCCCGCCGGCCTGCCGGGCGGCACGAGGCCCAGCGAGATCACGGCCGCCACCCCCGCGACGACCGCGCACAGCACGAGCCCCGAGGTGAAGCCGCCGACGCCCGCGCCCGGCCCCAGGCTGGACGCGGCGACCGTGGACACCACCGCCACCCCGATCGAGCCGCCCAGCTCGTGGAAGGTGTTGATCACCCCGGAGGCGACGCCGTTCTCGCCGGGCGGGACGTTGGCCATCGTCGTCGTGGTGGCGGTCACGAACGCCGGCCCGATCCCCACGGCGGCCAGCACGAACCCCGGCACCAGAGTGGTGAACGCCCCCGCCTCGGGGGAGACCCGCGTCATCAGCGCCGCCCCCACGGCGGTCAGCGCGAACGACGCCACGGCCACCGGCCGGCCGCCGACCTTGCCGATGAGCTGGCCGCCGAGGTGCGCGCCGAGCGTGATGGCGACGGCGACGGGCAGGAACGTGAGCCCCGTCCGCAGCGGGCTGAAGCCCAGGACGTGCTGAAGGTAGAGGGAGCTGAGGAAGAACAGGCCCAGCATCAGGCCGGTCGCGACCAGCATGACGAACGCACCCGAGACGACGGGCCGCCTGGCCAGGGTCTCCACCCGCATGAGCGGCGCCCGCACGGACCGCTCGACCAGCACGAACGCCACGTACGAGAGCGCGGCCCCGGCCAGCGGCAGCACGGTTCCCACGGCGCCCCAGCCGCCGTCGCCGGCCGCGACGAGCCCGTAGATCAACAGGGCGGTCGCCAGGGTGACGAGCAGGGCGCCCACGACGTCCACGCGCCCGCCACCGTGAGCCCCCGGGACGTGGCGGGCGGCCGGGACCACGGCCGGGACGGCGGCCAGGACCAGCAGGCCCACGGGCACGTTCACGAAGAACGCCCACATCCAGCCGGGCCCGTCGGTGAGGACGCCGCCGAGGAGCACGCCGATGGCCGCGCCCGAGCCGCCGACGGCCGCCCAGACGGCGAGCGCGCGGGCCCGGCGTTCGCCCTGGAAGACGGTGGTGACGACGGCCAGGGCCGCGGGGGACAGCAGCGCCGCGCCGACCCCCTGGAGGGCCCGTCCGGCGATGAGCGTGGTGCCGTCGCCGGCCAGGCCGCAGGCCAGCGAGGCCGCGGTGAACAGCGTCAGCCCGGCCAGCAGCGTGCGGCGGGGGCCGACCGCGTCGGCGAGCCGCCCGCCGAGCACCATCAGGCCGCCGAAGCACAACGTGTACGTGGTCACCACCCAGGTGAGCGCCTCACGTCCGAGCGCGAGGTCGGCGCCGATGGTGGGCAGCGCCACCTGCACGACGGTGATGTCGATGATCAGCATGAACTGCGCCAGGCACAACAGCACCAGCACCGCCCAGCCCTTGCTCCGAACGGGCGCGGCAGCCCGCGTCCCGACGTGATGACTCATCCGTGACTCCTTAACTCGAACACTGATGTTCAAGTTAAGCACAACAAAACGGTACGCCGGTAGGGTGTCCCGGCGGCCGGGGACGTGCGGGGAGCCGGAAGGGCGGGAGGTTATGCCGAAGCGGGCGCGGCGAGGAGGGAGAGCATGGTGCGGGTCAGGACCGGCTCGACCTGCTCGGCGGCCAGGCGCCCGGCCTCCCGCTCCTGGGCCGCGCTGTGGATGATCGCGAAGAACGTCGTCACCAGCCACTCCAGCGGCAGGTCCGTACGGAAGTCGCCGTCGTCCTGGCCGCGGGCGATCAGTCGCTCCACCCGGCGCAGCGGGCGGTCGTGGTGCTCGCGGATGCGTTCGGTGGGCAGCACCCGGTCGGCGGCCACGAAGAGGCGGCGGTGGCGGTTG
This sequence comes from Nonomuraea sp. NPDC049607, assembly GCF_040675375.1. Taxonomy (NCBI): domain Bacteria; kingdom Bacillati; phylum Actinomycetota; class Actinomycetes; order Streptosporangiales; family Streptosporangiaceae; genus Nonomuraea; species Nonomuraea sp. NPDC049607. The sequence continues at coordinate 2,738 of NZ_JBFAOV010000049.1, forward strand.
AGGATCTCCCACGACGAGTGCAGCAGCCCGGCCATCGCCTCGGGGGCGGGGGCCGTGTCGAGGGACTCGTCCGCCAGCACGGCGTCCGCCAGCCCGACGGTGTGATCGAGGACGGCGTCCACCAGGGCCTCGCGGGAGGGGAAGTGGCCGTACAGGGTGACCCGGCCGACGCCGGCGGCCTTGGCGATCTCGGCCACGCTCGCGCCCGGGTCGTCGCTGAGCAGCCGCGTCCCGGCTTCCAGGATGGCGGCGATGTTGCGTTCGGCGTCGGCGCGCCGGGCAGGGACGGGCTGTCGGGCGGCGGTCTTCCCCATGCGCACCAGCCTACGACGCCCGAGGCCGGAGATCGGCGGCGCCCTCCGGCGCGTCACCGGCCACGGACCGGCCTCTTACCGGCCACGGACCGGCCGGTCAGAGGGTGAGGGCGTGGTCCAGGAGGGACTGGAGGGTGACGGCTCCGGCCACGCGGCCGCCGTCCACGATCGCCACCAGGGGGCTGCGGGTGCGGGCCATGAGCGCCGACAGTTCGAGCACCGTCGCCTTCATGTCGGCCACCGGCAGCTCGCGCGGCCGCTCCGGAAGGCACTCGCGGACGGTACGCGTGCCGAGCCGGTGCAGGAACCGGTCGGCGTGGGCCTCGTCCACCACCCGGGCCAGCGCCGGGTCGTCCTGGCAGTAGGGCGGCACGGCCAGCCGCAGCACCTGCGTGCCGGGGAGGATGCTGTGGGGGCGGCCGTCGTCGTCGATCACGATGAGGCCGGGCAGGTCGCGCTCGGCCAGCAGCCGGGCGGCGTCGAGCGCCGACGTGTCGAGCGTGACCGTCGGGAAGTCCGCGACGAGATCGCGTGCGCGCATGGGTGATCGTTCCTCCGGCCCACAGCCTAGCCAACCCCCCCTCCCACTGTCGTGGGGGCCGGGGTCAGGAAGGGAGATGCAGGTAGCCGGGCGGGACGTGGACGGTCAGCCAGACGCCGTTGGCGCTGCGCAGGTTTGTGTCCGTACGAGTGCGTCGCCGAGCTCCGTACGGTGGTACAGGACCGAACGGCCGGTCCGGACACGGCCGACCAGCCCCGCGTCGAGCAGCACCTTGAGATGGCGGCCGACCGAGCCCAGGCCCTGGCCGGTGAGCGCGACGAGCTGCGTGGTGCTCATAGGCGTCTCCAGCAGCACCAGTACGCCCGCCCGCGCCCCGCCCAGCAGCCTGCCCAGCGCGTCCGGCGCGGGAGGGGGGCCGACGTCGGCCAGCGGCCCCGAGCACGGGTAGACGATCGCGCAGCGGCGGGAGCCGTGCCAGCTCACCCAGCCCTGGCGCGGCGTCACCGGCACGAACATCAGCCGGGCGCCCGGCAGGTCGCGCGGCGGGTTGTCGTGGACGCTGACCCGCAGCCGGCCGTCGCCGAGCCAGCGCAGGCCGGGACGCATGCCGTCCAGGGCCGCCGCCCAGCCGCCCCGGCCCAGCCGCGCGGTGCGGGCCGTGACGTCGGCCTCGATGATCCGGCGACGCCGCGCCCAGGTGGGCAGCACCGTCTCCCGCCACACCCACTCCAGCCGGGCGGCCATGCGCTCGGGCAGGTCGTCGCGGCGCAGCGCCGAGGGCACGGGGCCGCCCAGCGACTCGGTCAGGTCCTCGCGCGCCCGCTCGGGCGGGGTCTCGCGGACGCTCGCCACCTCCTCCTCGAAGGCGGCCTCACCCGCCCCTTCGGGCGTCGGCGTGAGGAACGTCGCGTTCCACGTACGGCCCAGCGCGGCGCGGACGAGCAGCGCCGTGACCGGGTCGGCGGCCTGCTCCGCGCGGTAGGCGGGCAGGTGGGCGGCCAGCCAGGCGTCCTCACCGGGGTGGGCGGCGACGCCGCGGTCCAGCGTCTTCAGCGCGGCGATCGTCTCGGCCAGCGGCGACAGGACGAACCGGCCGCCCGCGAGGGTGTCGGCGTCCACCTGCCAGAAATCCACGTCATCCCCTCCTTTCGCCGCCTGCCGGACGTTGTTTCGCGGGTGCGCGAAACAGTATCGCCCGTCGCCGCCGGTCACGGAGACTGCCGTTCCATGCGTACGTACCGGGATCTGTTCGGCAGGTCCGGATTCACCCCGCTCTTCCTGGTCTCGTCCGGGCAGGTGGCGGGACAGACGGTGAGCGGGCTCGCCCTCGGCACCCTCGTCTACGCCGACACCGGATCGCCGCTGCTGTCGGGGCTGGCCATGTTCGGCCCGGCGCTGGCCCAGGTGGCGGGGGCGGCGACGCTGCTGTCGGCGGCCGACCGGCTGCCGCCGCGCGCCGCCCTGTCCGGGCTGGCGCTGGTGTCCGCGCTCGCCGCCGCCGTGCTGGCCGTCCCCGGGCTGCCCGTGTGGGGGATGCTCGCCGTCGTGCTGGCGCTCGGCGCGCTGTCCGCGCTCGGCGGCGGCGTCCGGTACGGGCTGCTCAACGAGCTGCTCGACCAGGACGGATACCTGCTCGGCCGGTCGCTGCTCAACATGTCCTCCGGCATCGTGCAGATCGCCGGGTTCGGCGCGGGCGGCGTGCTCGTGACGGTCCTGTCGCCACGCGGGACGCTGCTCGCCGCGGCTGCCCTCCACCTGGCCGCCGCCCTGGCCGGGCTCGGGCTCGGACGGCGGCGCCCGCGCGCGGCCGGACGGCCCTCGCCCGCCGAGACCTGGCGCGACAACGCCCGCCTGTGGTGCTCCCGCCCGCGCAGGAGCGTCTACCTCGCCCTCTGGCTGCCGAACGGCCTGATCGTCGGCTGCGAGTCGCTGTTCGTGCCGCTCGCGCCCGAACGGGCCGGGCTGCTGTTCGCCTGCGCCGCCACCGGGATGCTCGCCGGCGACGTGCTGGCCGGCCGGTACGTGCCGGCGCGCTGGCGGGCACGGCTGGTCACGCCGCTGTACCTGCTGCTCGCGCTGCCGTACCTGGCGTTCGTGGCCTACCCGTCGCCGGTGCTGGTCGCGCTCGCCTCGGCCGGGTTCGCCGCCACCCTGCTGCTCCAGGACCGGCTGATGGCGCTCACGCCCCCGGAGCTGAGCGGGCACGCGCTCGGGCTGCACTCCTCCGGCATGATCGCCACGCAGGGGGTGGCCGCCGCGCTCGCCGGCGCCCTGGCCGAGCGCACCTCGCCGGGGACGGCCATGGCCGTGCTGGCGGCGGCCTCGGCGGCGATCACCCTCGCGCTGGCGCCCCGCCTGCGGTCCGCCCGTGTCGCAACCTCTGGGGAAGGTCCGGCGAAGATACCGTTGACCAGGGGAAATCGCCGGGGGAAGGACACATCATGACGCAGACGGACGACTTCGTGCTCGACGTCACCAGGATCCGCGAGCAGGTGCGCCAGAAGATGGACGAAGGGCCGATCACGCAGACCTTCGGCCGCGACCCGGCGAAGGTCATCGAGATCCTCAACGACGTGATCGCCACCGAGGTGGTGTGCTGGCTCAGGTACACCAGGCACGCCATCTCGGCCAAGGGCATCGACCGCGCGCAGGTGGCGGCGGAGTTCACCGAGCACGCCAAGGAGGAGCTCGACCACGCGCTGCGCGCCGCCGAACGCGTCAGCCAGCTCGGCGGCGAGCCCGACTTCGACCCGGCCAAGCTCGTCCAGCGCTCGCACACCGACTACCAGGTGCCCGCCGACACCGACCTCAAGGCGCTGCTGGAGGCCAACCTGTGGGCCGAGCGCATCGTCATCTCCACCTACCAGGAGATCATCCGCTGGCTCGGCGAGGGCGACCCCACCACCCGCCGGCTCATGGAGTCGATCCTGGAAGAGGAGGAGGAGCACGCCGACGACCTCACCGACCTGCTCGGGGTCTAGAACCTGGCTTGGGCGGCCGTTGGGCGGCCCGTGAGCCGGCCAGGGTAAGGGCCGGGCATGAAGAGCCTGGTCAACGCGCCCGTCACGCACACGCCGCCGTCCCGTGAGATCGACGTCGAGACGCTGAGCCGCCGCCTCGCCGAGGCCGTGGACGGCGAGGTGCGCTTCGACGCGGGCAGCCGCGCCGCCTACGCGCGCGACGGCTCCAACTACCGGCAGGTCCCGATCGGCGTCGTCGTGCCGCGCCACCTGGACGCCGGGGTCGCGGCGGTGGCCGTGTGCCGGTCCAGGGACGTCCCCGTGCTCTCGCGCGGCGGCGGCACCAGCCTGGCCGGGCAGTGCTGCAACGCGGCGGTGGTGATCGACTGGTCCAAGCACTGCGGCGCGGTCGAGTCCGTCGACGTGGCGGCCCGCCGGATCGTCGTCCAGGCCGGGGCCGTGCTCGACCAGGTGGACCACGAGCTGGAGCCGCACGGGCTGATGGTCGGGCCAAGGCCGTCCAGCCATCGGGCCTGCACGATCGGCGGCATGATCGGCAACAACTCGTGCGGGGCCTCCGCGCAGGCGTACGGGAAGATGGCGCAGTCGGTGCTCCGCCTGGAGATCCTCACCTACGACGGGGTGCGCGCCTGGGTGGGGCCGACCAGCGACGCCGAGTACGACCGCATCCAGGCCCAGGGCGGCCGCCTGGCCGAGATCTACCGCCAGGTGCGCGACCTGCGCGACGAGACCATGGAACTGGTCCGCACCCGCTATCCCCGGCTGGAACGCCGCATCTCCGGCTACAACCTCGACCGGCTGCTGCCCGAGAACGGGTTCGACCTGGCCGGCGCCCTGGTCGGCAGCGAGGGCACGCTGGTGACCGTGCTGCGCGCCGAGCTGAGCGTCGTGCCGTCCCCGCCCGCCAGGGCGCTGGCCGTGCTCGGGTTCGAGGACGTCTTCACCGCCGCCGACGCCGTCCCCGCCGTGGCCCGGCACGCGCCGATCGCGCTGGAGGCCATGGACGAGACCATGTACCGGCTGGCCAAGCTGGAGCACCCCGGCGACGCGGCGCTCCAGGACCTGCCCGAGGGCGGCGGCTGGCTGCTGGTGCAGTTCGGCGGGGACACGCCCGAGCAGGCACGCGAGCGGGCCGAGACGATGATGCGCGACGTGGGGGAGCGGGCCGAGGCGCCCACGCCCACGCACGCCTTCCTCGGCGACCCGGCCAGGGAGGACCGGTTGTGGCGGTGGCGGGAGTCGGGGCTCGGCGTGGAGGCGTACCCGCCGACCGGGCGGCAGACGTACGAGGGCTGGTCGGACGCGGCCGTGCCGCCCGAGCGGCTGGGCGCCTACCTGCGTGACTACGAGCGGCTGCTGCGCGCGCACGACTACCAGGACTCCGCCCTGTACGGCCACTTCGGCCAAGGCTGCGTGCACGGCCGGCTCCCGCTCGACCTGCACACCGACGACGGCATCGCCAGGTACCGGGCCTTCGCCCGGGAGGCCGCCGAACTGGTCGCCTCCTACGGCGGCTCGCTGTCCGGCGAGCACGGCGACGGCCAGGCGCTGGCCGAGCTGCTGCCCGTCATGTTCGGCGAGCAGGTCGTGGAGGTGTTCGGCCGCTTCAAGGCCATCTTCGACCCGCGCGACCGGATGAACCCGGGCAAGGTCGTCCACCCCCGCCACCTGGACCAGAACCTGGCCCAGCGCCGCTTCTACCCGCTCGAACCACGGCAGACGTTCTTCCAGTACCCCAACGACCACGGACGTTTCGGGCACGCCGCCACGCGCTGCGTCGGCACCGGCACCTGCCGCAAGCACACCTTCGAGGGCGGCGTGATGTGCCCCAGCTACCGGGTGACCCGCGAGGAGGAGCACTCCACGCGCGGGCGCGCCCGGCTGCTGGAGGAGATGGTGCGCGGCGACGTCATCACCGACGGCTGGCGCTCGGCCGCCGTGCGCGACGCGCTCGACCTGTGCCTGTCCTGCAAGGGCTGCCGCTCCGAATGCCCGGTGAACGTGGACATGGCCACCTACAAGGCCGAGTTCCTCGCCCACCACTACCGGCGCCGCGTCCGGCCGCGCTCCCACTACTCGATGGGCTGGCTGCCGGTGTGGGCCGCGCTCGCCTCGGCCGCGCCCGGCCTGGTCAACGCCGCCGGCTCCGCGCCCGGGCTGTCGCGGCTGGTCAAGGCCGTCGCGGGGATCACGCCGGAGCGCGACCTGCCGAGGTTCGCCCGTCAGCGGTTCACCGACTGGTTCCGGCGGCGTCCCCGGGGCGGGCCCGGCACGCGGGGGCGGGTGGTGCTGTGGGCCGACACGTTCACCGACCACTTCGACCCGCACATCGGGCGGGCCGCCGTGGACGTGCTGGAGGCGGCCGGGTTCGAGGTGGTGGTGCCGCCCGTGACGCTGTGCTGCGGGCTGACGTGGATCAGCACCGGGCAGCTCGGGATCGCGCGGCGGGTGCTGGCGCGTACGGTGGGGGCGCTCGCGCCGTGGGCCGAGGCCGGGGTGCCGGTGGTGGGCCTGGAGCCGAGCTGCGCGGCCGTGTTCCGCTCCGACGGGCCCGAACTGCTCAACACGCCCGAGACCCGGCTGCTGTCGGAGCGGTTCCTGACCCTGGCCGAGCTGCTGGAGACGCGGGCGGCCGACTGGCGGCCCGACACGGCCGGCGGGCAGGCGATCGCACAGGTGCACTGCCACCAGAGCGCCGTCATGGGGTACGACGCCGACCGGGCCGTGCTCGACCGCTTCGGCATCCGGACCAGCGTGCTCGACTCCGGCTGCTGCGGGCAGGCCGGGAACTTCGGGTTCGAGCGGGGGCATCACGAGGTGGCGCAGGCGTGCGCCGAGCAGGGGCTCTGGCCGGCCGTACGGTCGGCGGAGCCGGACGACGAACTGCTCGCCGACGGCTTCTCCTGCCGCACCCAGATCGCCGCCGCCGGCACCGGACGGCAGGGCCGCCACCTGGCCGAACTCCTCGCCACGGCCCTCGTCCACCGGCCCTGACCCGGCCGGGCACACCCGCCATCAGCCCGCCAGGCCCTGACCCGGCCGGGGACGGCCCGCCGTCAGTCCGCCAGGCTCTGGGACAGGCGGCGGGGCAGGCCCGTGTTGCGGGGGCGGCCCACGCGGTGGACGGCCAGCTCCAGCGCCTCGCGCTGCCCCACCAGCACGACCCACGCCTTGGCCCGCGTCACCAGCGTGTACAGCAGCTTGCGCCGCAACATGATCCCGCCGGCCTCGGCCACGATCGGCGCCACCACGAACGGGTATTCGCTGCCCTGCGAGCGGTGCACGCTGATCGCGTAGGCGTGGGTGAGGTCGTCGAGCTCGCCGAACCCGTACTGGACGGTCTCGCCGTCGTCGGTGCGGACCTCGACCACACGGTCCTGAGGGAGGACGGCGGTGACCGTGGCGGTCTCCCCGTTGAAGACGCCCTTGTCGTAGTTGTTGCGGATGGGCATGACCCGGTCGCCCACCCGGAACACCGACGCCCCCGACCAGTGCTCGGCCTTGTCGTCGGCCGCCGGGTTGAGCCGGTCCTGCAGCAGCCGGCCGAGCGTCACCGCGCCCGTCTCGCCCTTGCGCATCGGGCACAGCACCTGCACCTGGTCGGGCGAGACGCCCTGCTTGCGGGGGATCGCCTCCATGGCCAGATGGGCCACCCGCTCGGCGACCCGCGCCGGATCGTCGAGCTCCTCGAACCAGAACCCGCCGCGCCCCGGCGTCGCCGGCATCCGGCCGGCCCGGATCAGGTGGGCGGCCTCGACGATGCCGCTGCCGCCCGCCTGGCGGAAGACGTGGGTGAGCCGCACGCGGGGGATGGCCTCCACGCGCAGCAGGTCGGCCAGCACGTCGCCGGCGCCGATGCTGGGCAGCTGGTCGCTGTCGCCGATGAGCAGCAGATGGCTGCCCGGCGGGACGGCCGCCGTGAGCCGCGTGGCCAGGTGGAGGTCGAGCATCGACGCCTCGTCGACCACGATCAGGTCGGCCTGCGCGGGCGCCTCCTCGAACAGCGTCGAGGGATCGGGGTCGGGCTGGTGGGCCAGCATGCGGTGGATGGTCATCGCGGGCAGGCCGGTCAGCTCCGACAGGCGTTTGGCCGCCTTGCCGGTGGGGGCCGTGAGCGTGACCGTGCCGCCCGAGGCCCTGACCGTGGCGGCCACGGCCCTGACCGTGTGGCTCTTGCCGCAGCCGGGCCCGCCGGTGATGATCGAGACCGTGCAGGTCAGCGCCATGTTGACGGCCGCGCGCTGGTCGTCGTGGAGGCTCTCGTCCTCGCGGAAGGGGCGCAGCGGCAGCGTGGAGGGGGCCCGCATGAGCCTGGTGAGCTGCTCGGTGAGCTGCCGCTCGCGGGCGTGGACGTGTTTGGCGTAGGCCACCGCCCGCCCCGGCTGCTCCTCGTCGGCCTCGACCACCACCCGCCGCTCGGCCACCAGGGCGTCGACCATCGGCCCTACCGCCTCGGGATCGAGCTCGATCAGCTCGGCCGCCCGCGCCACCAGATGGGGCACCGGCACGAAGCAGTGGCCGTCGCGGACGGCCGCCGACTCCAGCCGGTCGAGCAGCGCCGCCTTGATCCGCTGGGGGCTGCGCTCGGGCACCCCCCGCTGGAGCGCGATGCGGTCGGCGACGCGGAAGGCGATGCCCCTGACCCGGCCGATCAGCCGGTAGGGATCGGTGGCCAGGACCTCCTCGGCCTCGCCGCCGAACACCTGGTGGATCTTGGCCGCGAGCAGCGGGCTGACGCCCAGCCCCTGCAACGTCACCATCAGCGCGGCGACGGCCTTCTGCTCCTGCCACGCCTGGACGATCTGCGCCTGCCGCAGCGGCCCGATGTTGACGACCTCGGTCAGCCGCCCCGGCTCGGCGTCGATGACCTTGAGGGTCTCCTCGCCGAAGTGTTCGACGATCGCGTACGCCAGCCGCGGCCCGATGCCCCGGATCAGCCCCGACCCCAGGTAGACGCGGATCGCCCGGACCGTCGCCGGCACCACCCGCTCGCAGGAGGCCACCGCGAAGCGCCTGCCGTGGCGCGCGTGGTGGCTCCAGTCGCCGGTGAGCCGGAGTGTCTCGCCCGGCTGCGCGCCCGCCAGCGCCCGGCCCGTGGCCACGAAGTCGGGCACGCCCTCGGCGCTCATGCGCGCGACGGTGTATTCGTCGTCCCTGACGTAGACGAGCTGCTCGACCGAGGCCTCCACAGCAGCGATCAAACCACCTGCCACCGACAGTCCGTCACATGGCGCTGGGATAGGTCTCCGGCTCGACGTCGTCCCAGGGCTCGGCGTGCAGCGGGTGCAGGGCCTCGGTGACGTCCAGATAGATGAAGGCGTCGTAGCGGTCGCCGAGCGCGGTGGGCACGTAGTTGCCCCACTTCTCGCGCTCGGGCCGGTAGACCACGCCGATCGCCCGGTGGTCCAGCGGCTGGTCGAACCAGTGCGGACGGGGCCGAGGAGGCGTCACGAACAGGGCGCGCTCGCCTCCGAGCGCGTCGTGCAGCAGCGCCTCCAGCGATCCGGGCCTGGCCGGCGGGACGGGCATGACGTGCGCCCGCGTGCCCCAGCCCGCCCCGGCCACGACCGTCCCCCGGTAGCCGCCGAAGCCGACCAGGACGACGTCCTCGCCGTGCCGCTCGCGGGCCAGCTGCCCGAGGTTGGTCATGCCCGCGGCGGCCATGTCGGTGGCGCGGGCGTCGCCGACGTGCGTGTTGTGCGCCCACACCACGCCCTTGGCCTCGTGGAAGGCGGTCAGCCGGTCCAGGGTGTCGGCCATGTGCACGTCCCTGATGTTCCACGAGTCGGGGCCGCCGCCGACCATGGCGCGGTAGTAGCTCTCCGCCCCGGCGACGACCTCGGCGTTCTGCCGGGCCGCGAAGCCGTCGTCGTCGGCGGGCGCGGCCGCCACGAGCGCCCTGAGCAGCTGCACGACCTCGTTCTCGCAGGAGTCGGGGACCAGGCGGGTCTCCAGGCCGTACCGCTGAGGGTCGTGGCCGTAGGACTCGAAGCAGTACAGGGCCTCCATCACCGTGTCCAGCTGGTCGGGCAGGTTGTCGGCGGCGTAGCGGCGCACGGCGCGCAGGGACTCCCACAGGCTGTAGACGTCGAGGCCGTGGAAGCCGACGCGCTCCGCCGGCGGCAGGGCCGAGTTCCAGCGGCGCAGCCAGCGGCAGAACTCGGCGACCTCCTCGTTGGCCCACATGAACGCGGGCCAGCGCCGGTAGGCGTACAGGGCGTCGAAGGGGTCCTCGCCGTCGCGGGTGACCGCGCGGTCGACGCGCTCGCAGTCGGGCCAGTCGCCCTCGACGGCGACGAACCCGAAGCCCTTCTCGGCGATCAGGCGGCGGGTGAGGGCGGCCCGCCAGGTGTAGAAGTCGTGCGTGCCGTGACTGGCCTCGCCGATCAGCACGAGACCGGCCTCGCCGACGCGGTCCAGCAGCGGGTCGAGGTCCTGTTCGCCCGACAGCCGCAGCGCCGAGCGGGTGACGTCATCCATAGCCGTCCTCCTCTGCCGGCCGGAAGACGCCCAGGCATTCGCGGGCGAGCTCCAGCTCCTCGCGCACCTGGACGACCAGGACGGGCACGGCGGCGTCCGGCCCGCTGACCGGCCCGTCGTCGTGCCGGTTGCCGAGCTCGGGCGGCCGCACGCCGAGCAGCCCGAGACGGCGGCAGACCGCCTCGCGCACCTCGGGCTGGTCCCACCCGATCTCGCCGGTGAACACCAGCGCGTCGATCCTGGGCAGCGACGTGGCGGCGGCGGCGATCTCCCGGCTCACGCGGTGGCAGAACACCTCCAGGGCCAGGGCGGCCTCGGCGTCGCCGGCGCGTTCCGCCTCGACCAGCTCGCGGGTGTCGCCCGACCGGCCGCCGGACAGCCCGAGCAGCCCGGAACGGCGTTGTAGGCCCTCGCCCAGCTCGTCGGCCGACAGGTGGCCCTGCGACAGCAGCCACATCAGCATCCCGGGATCGACGCTGCCCGAGCGCTTGCTCATGGGGACGCCGTCCAGCGGGGTGAACCCCATCGAGGTGTCCAGGCTGCGCCCGCCCGACACCGCGCACACCGACGAGCCGCCGCCCAGGTGGGCCAGCACCAGCTCCAGCTCGGCGAGCGGCCGGCCGAGCAGCTCGGCCACCCGGTCGGCGGTCCAGGCGTAGGACAGGCCGTGGAAGCCGTAGCGGCGCAGGCCGTACCGGTCGCGCCACTCGCGCGGCAGGGCGTAGACCGCGGCGGCGTCGGGCAGGCCGGCGTGGAAGGCGGTGTCGGGGCAGAGCACGTGCGGCACGGCGGGAAGCTGCTCGCGGGCCGCCTCCAGCAGCGCCAGCGCGGGCGGCAGGTGCAGCGGCGCCAGGCTCACGACGCCCCGCAGCGCCTCCACGGTCTCGTCGTCGGCGAGGGTGGGCGCGCGTACGACGTCGCCGCCGTGCACCAGCCGGTGCGCCACCGCCCGGATGTCGCGGTCGAAGTGGCCGCCGAGGAAGGCCGCCAGCTCCTCGCGCGCCGAGCCCGGGTCGGCGGCCCGCTCGGCGTGCGCGCTGTCCAGCACGCAACCGCCCTGCACGAGGTCGAGACGCAGGCTCGACGACCCCGCGTTGACGGTGAGCACCGCCTCGGACTCCGCCACCTGCTCGTCGAACTCGTCGAACGCTCGCCCCATGCACCCCTCCGCGGCCCGACTCCTCCTCCCGGCTACCCGCCGCCGGGGGGCCGACACCTGGACACCGTCACCTTTACCGCCACATGTCCGAGCCCGTGATTGTCCGGGGCGGCGGCCGGGTAGGCGAGCGCCTATGGACATCACCGAGCAGGTAGGCGTGCAGGTAGACGTGCAGGTCAACGGCGTGCCGCACACCGTGGCCGTCGATCCCAGGATCTCCCTGCTCGACCTGCTGCGCGAGCGGCTCGGCCTGACCGGCTCCAAGAAGGGCTGCGACCACGGCCAGTGCGGCGCGTGCACGGTGCTCATCGACGGACGCCGGGCCAACTCCTGCCTGGCGCTGGCCGTGGCGGTGGACGGCTGCGAGATCACCACCGTCGAGGGGCTGGCCTCGGGCGAGGAGCTGCACCCGCTGCAGGCCGCGTTCATCGAGCACGACGCCTTCCAGTGCGGCTACTGCACGCCGGGCCAGCTCTGCTCGGCGGTCGGCATGCTGGGCGAGCCGGGGCCGAGCGCCGTCACCGCCGACCTGCTCCTCGATCCCGGCCTGACACCCGAGGAGATCAGGGAACGCATGAGCGGAAACCTGTGCAGGTGCGGCGCCTACCCCGGCATCGTGGCCGCGATCGGCGAGGTGGCCCCGTGAAGCCGTTCGACTACGCCCGCGCCCAGAGCCCGTCGGACGCGGTCAGCAGGTACGGCCCCGGCACGATGTACCTGGGCGGCGGCACCAACCTGGTCGACCTCATGCGCCTGGGCGTGGCCGCGCCCGACCACCTCGTGGACGTCAGCCGCCTGCCGCTGGACGCCATCGAGCCCGTACGCGACCGGCTGCGGATCGGCGCGGCCGTGCGCAACAGCGACCTGGCGGCCGACCCGCTCGTCCGCAGCCGTTACCCGATGCTCTCCCGGGCCGTGCTGACCGGCGCCTCCGGCCAGGTCAGGAACATGGCCACGGTGGCCGGCAACCTGCTGCAACGCACCCGCTGCCCCTACTTCCAGGACGTGACCAGGCCGTGCAACAAGCGTGAGCCCGGCACCGGCTGCCCCGCGATCGAGGGCGACCACGCCAACCTGGCCGTCCTCGGCGCCTCCGACGCCTGCGTGGCCACCCACCCCTCCGACATGGCCGTGGCGCTGGCCGCGCTCGACGCCGAGGTGCACGTTACCGGCCCGGCGGGCGACCGGATCATCCCCATGCCCGGCCTGCACCGCCTGCCCGGCGACGCGCCCGAGCGCGACACCGTGCTCGACCCCGGCATGCTGATCACCGCCGTCGAGCTGCCCGCGCCGCCCCCGGGCGCCTCCCTCTACCGCAAGGTCCGCGAGCGGGCCTCGTTCGCGTTCGCGCTGGTGTCCATCGCCGCCGTGCTCGACGTGCGCTGGGACGGCGTGGTGACCGAGTGCCGCATCGCGCTCGGCGGCGTGGCCCACGCGCCCTGGCGGGCCGAACGCGCCGAACGGGCGATCATCGGCGGCCCGGCCACCGGCGAGGCGTACCTGCGGGCCGCCGAGGCCGAGCTCGACCAGGCCCGCCCGCTGCCGCGCAACGCGTTCAAGCTGCCGCTGGCGCGCAACCTGATCGTCCGCACGCTGGAGGAGCTGACGCCGTGAACCGCATCGAGGGGCGCGTCAAGGTCACGGGGCTGGCCACGTACGCCGCCGAGTACCCGGTCGAGGGGGTCGCCCACTGCTACCCGGTGCAGGCCACGATCGCCAGGGGCCGGGTGGCGCGGGTGGACGCGGACGCGGCGCTGGCCATGCCGGGCGTGCTCACCGTGCTGTCCGTCGAGGACCCGCCCGGCCTGTCCGGGGACGCCGACCCCGAGCTGGCGCTGTTCCGCGGCCGGGACGTCGTCTACCGGGGCCAGCTCGTGGCCGCCGTCGTCGCCGGCACCTACGACGAGGCCCGCGCCGCCGCCGACGCCGTACGCGTGACCTACGAGCCGCAGGCCCACGACGTACGGCTGCGCGCCGACCATCCGGACCTGTACCGGCCGGACGTCGTCAACCCGAACCTCGCACCGGACACCGAGAAGGGCGACGTGGACGCCGGGCTGGCCGCCGCCGCGGCGACCGTCGACGTGACGTACACGACGCCGCCCCTGCACAACAACCCGATGGAGCCGCACGCCGCGGTGGCCCTGTGGGCCGAGGACGGCCGGCTCCTGGTCTACGACGCCACCCAGGGCACCAGCGGCGACCGGGACACCATCGCCGCCACCTTCGGCCTGCCCGCCGAGCGGGTGCGGGTGGTGTCCAGGCACGTCGGCGGCGGCTTCGGCTCCAAGGGCACCACCAGGCCGAACGCCGTGCTCGCCGCCCTGGCCGCCAGGGCCGCCGGCCGCCCGGTCAAGGTCGCCTTCACCCGGCAGCAGATGTTCGACCTCACCGGCTACCGCACGCCCACCGTCCAGCGGCTGCGGCTCGGCGCGGACGCCGACGGCCGGCTCACCGCGGTCGAGCACACGGCGTACGTGCAGACCAGCAGGCTCGTGGAGTTTGCCGAGCAGGCCGCCGCCCCCGCCCGCGTCATGTACGCCACGCCCGCGCTGCGCACCGCCCACCGGGTCGTCCGCCTCGACGTGGCCACCCCGTCCTGGATGCGCGCCCCCGGCGAGTGCCCCGGCATGTACGCCCTGGAGTCGGCGATGGACGAGCTGGCCGAGGCGGCCGGGATCGACCCCGTCGAGCTGCGGATCGTCAACGAGCCCACGACCGAGCCGGAGAGCGGGCTGCCGTTCAGCTCCCGCAGCCTGGTGACCTGCCTGCGCGAGGGCGCCCGCCGTTTCGGCTGGGACCGCCGCGACCCGGCGCCCGGCGTCAGGCGCGAGGGGGAGTGGCTGGTCGGCACCGGCGTGGCCGCCTCCACCTACCCGGCCAGACGCGGGCCGTCGCGGGCCACCGCGACCGTGCGCGACGGCGACTTCGTCATCCGCGTGGCCGCCGCCGACATCGGCACCGGCGCCAGGACCGTGCTCACCAGGATCGCCGCCGACTGCCTCGGCGTCGCCCCTGACCGGGTGCACGTCGAGCTCGGCGACAGCGACCTGCCCCAGGCCCCCGTCGCGGGCGGGTCGATGGGCACGGCGTCGTGGGGGTCGGCCGTCGTCCGGGCCTGCGAGGCGCTGCGGGCCGACGGCGGCGAGGGGACCGCCGACACCGCCAAGGAGGTCAAGGCCGACGAGGAGCTGGCCCGGCACGCCTTCGGCGCCCAGTTCGCCGAGGTCAGGGTCAGCTCCGTGACCGGCGAGATCCGCCTCTCGCGGCTGCTCGGCGTGTTCGCCGCCGGACGCATCCTGGACGCCAAGCTGGCCAGGTCGCAGTTCGTCGGCGGCATGACCATGGGCATGGGGATGGCCCTGCTGGAGGAGACGCTGACCGACGACGAGTTCGGCGGCTTCCTGCACCGCGACCTGGCCCAGTACCACGTGCCGGCCTGCGCCGACGTGCCGGAGATCGAGGCGGTCTGGATCGACGAGCAGGACGGCCTGCTCAACCCGATGGGCTCCAAGGGCATCGGCGAGATCGGCATCGTGGGCACCGCCGCCGCGATCGGCAACGCCGTTCACCACGCCACCGGCAGGCGGGTGCGCGACCTGCCCATCACGCCCGCCAAAATCCTGGCCTGACCCTCGCGAAGCAGGTTTCGACCGGCCTCCGCCAAGGAAGAGGAGAACATCCAACGAGGAGGCCGAGTGAAGAACGAGTCGCACGAGGAGCGCGCCGACCGCAACTTCGTCGAGCTGCTGCAGGGCGCCCGCGTCGCGGTGACCGGCGTGCAGGTGCTGTTCGCGTTCCTGCTGACCGTGCCCTTCTCGCCCGGCTTCGTCAAGCTCGACCAGACCGACCGCTGGCTCTACTTCGCCGCGCTGGTCAGCGCCGCGATCGCGTCGATCTGCTACATCGCGCCGACCGCCCAGCACCGCGTGCTGTTCCGGCAGGGCCACAAGGAGACCCTGGTACGCCGGTCCAACACCTACGGCCTGTTAGGCGCGCTCGCCCTGGTCGTGTCGATGACCACGGCCACCATGCTGGTGATCGACTACCTGTTCCACTCCACCCTGGCCTGGATCACCGCCGGCATCCTGGCCGGGCTGGCCGCCTGGACCTGGTTCGGCCAGCCCGCCCTCGACCGCAGGAACGATCAGTCCTCCTCCGAGGGCGGCATCTCGGTCTCGTCCCGCGACGACTGACGCGAATAGGCCGCCCGCGCCACCATGTACGCCGCCACCGACACGGTGATCACCTGCGAGGCCCCCACGATCAGCAGCGGCCCGGCGTTCCACCAGGTGGGCCGGTGCAGCCACATCGCGACCAGCACCAGCAGCACGCTGAGCACCTGCGGCTTGGTCCCGGCGTGCATGCGGTCGAGCGTCGTGCGGAAGCGCACCAGCCCGGCGCCCGCCGACAGCGCCAGCCCGGCCCCGAGCACCAGGCAGGCCGCCGCCGCGACGTCCATCCCGCTCACCGCGACCGCCCCGGGAAGAACCGGGCCAGCGACACCGACCCCACGAACCCCAGCAACGACAGCACCTGCAACACCGGCAGGTCCGAGTAGTCGTCCCTGACCACCGCGAACAGGCCCACCGCGCACATCGACAAGGACGTCAGCACGTCCAGGGCGACCGCGCGGTCCAGCATCGAGGGCCCGCGTCCCACCCGCCACAACGCGGCCGCCGCCCCGCAGGCCAGCAGCGCCATCGTCACCAGGTACACCGCCGTCACAGCAGCTCCTCCCGGTCGGCGCGGGTCCCGAACGCGGCCACGATGCGCGACTCCAGCCCGGCCACGTCCCTGCGGACCGCGTCCGGGACGCCCTCGCCGGCCAGCCCGAGCACGTGCAGCATCAGCTCTCTCCTGTCCATGTACGCCTCCACCACCAGGCTCCCCGGCACCGTGGACAGCGCCACCATGATCATCACGGTCATCGACTCCGACGACGTGCGCAGCGGCACCAGGACCAGCCGCGTGGGCGGCTCGCCCGGACGCACCACCCACAGCACCACCCGCGCGGTCGAGAGCACCAGGTCCCACCCGAACCACAGCAGGAACCGCACCAGCGGCAGCGGCCGCACCCTGATCCCCGGGTCCAGGACGGGCAGCGGCAGCAGCCAGGCCACCACCAGCGCGGTCGCCAGCCCGCCCAGCACGTTGCCGGCCGACACCTCGCCCCACAACGTCACCCACACCAGCGTCAGCCACGCCACCAGCGGCAGCGGCACCCGGCGGCCGAACAGCCGCGGCGCGAGCGGGTTCGCGCTCACCGCGGCGTCCCCAGCACCGCGGCGATGTACGTCTGCCGCTCGCTCAGCTCCGCGGCCACCCGCTGCGTCAGCGCCGCCAGCGGCCCGGCCAGCACCGTGAACGACAGCCCGAACGCCACCAGCGCCGCCGTCGCGCCCAGCAGCACGGGCGGCAGCGCGGTCGTCGTCACCACCGGCTCCTCACCCGTCGCCTCCTCGCTCTCCATCACCTGGCCGGCCCGCTCCTCGCGCGGCGCCCGCCAGAACGCCTTGCCCCACGTCTTGGCGATCGCGTACAGCGTCAGCAGGCTCGTGACCAGGCCGCCCGCCACCAGGACGACCGCCGCCGGCCCGCCCTTGGCCAGGCCCGCCTGCACCAGCAGCAGCTTGCCCAGGAACCCCGACATGGGCGGGATGCCCGACAGGTTCATCGCGGGCACGAAGAACAGCACCCCCAGCAGCGGCGCGGTCCTCATCAGCCCGCCGAGCCGGTTGACCGACGTGGTGCCGGTGCGCCGCTCGATCAGCCCCGTCACCAGGAACAGGCTCGTCTGCACGGTGATGTGGTGGACGATGTAGAACACCGCGCCCGCCAGGCCCGCCACCGTCGACAGCGCCACCCCGAACACCATGTAGCCGATGTGGCTGACCAGCGTGAAGGACAACATGCGTTTGATGTCGGTCTGCGCCACCGCGCCCAGCACCCCGGCCAGCATCGTGGCCAGCGCCACGCACATCAGCAGCGTGGAGACCGGCCCGCCGGGGAACAGCAGCGCCTCCAGCCGGATGATCGAGTACACGCCGACCTTCGTGAGCAGCCCGGCGAACACGGCCGTGGCCGGCGCGGGCGCGGTCGGGTAGGAGTCCGGCAGCCACGCCGACACCGGGAAGATCGCCGCCTTGATCGCGAACGCCAGCAGCAGCGTCAGCTCGACCAGCAGCTTGACCTGCGGGGGCAGCGTGCCGAAGCGCTCGGCGAGCTGCGCCAGCGACAGCGTGCCCGTCGCGCCGTAGGCCACCGCCAGCGCGATGAGGAACAACATCGACGACGCCAGCGCCATCAGCGTGTACGTGGCCCCCGCCCGCATCCTGGACTCGGTCCCGCCGAAGGTCAGCAGCACGTACGAGCCGCTCAGCAGCATCTCGAACGCCACGAACAGGTTGAACAGGTCACCGGCCAGGAACGCGTCCGCGACGCCCGCCACCATCACCAGGAACGCCGGATGGAAGATCGCCATCGGCGCGTCGTGCTCCGCCTCGTCGTAGGCGTTGGCGATCGAGTACACCATCACGCACAACGTCACCGCCGACGACACCACCAGCACCAGCGTCGAGAGCCGGTCGGCCACCAGGCAGATCCCGACCGGCGAGGGCCAGCCGCCGAGCTGGGTCACCAGCGGGCCGTGCGCGTCGGCGTGCGCCAGCAGCAGCACCGACACCGCCAGCGAGATCCCCAGCGTGGTCACGCTGATGGCGGACTGCAGGTGCCGCAGCCGCCCGCCGATCGCCAGCTTGATCCCGGCGGCCAGCAGCGGCAGCAGCACCGGCACGCACACCAGCCCGCGCAGCTCGACCAGGTCACCCATGGGCTCCGCCCCTGCCCGTCACTAGTCGTCGCCCTCCAGTTCGGGGTCGTTCGCGAGCGCCTGGCGGGCCCGCTCCGCGCGCATCGCCGAGCGCATCTGCCTGCGGGCGTCGCGCTGCCTGGCCCTGATGCGCTGCCGCAGCTCCTTCTCGCCGGCCGCCTGCTCGGCCCGCCGCCGGGTGTGCTGGCGCCGCAGCTCCTCGATGCGCTCGGCGTTGTCCCCGGCCGAGGCCTCCTCGCGCAGCCCGGCCTCCTCGAAGCCACGCTGCAGCTCCTCCTCCGACAGCCCTTCGGCCATCCGGGTGCGCATCCACTCCTCCAGCTCGGTGTGCACCCGGGCGATCCGCCGCTCCAGGTCGGCCTCCTGGAGCCGCTCCCGCTCGGCCTGCTCGGCCTCCAGCCGGGCCAGCTCGGCCCGCTGCTCCACGACCAGCCGCCGGTAGTCGTCCTGGCGGGTGCGCAGGGCGTGGCTCAGCTCGCCGCGCCTGGCCCGCAGCCGCACGCGCCGGTCCTCGGTGTCGTCCTGGACCTCGTCGCTGCCGGTGAGCTGCCACGACCGGTGCACCATGGCCAGCACGAACGCCGTCACGCCCAGGGTGATCACGATGGCGGTGAGCACCATCGCCTGCGGCAGCGGGTCGGCCATGGCCCGCACCGGCGTGCTGCCGAGGATGGGTGGCCCGCCCGCGTTGCCGCCCGCGGTGATGATCAGCAGGTTCACGCCGTTGCCCAGCACGACGACCCCGGCCAGCACCCGCACCAGGCTCCGTTCGAGCAGCAGCGTCACGCCCGTCGTGATCATCACGCAGCAGCACAGCAGCGGCGCCAGGGAGATCGTCACGAGCTCTCCTCCGCCTCGATCTGCCGGTCCAGCTCGGCGCCGAGACCGCGCAGCACGTCCTGGACCATGCCGGTGACCGAGACGTACACGCCGAGGTCGAAAACCAGGCCCGTGGACACGTGCAGGGTGCCGACCAGCGGCAGGTGCACATCGGTCGCCAGCATGTCCAGCGCGGCCCGTCCGAACAGCAGCCCGGCCAGCGCCGTGCCGGTCGACATGGTCAGCCCGACGCCCATCAGCACGCCCGCGTGCACCGGGAGCGCCGCGGCCAGCTCGTACCGGCCGCCCGCCAGGTAGCGCACGGTGATCGCCAGCCCGGCCACGATGCCGCCGGCGAACCCGCCGCCGACCCCGCTGTGCCCGACGAACAGCAGGAACACCGAGAGCACCAGCACCGTGTGGAAGGTCAGCCGGGCCACCACCTCGAAGGCGACGGCCCGCTGCCCGCGCGGCAGCGTCGAGGACAGCCAGCGGGTGCGCTCGGCGGGCACCCGGCCGCGGTCGTCCCGCTCGATCTCGTACGTCCTGCGCCGCAGGAACACCAGGCTCGTCACGCCCAGCGTCAGCACGACCAGCACCGTGCTCTCGCCCAGCGTGTCCCAGGCCCGGATGTCGAGGATGATCGCGCTGACGATGTTGCGCGCCCCGGCCTCGCGCGCCGCGGCGGGCATCAGCGACCCGACGGCCCAGGTGCCGCGCGCGCTGGTGGCCAGCAGGCCCGCCCCCGTGACCACCACCCCGACGGCCAGCCCGAGCCCGAACCGGAACAGGCGCGGCAGCCGGGCCCTGACCGGCCTGACCGGCAGCCGCCGCAGCACCAGCGCGAACACCACCAGGACCAGCGTCTCGGCGAGGAACTGGGTCAGCGCCAGGTCGGGCGAGCCGTGCGCGAGGAACAGCAGCGCGGTGCCGTACCCGATGACGCCGACGACCGCGGCCAGCAGGATGTAGGCGCGGGCGAACAGCGCCAGCGCCGCCGCCGCGGTGATCAGCACCGCGAGCACCGGCTGCTCCACGCGTTCCCAGGCGACGACGGGCACGGTCAGGTGCGGCATGCCGCCGTACGTGACGGCGAACAGCCCGACGCCGACCGTGGCGACCAGCGTGAGCACCAGGTAGTCGGGCAGCGAGCCCCGCTGGACGAAACCGGTCGCCTGGATGGCGAAGCGGTCCAGCCGCCGCACGACGGCCCAGTAGATCTGCGTCGAGTCCAGCACGTGCAGCGCCGCGCCCGCCCTGGCCACCGGCTCCCTGGCCAGGAACAGCAGCACGCCGGCCGCCAGAGCCACGGCCGACAGCAGCAGCGCGGGGGAGAACCCGGCCCACATCGCCAGGTGCGCGGCGTGGCCGGGGTCGCGGAAGGTGCCGGTGTAGCCCGACACCGCGCCGCCGTACCAGGGGGCGAAGGGCGCCAGCGCGAGGCCGAGCGCCGACAGCAGCGCGGCGGGCCCGAACATGGCCGCCGCCGTCCGGTGCACCGGCGTGGCCGGCACGCCCGGCTTGGCGGCGAAGGCCCCCCACAGGAACCGCAGCGTGTACGCCGCCGTCAGCGCCGACCCCGCCACCACCCCCGCCAGCACGAGCGGCCGGTCCAGCAGCGCCTCCAGCGCCGCCTCCTTGCCGGCGAACCCCGCCAACGGCGGCAGCCCCGCCATCGACGCCCCCGCCAGCACCGCGACCGCGCACACCCACGGCATCGACCGGCCGACCCCGCTCAGCTCGCGCAGCTCGCGGGTGCCGGTCGAATGGTCCACGACGCCCACGACGAGGAACAGCGCGGCCTTGAACAGCGCGTGCGCCGCCAGCATGCCCACCCCGGCCAGCGCCGCGCCCTGGGTGCCCGAGCCGAACAGCGTCATCAGGAAGCCGAGCTGGCTGACCGTGCCGAAGGCCAGCAGCCGCTTCAGGTCCGTCTCGCGCAGCGCCCGCCAGCCGCCCAGCAGCATGGTCAGCACCCCGAGCGGCACCGCGATGGCCCGCCACAGCGGCACGTCCCCGAACGCCGGCCCGAGCCTGGCCACCAGGTACACCCCTGCCTTGACCATGGCCGCCGCGTGCAGGTACGCCGAAACCGGCGTCGGCGCGGCCATCGCGGCCGGCAGCCACGTGCTGAACGGGAAGATCGCCGACTTCGCCAGCGCCCCGGTCAGGACCAGCACCAGCCCGGCGGCCAGCGGGCCGGCCTGCGGCGGCCGGGCGACGACCCCCGACAGCTCGTACGTGCCCGCCGCCTGCCCGATCACCACGAACCCGGCCAGCATCGCCAGCCCGCCCAGCGTGGTCACCGTCAGGGCCTTCATCGCGGCCCGGCGGGCGGCCCGGCTCTCCGGGTGGTAGCCGATCAGCAGGTAGGAGAAGACGGTGGTCAGCTCCCAGAACACGTACAGCAGGAGCAGGTTGTCGGCTGTGACGAGCCCCAGCATCGACCCGGCGAAGGCGGTCATCGCGCCGCCGTAGCGGCCCAGCCCCTCCTCGTCCGCCGGGAAGTAGCGCGAGCTGTAGACCAGGACCAGCACGCCCACGCCGGTGACCAGCGCCATCATCAGCACGGTCAGCGTGTCGGCCCGGAAGGACAGCTCCAGCCCGAGCGCGGGCGCCCAGGAGGTGTCCTCCCGCGCCGGCAGCCCCCGCACGCCCAGCCACACCGTGTACGCGAAACCGGCGCCGGGCGCCACGGCCAGCAGCAGGAGGGAGGCCCGTCCCATGCGCCGGGCCAGCCAGGGAGCGCAGACCGCCGCGAGCGCGTGCAGGATCAGCAGCGACTCCATGGGCTCCTCGGGCGGGAATTTCCGGCTACGTCCGCCCAATCTCTCCCGCTCGGCCGTGCCCGGCCGCGCAGGCGCGGCCAGGGTTGACCCGAACGTCACCAGTCCCACACCCGCCCATGAGCGGGTGGAGGACTCAGACCTTCGCGCAGGCGCCGGGGCGCGGCGCGCGGGCGGTGATCACGTACCGGTCGATCTGCCGGTCCAGGCAGGATGAGCTGCCCTTGTACGCCGTGTGCCCGTCGCCGTCGTGGGTCAGCAGCACGCCGTGCTCCAGCTGCCCGGCCAGCCGCCTGGCCAGCTCGTACGGCGTCGCCGGGTCACGCGTCGTGCCCACCACCACGATCGGCGGCGACCCGTGGGCGCGCACCTTCCTGGTGAACCGCCTGCCCTTGACCGGCCAGTACGCGCAGCGCTGCTCGGGATGGTCCAGGCAGTTGACGGCCGCCAGCGCCTCGGTGCTGTTGTCGTAGCTCCCGTCGGGACGGCGTCCGTGGTTGACGTCGGCCAGGGCGAGCATGGCCGTGCCGTCGCCCTTGAAGGCGAGGGTGAGCGCCTGGCGCAGGTAGGGCCAGCTGTCCTTGGCGTACATGGCCTGGGTGACGCCGGCGCGCAGGATGGCCTCGTTGACCTGCCTGCTGTCGCCGTCGTTGCGCAGCGGCGCGCGGTCGGCCCGCTTGTAGAGCGCCTCCAGCCGCCTGGTCGCGGCGGCGACGGTGTGCCGGGGGAACGGGCAGTCCGCGGCCCTGAAGCAGTCGCGCAGGAACGACTCGCGCGCCACCTGGAACCCGCGCTCCTGCGCCGCGCCGAACTCGGCGAGCGTCTGGCCGGGGTCCTCGGCGCCGTCGAGCACCATGGCGCGGATCCGGGTGGGGAACAGGTCGGCGTAGCGGGCGCCCAGGTAGGTGCCGTAGGAGAAGCCGAAGTAGGTCAGCCGGGCCTCGCCCAGGGCGGCCCGCATCACGTCCAGGTCGCGGGCGACCTCGCCGGTGCCGACGTGCGCCAGGAGCTGCTTGCCCGAGTTGGCCGCGCAACCCTGGGCGAAGATCTTCGCCCACGCCTTGGCCCGCTTGACCTCGGCCGCGTTGTCGGGGGTGGGGTCGGCGGCGAAGTAGGCATCCAGGCCGAGGGGGGACAGGCAGCGCACGGGGGCCGAGGCGCCCACGCCGCGCGGGTCGAAGCTCACCACGTCGAAGTGCTGCCGGACGGCGGCCGACATGACGGTCTTGTCGGACTTCAAGATGGTCGTTCCGGCGCCGCCCGGCCCGCCGAAGTTCAGCACGATCGAGCCGATCTTCCGGCCGGTCGCCGGCAGCCGGACCATGGCGATGCTGATCCGCCTGCCGCCGGGCCTGGCGTAGTCCAGCGGGACCGCCAGCTTCGCGCACTGGAACCCGCTGCCGCACCCCGACCAGGCCAGGCGCTGACCGTAGTAGGCGTTGACCCCGCCGGGCGTGGCCGCGTCCGCGGTGCCCGCCAGGCCGGCGGCGGCGATCAGACCGGCGAGGACGGGCGAGAGAATCGTGATTAAACGTCGCATAATCAAAAATTGACGGGAATACCTTGCGAGCCCCTTTAAGCAGGGTGGAACAGATCATCTGCAAGAAGCGCGCCAGGCTGGGTATCGAGCAGGTCATCCGCACGACTACCAGGGGGAACAGGCCGCCATGTCGCAGCAGAACCGTCCCGTCGAGGGCGAGCACACGTACGAGCAGCACGTCACCTCGACCGACGAGCACGAAGAGCGGCCCGGCCGCAGCCTCGTCACCACCGACCACGACGTGATCCGCGAATGGGCGCACGAGCGCGGCGCCAGGCCCGCGACCGTGCCCGGCACCGAGCACCAGGGGAGGGCGGGCGTGCTGCGCTTCGACTTCCCCGGCTACGGCGGGGGCGACCTGGCGGAGATCACCTGGGAGGAGTGGCTGGAGACCTTCGACCAGCGGAAGCTGAACTTCATCTACCAGGAGCACAAGAAGGACGGCCGGCAGAGCAACTTCTTCCGGCTGGAGAACCCGGACCGCCAGGACGCCTGACGCCGGAGGGCGGGCCCGCCCCCGTCCTTGGAGGAGCCCGCCGTTCAGCCGCCCTCGGAGACGCGGCGGGTCACCTCGTCGGCCAGCCGGTCGAGCGAGCGGCCGAGCAGCTCGCGCACCTCGTCGGACCTGGCGCTCGTGCCGGGCTCGTCGAGCAGCGACAGGTGGACGGTCACCTCGCTCGTGCCGGCCGCCGAATCGCTCACCTGCAGCCAGCCCGCGTAGTCGGGGTGGTCACGGCCGCCCCACTCCACCCGGAGCTGGTCCTCCTGGGCGCGGAACAGCCCTTCGTGCCGCCCGCTGCCGGGGACCAGGTCGCCGCCCGCCTCGACGGTGCCGGCCCCGCTGTCGTTGACCCACAGCCCCCGCGGCAGCCACCGGTCCATCAGCTCGACGTCGGACGCCACCCCGAACACGATCATGCTGTCGGCCGGCATCCCGCGCGTCGCCTCGAACTCCGCCATCACAGGCCCCCGTTCCCCCCGAATGCCGCCGTACCGGGCGCGGACCGCGCCGCCTGCCGCCGGCAGCCGAACGCGGCGACCATACCCGTGGCATCCGCTCGCAAACAGGCCCTCGCGGGGCCCGTCTCTCCAGCTACGGTGGCTCCGGTGAAACCGTGGCGAGAGGGGAGAACGGCGCGATGACGGAGCTGCCACGAGTGCCGCCGGAGTTGTTCCGGTTCGCCACCACGGAACGGGCGGATCTGCACACGGCCCTCCTCGACGTCCTCGGCACGGCGGCCGAGAACCTGGAGCCCGCGCCGACCGCCGACGAGGTCCGCGACCGCCTGCGCGCCCGCGGCTGGTACGCCCCCGTCGGCGACCACGACCTCACCGGCGCGCTCGGGCAGCTCGCCGGCTGGGGGCTGGTCGAGGTGGTCTTCGACCACGCCGGCGCGTTCGCGACCGCCGAGGAGTACGAACGCCGGAACCTGCGGTACGCGCTGACCGCCCAGGGCGAGGCCGCCCACGCCGGGCTGCGGCAGGCGTCGTCGGCGCCGGCCTCGGCGGGAGCCTTCCACACCGCCGTGCTCGACGCCGTCGCCGACCGGCTGGAGGAGCTGGAGGCGCTGCTGGCCGACCCTGACCCCGGCCGGGACCGGCGGATCTTCACCTGCCTGCGGGAGCTGGAGTGCCACCTCGACGGGCTGCGCCGGGACACCGTTCGGCTCAACGGCGAGCTGCGCGGGCTGCTGCGCGCCGACGGCGCCGACCTTGGCACGTTCCACGAGGCCCAGGCGGCCACGGTCACCTACCTCCAGGAGTTGGTGACCGGGCTGGAGCAGCGCGGCGAGACCGTGGCGCGGGCGCTGCGCGGCGTGGCCGGGCGCGGTGTCGGCGTCCTGCACACCCGCGCGCTGGCCGGCGCCGACCTGCCCCGGGTCCCCGGCGCCGACCTGGCCACCCCCTGGCTGGCCGCCCGCGCCGCCGCCTGGGCCGACCTGCGCCAATGGTTCGACCCGACCGCCCCGGGCACCCCTGAGAGCGGCGCGGGGAGTGGCGTCGGGCCCCGGCTGCGGCGGTTGCACGACGTGGCCAGTGAGGCCATCGCCACCCTGCTCGGGCTGCTCGACCGCGTCACCGCCGCCCGGCTCCCGTCCTCCGGCGCCGCCGCCGACTTCCGCGCGCTGGCCCGCTGGTTCGCCACCGCGCCGGGCGAGGACGACGCCCACCGGCTCTGGGACGCCGCCTTCGGCCTCGGCCCGTCCCGGCACGCCCATCTCGGGCACGCCGACGCCGAGCTCGTCCCGGCCGGGACACCGTGGGCGGAGGCCGGGCCGGTGGCGGTCTCGGCGCTGCTGCGCTCGCGGGGCAGGACCGAGCGCATGGGCCGCACCGGGCGGGTCCGGGACGTGGCCGCCCTGCGCGCCGAGCGCCGCGCCCGCGCCGAGAAGGAGCACGCCGGGCTGGAGGCGGCCTGGCAGGCGCTGGCCACCACCGGCTCGGTACGCCTGTCCCAGCTCGGCGCGCTCGACCACGACACCCTGGGCAGGCTGCTCGACCTGCTGGGCCGCGCCCTGGCCGCCCGCCCCGACGCCACCGGCCTGCGCCGGGCCGTCACCTCCGACGGCCGGGTCGAGGTCGTGCTGCGGGCCCCCGGCGACGGCGCGGTCGCGGTGCTGCGCACGTCCGAGGGCTGGTTCCGCGGCCCCGACTACCTGCTCGACGTGCGCTCCCCGGGCGTACCCGGCCACGGGAGGGCGGAAGGGGCATGAGCCGCCTGGCCAACCAGCTCGTCAGGGCGGAGAAGGAGGAGATCGCCCGCGCGATCAGGACCCTCCTCGCCCGCCCGTTCCTGTCGGCGGACGACGAGCCCGCCGCCTTCGCGGTGATCAGGAAACGGCGGGAGCCGCTGACCCGGTGGTTCGACTACTTCTGCGGCTGGCGGCTGGTCGTCGAGCCCCGCGAGGGCTACGCCCGCCTGGTCAAGGTCGGGTCGCGGCCGGCGGCCACCCGTCCGGCCCGCCGACGCCGCGCGGGCGGGGCGCCGTTCGACCGCCGCCGCTACACGCTGCTGTGCCTGTGCGCGGCCGAGCTGCTCGCCGCGCCGGTCACCACGATCGGCATGCTGGCCAGGCGGGTGGCGCGGGCGGCGGCGGTCGAGGCGGGCGTGCCGGCGTTCGACCCCGTCGGCGCCGACGAGCGGGCCGCCTTCGTCGACGCGCTCAAGCTGCTCGAACAGCACGGCGCGATCACCCCCACGGACGGCGCGACCGACGCCTACCTCGGCGACGAGGAGGCCAAGGTGCTCTACCGCGTGGACACCACCCGCGTGATCAGGCTCCTCGCCGCCCCCGTCCCGCCCTCCCGCCTGCCCGGGGCGGACACGACCGCTCTCACCCTTGAGGTCCGTTACGGCGGTGACGAGCCCACGGAGACCCAGCGTGCCCTGTGGGTCCGCCACTCCCTCGTCCGCCGCCTGCTGGACGAGCCCGTCGTCTACCGCGACGAGCTGACCCCGGCCCAGGCCGCCTACGCCGCCTCGCCCACCGGCCGCCGGATGATCCGCAGGGCCGCCGAGGAGGCCGGGTTCGTGCTGGAGGAGCGCGCCGAGGGCTTCCTGCTGGTCGACACCGAGGCCACCGCCACCGACACGCGGTTCCCCGACGACGGCAGCCACGCCAAGGTCGCCGCCCTGCTCCTGCTCGACCTGCTGGTCACCGCCGGGCCGCTGGCCGCCGCCCGGCTCGACGAGGAGGCCGCCGAGCTGCTGCGGCGCTTCCCCCACTGGGCCAAGGCGTACCGGTCGGAGGGGGGCGCGGCCCGGCTGGCGGCCGACGCGCTGGAGGTTCTCGCGCTGTTCGGGCTGGCCCGCCGTACCGGCGACCGGGTGGCCGCCCTGCCCGCCGGAGCCCGCTACCGGGTCGATCGCGGCCCGGCCGACACGGAGGACGCATGACCCTCACCGAGCCCACGCCCGCGCGCACCGCCCCGGGCACGGAACGGCGCTGGATCCCCGTACGCGCCGGGATCCTCAACGTGTGGCGCTACTACGACGAGGTGTTCGAGTTCCACCGGGGCAGGCTGCTGCTGCGCGGGCCCAACGGCAGCGGCAAGTCCAAGGTGCTCGAACTGCTGCTGCCGTACGTGCTGGACGCCAGCCTCAAGCCCAGCAGGCTGTCCACGTTCGGCGGCACCGAGCGGACCATGCACTGGAACCTCATGGGCGACGGCGCGAACGGCGTCACCCGCGTCGGCTACGTGTGGCTGGAGTTCCAGCACTCCGACGGCCGCTGGTTCACCTGCGGCGCGCGCCTCCAGGCCACCGCCCACACCAAGAACGTCACCGCCGCCTACTTCACCACCGGCTCCCGCGTCGGCCTGCCCGGCGGCGTCCGGCTCACCGGCGACGGCGGCCAGCCGCTGACCAGGGCCCAGCTCATCGACGAGCTGGGCGAGACGGGAACGGTCCACGAGTCCGCCGAGGTCTACCGCGCCGTCGTGCGCCGCACGCTCTACGCCGGGCTCAACGAGCAGCGCTACGACTGCCTGCTCACCGCGCTGCGCCAGCTGCGCACCCCCAAGCTCTCCGAACGCCTCGACCCCGGCCTGCTGTCCGACCTGCTGTCCAGCGCCCTGCCGCCGCTCGGCGAGGGCGAGCTCCACGAGATCGCCGACGGGTTCGAGCGGCTCGACCGGCGGCGCGAGGAGCTGCGCCTGCTCGACCGCGACGTGGAGGAGGCCGACCGGCTCGCCGGCGTCCAGCGCGGCTACGCCCAGAAGGTGCTGCGGGCGGCCGCCGCCGCGGCCCTGTCCGCCGGGCAGGCCGTCGACGCCCTCGCCGCCGAGGCCAAGGCCGGACGCGAGGCGCTGCGGCAGGCCGACGACGAGCTGGCCGCCGCCGCCGTCCGGCTGTCGGAGGAGGAGGCCCAGGAGCTGGCCCTGGCCGCGCAGATCGACGGGCTCAAGGAGAGCGAGGCGTACCGGGCGGGGCGCGACCTGCACCGGCTGCGCACGCAGGCGCAGGAGGCGCACGAGTCGGCGGCCCGGCTGCGCGACCAGGCCGGGGCGGCGGCCCGCGCCGCGTCGGGCAGGCAGGAGCTGTCGCTGCGCGCGGCGGCCGTCGCCCGCGCCGCCACCGGCCTGGCCGACCGCTCCCGCGCCGAGGCCCGCCGGGCCGCCGAACGCGCCGGGCTGCTCGCGGTCCACCTGGAGTGCGAGCGCCCGGTCCCCGAGCCCGAGGGCGGCGGCGTCCTGGCGGAGGGGGAGCGGGGCGACGACGGCGAGGAGGCCGTACGCCGCGCCCGTGAGCTGCTGCGCGCCGCCGTCACCAGCCGCGCCGGCCAGATCCGCGAGGTCAGCGTGGCGGCCGTCGAGCACGAGGAGGCGATCGGCCGCCGCGCCACCGCCGAGCACGACCGCGACCGCGCCCGCGACGACCTGGCGGCGGCGAGCGCCGCCCACGACCTGGCCGGCGCCACCCGCGACGAGCGCGCCCGCGACCTGGCCGCCGCCCTGGAGGAGTGGGCCCGCGGCTGCGTCCAGCTCCGGCTCGACCCCGAGGAGCTGGCGGCCCTCGCCGACCGGCCGGAGCAGGCCGACGAGCTGGTCGGCGCGGCCCGTACGGCGGCCGAGGTCCGGCTGGCCGCCCGCGAGCACCACCTGACCGGCCTGCGCGACCGGCTGCACGCCGAACGCGCCGAGCCGGCCCGCGAACGCGAACGCCTGGCCGAGCTGACCGCGCTGGAGCCGCCCCCCTCGCCCGCCCGCCCCGCCTCCCGGTCGGGACGGCCCGGCATGCCGCTGTGGCGGGCGCTGGCCTTCCGGTCCGGCGTCGACCCCGTCACCCAGGCGGGCGTCGAGGCGGCGCTCGAAGCCTCGGGCCTGCTCGACGTGTGGCTGCTGCCCGACGGCGGCATGGATCCCGGCGAGCACGACGCCTTCGCCGCCTCCGCGCTGGCCCGGCCCGCGCCCGGCCAGAGCCTGGCCGACGTGCTGTCGGCGGAGCCGGGCGCGCCCGTCTCGGCCGGCCGGGTGCTCGCGGGCGTCGCCTTCGCCCCCACGGCGCTCGGCCTCGACCACCCCGCGGCCGTCGGCGCCGACGGCACCTGGCGGCTCGGCCCGGCCGCCGGGCGCTGGGTCAAGCCGGAGCCCTCCTACATCGGCGACGCCGCCCGCGAGCGCGCCCTGCGCCGCCGCGTCGCCGAGCTGGACGACCGGCTGTCCGACCTGGCCGGCACGATCGCCGAGTGCGACCACCTGTTCAGGGTGCTGGCCGGCGACCGCGACACGCTCGCGGCCGAGCTGCGGCGGCGGCCGGACCGCGGGCCGTACGCCGGGGCCGCGCGGGCCCTCGACGAGGCCGTGGGCAAGGTCGCCCTGCTGGAGGACCAGCTGCGCGCGCACGAGCGGCGCCTGCACGAGCGCGAGAAGGAGGCGGCCAGGTCGCTGCGCCGGCTGACCGAACTGGCCGCCCGGCACGCCCTGCCCGCCGCCCGGCCCGCGCTCGACCAGCTGGAGGCGGCCCTGCGCGCCGCCGAGTCCACCGGCGGCGTCTGGCACGACCGGCGCGGCGACGCGCGCGCGGCCAGGGAACGCGCCGGGCAGGCGGCCGAGACCGCCCGCGAGTACCAGGACCTCGCCGTGCGCGCGATGGAACGGGCTGAGGAGGCGGCCGACGCGGCCGTGGTGCTGGCCGAGAAGCTGGCCATCGTCGAGTCCACGGCGGGCGCGGGGGACCTGGACGTGCTCGGCCGGCTCCAGGACGTCCAGACCGCCTACCAGGGCTGCCGCCGCCTCATCCGGACGGTCCACGACGACACGGCCCGGCTCAACGCCCGCCTCGGACGGCTCAAGGGCGAGCTCGGCCGGGCCGAGGAGAAGCACGCGGAGGCCGGACGCGCCCGCGAGGCGGTCTGCGCGCGTTTCCGCCGCCTGATGACCGGCCACCTGCCCGCCGACGCCGGAGTGCCGGCCGGGCTCGCCCCCGACGCCGGGGTGCGGGCGGTGCTGGAGGCCGCCGGGGACGTGGCCGGGCGGCTGGCGGCGGTGCCGTACGAGCGGCGCGACGTCAGGGAGGCCGAGGCGCGCCTGCGGGACGCCTTCCACCACGCCAGGGAGGTCCTGGCCGGCCGGGCCGAGCTGGAGCTGGTCCCCGACGAGGACGCCCAGGTGCTGACCGCCACCGCCGGCGGCGTGCGGGCGGGCGCGGCGGCGCTCGACAGGGCGCTGCGCGACGAGCGCGACGATCGGCGCGGCGACATCACCGAGGCCGAGCGCGACCTGTTCGACCGCACGCTGGCCGGTGACACGCGGCGGCACCTGGCTGACCGCATCCGCCAGGCCGCCGCGCTGGTCGAGGGCATGAACCAGCGGCTCGAACGCGTCCGCACGGCCTCGCGGGTCGCGGTGCGCCTGGTCTGGCAGGTCGACCCCACCCAGTCGCCGGCCACCCGCGCGGCCCGCGACCTGCTGCTGCGCGACCCGGCCGGGCTGGGCGAGGCCGACCGCGAGGCCCTGTACGCCTTCTTCAGGGACCGCGTCGAGGAGGCCCGCGCCGACGACTCCTCGGCCGGCTGGGAGGACCAGCTCATGAAGGTGCTCGACTACACGGCCTGGCACCGGTTCGTGGTGCGCCTCGACCGCGGCGACGGCCAGGGCTGGCAGGACCTGACCAGGAAGCTGCACGGCGCCCTGTCCGGCGGCGAGAAGGCTATCGCCCTGCACCTGCCGCTGTTCGCCGCCGTGGCCGCCCACTACCGGACCGACCCCGGCTGCCCCCGCTTCATCCTGCTGGACGAGGTGTTCGTGGGCGTCGACCGGACCAACCGCGGCCAGGTCTTCGACCTGCTGGTGAACCTCGGCCTCGACCTCGTGCTCACCTCCGACCACGAGTGGTGCGAATACCGCGAGCTTGACGGCATCGCCATCCACCAGCTCATCAGCGGCGACGGCGACGACGCCGTGACCACGGCCCGCTTCGTGTGGAACGGCTACCGGACGGTCCCCACCGAGACCTTTGATTAGAAAGGTTCTTTACTACCAGGGGACGCGTCCGTATGGTGGGGGCAACCCTCGGGAGGCGGTCATGAAGATCCGCACCGCTGCGGTCGTGCTGACGACCCTGCTCGCCACTTCGGTCTCGGCGTCGGTAACCGTCTCGCCCAGCGCGACGGCGGCGGCCGCCGTCGCCTTCGGGACGATCGTGCCCGCCCCGGTGAGCGCGGTCCCGGCGGCGGGGGTGACGTACCCGATCACCGCCGCGACGGCCCTGTACTCCGACGTGCCCGAGCTGGGCGAGCAGCTCGCGGGGCGGTTGCGCCGGTCCACCGGCTACCCCGTCCCGACCGTGTCCGCCCCGCCGGCGGACGGGATCGCGCTGCGGCTGGGCACGGTGGCCGGCGGGGACGAGGCGTACCAGCTCGACGTGACCGCCACCGGGATC
Source organism: Nonomuraea sp. NPDC049607 (assembly GCF_040675375.1). Classification (NCBI taxonomy): domain Bacteria; kingdom Bacillati; phylum Actinomycetota; class Actinomycetes; order Streptosporangiales; family Streptosporangiaceae; genus Nonomuraea; species Nonomuraea sp. NPDC049607. Next base: position 34,534 of record NZ_JBFAOV010000049.1, read on the forward strand.
GTCGTGCTGGCCAACCGGGCCGCCGGGCTGTTCAACGGGGTGCAGACGCTCCGGCAGCTGCTCCCGTACGCGGCCGAGGCCGCCACCGTGCAGCCGGGGCCGTGGCCGGTGCCGGGCGGGCGGGTCGTGGACCGGCCGCGCTACCCGTACCGGGGCGCGATGCTCGACGTGGCCAGGCACTTCTTCCCGGTGGACGCGGTCGAGCGTTACCTCGACCAGATCGCGCTCTACAAGATCAACTACTTGCACCTGCACCTGTCCGACGACCAGGGCTGGCGCATCGCGATCGACTCCTGGCCCCGGCTGGCCTCCTACGGCGGCGGCACGGCGGTCGGGGGCGATCCCGGCGGCTTCTACACCAAGGCCCAGTACCAGGAGATCGTCGCCTACGCCGCCGCCCGAAATATCACCATCGTTCCGGAAATCGACACGCCGGGGCACACCAATGCCGCTCTCGCCTCCTACGGCGAGCTGACCTGCGACGGCGTCGCCCCGCCGCTCTACACCGGCACCGAGGTCGGGTTCAGCACGCTGTGCACGTCCAAGGAGATCACCTACACCTTCCTCGACCAGGTGGTCGGCGAGCTGGCCGCGCTCACCCCCGGCCCGTACCTGCACATCGGCGGGGACGAGGCGTCCTCCACGACGCCCGCCGACTACAAGGCGTTCGTCGACCGGGCGCAGGGCATCGTGGCCGCCCACGGCAAGACCGTGATCGGCTGGCACGACGTCGTCAACGCCACCCCGCTGCCCTCCACGGTCGTCCAGTACTGGGGCAGCGACCCCACCGAGACGGCGGTCTCGACGGCCGGCCGGAAGGTCGTCATGTCCCCGGCCAGTCGTGCGTACCTGGACATGAAGTACAACCGGCGCACCCCGCTCGGGCAGACCTGGGCGGGCCTGATCGAGGTCAAGGACGCCTACGGCTGGAACCCCGGCGCCTACCTCCGGAGGCTGCCGCCCGAGCAGGTGCTCGGCGTCGAGGCGCCGCTGTGGACCGAGACGCTCAGGACGTCGGCCGACCTTGAGTACATGGCCTTCCCCCGCCTGCCCGCGCTCGCCGAGCTGGCCTGGTCCCCGGACGCCACGCACGACTGGACCGCGTTCCGGCAGCGGCTGGGCGCGCAGGGCCCGCGCTGGCGCGTCATGGGGATCGCCTACTACCGCTCCACCCAGATCGCCTGGCTCTCCGGTTCGTAGGAGCCCCCTCAGGAGCTGCGCATGTCCCGATCGATCAGATGCGTCCTCGCCGTGCTCGTCCTGCTGCTCGCCTCGGGGGTGGTGAGCGCCGGCAGCGCCGTCGCGGCGGCCGGTTCGACCGAGCTGGCCTCGGGCTGGGCGCTGCGCCCGGCCACCGGCCTCGCCGACACCGGCGCGGCGATCTCCACGCCCGGGTACGCCACCACCGGCTGGAACCCGGTCACCCTGCCCTCGACCGTCCTGGCCGGCCTGGTCGCCAACGGCGTCTACCAGGATGTCTACTTCGGCCAGAACCTCAAGAACGTGCCCGACCTGACCACCCAGGACTGGTGGTTCCGCGGCGAGTTCACCGCCCCGGCCACGGCCCCCGGGCAGGTCTACTGGCTGCGGTTCAAGGGCCTCAGCTACCGCGCCCAGATCTGGCTGAACGGCGTGCAGCTCGACGCCGCGGCGGTGGGCACGTTCGTCGGCCACGAGTACGACGCGACCGCCGCGATCAGGCCCGGCGCGGCCAACGCGCTGGCCGTCCGGGTCACCCCGCCGCGCCACGACTGCAAGGACCTGTCCGCCTGCACGGTCGACTGGAACCCCGAGGCCCCCGACATGAACGCGGGCATCTGGAACACGACCCTGCTGGACACCACGGGCCCGGTGGCCCTGCGCGACCCGTACGTGCGCACGACCCTGTCGGGCACCGCCGCCGACCTGAACGTCTACGTGGACGCCGTCAACGCCACGAACGCCCCCGTCACCACCACGGTCAGCGGCACGATCGCCAAGGCGGGCCGGCCCGACCTCACCTTCTCCCAGGACGTCACGCTGGCCGCCCGCGAGCGCAAGGAGGTCGCCTTCGCGCCCCTCCACGTGAGCGATCCGGTGCTGTGGTGGCCCTACCAGTTCGGCAGCCCCGAGCTGTACCGGCTGACGGTCGCCGCGGGCGCCTCCGACAGCAAGTCGATCGACTTCGGCATCCGCCAGGTCACCGACTACCGCACCACCGTCAACGGCACCTCGTTCGCCGGATACAAGATCAACGGCCGGCCGATCCTGCTGCGCGGCGGCGGGTACGTGTGGGACCTGATGCAGCGCTGGGACACCAGGACGAACGCCGCCCACATCAACTACGTCAAGGACATGGGCCTGAACACCATCAGGCTGGAGGGCACCCTCGGCAACGAGGAACTGTACGACCTGGCCGACAAGGCGGGCATCCTGGTCATGCCGGGCTTCGTCTGCTGCAGCGCCTGGGAGGACGACAGCGCCTGGACCGCCGAGCAGGAGCAGGTCGCCCGCGCGTCGCTGGACAGCCAGCTGCGCTCGCTGCGCCACCACGCGTCGGTGTTCCTGTGGACCTACGGCAGCGACCAGCCGCCGACGGCCGCGCACCTGGCGGCGTACAAAGGCGTGGCCGCCGCCCTGCACTGGCAGAACCCGACCCTGGACAACGTCGCCACCTGGTCCAACGCCGACGCCGGCATGAAGATGGACGGCCCGTACGTGTGGGAGCCGCCGGTGCTGTGGTGGGACGAGAGCCGCAGCGGCGGCGCGTTCGGCAGCACGGGGGAGGAGGGCACCGAGGCGCCGCCGCCCCTGGAGACCCTCCAGCGGTTCCTGGCGCCCGCCGACATCTGGCCCATCGGCACGGCGTACAACTACCACGCCGGCAAGCCGGGCAGCGTGTTCGACACCGTCGCCCCCTACACCACCGGCCTGACCAAGCGTTACGGCACCCCGACCTCCGCCGCCGACCAGTCGCGCAAGTCCGAGGCGCAGAACTACGAGAACGCGCGCGCCTTCTTCGAGGCGTGGAGCGCCAGGCAGCACGTGCGCTCGTTCGGCTCGATCTTCTGGATGCTGAACAACGCCTGGCCGTCGGTCCACTGGAACCTCTACGACTACTACCTCAAGCCCGGCGGCGGCTACTTCGGGACCAAGAAGGCCACCGAGCCCGTGCACATCGCCTACGACTACCTCACCCGGGCCGTCCACGTGGTCAACTCCACCCTCGCCACCAGGTCCGGGCTGACCGCCACGGTCTCCGTGCACAACCTGCCGGACCTGGCCCAGAAGTACACGGCCTCGGCGCCGGTCACCGCGACCGCCAACGCCGGCGTCCAGGTCCTGACCGTCCCGGCGCTGACCGGGCTGTCAGGGACGTACCTGATCAGGCTCCAGCTCAAGGACGCGGCCGGCGCGAAGGTCAGCGACAACGTCTACTGGTACTCCACCTCGCCCGACACGCTCGGCAACAAGAGCAACTGGTACCGCACCACGCCGAAGACGTACGCCGACCTCACCGGCCTGAACGCCCTGCCCACGGCCAATGTCACGGCCACCGCCGTCCGCGCCGTCTCCGCCGGGACCGAGACCGTCACGATCACCCTGACCAACCCCTCCGGCCTGGCCTTCCTCGTACGCCCGGAGGTGGTCGCGGACGGGCGCGAGGTCGTCCCGGTCACCTACACCGACAACTACGTGACGCTGTGGCCGGGGGAGTCCACGACGATCACCGCCACGTACCGGACGTCCGACCTCACCGGCCACCAGCCGTCGGTACGGGTACGCGGCTACAACGTCCCCACCACCACGATCCCTCTCTCCTGACCCGGGCCCCGTCAGGGGCCGGTCAGCGCGTGTGCCCAGGGCGGGTTCGCGCCCGCCACCGAGCACGTCAGCGCCGACACCCGGGCCGCGAACGACGCGGCGGCCACGGCCGTGTCCAGGTCGAGGCCGTCGAGCCGCCCGCCGAGCAGGCCGCGCGCGCCCAGATCATGCAGGAGCCCGGCGGTGAAGGAGTCGCCCGCGCCGACCGTGTCGACGACGTCGACCTCCGGCGCGGGCACCTCCGCCCGTTCCCCGTCGAGGGACACCAGCGCCCCCGCCGCTCCGCGCGTCACCACCACGAGCCGGGCGCCGGCCGCGTGCCAGGTGTCGCAGGCCTGTTCCACCGACGCGCCGGGCAGCAGGAAGCGCAGGTCGTCGTCGCTGAGCTTGAGCACGTCGGCCCACCCGCACCAGCGTTCGACCCGGTAGTCCTCGCGGGCGGCGAGGGTGGGACGCACGTTGGGGTCGATCGAGACCGTGGCCCGCGCGGCGGCCTCGCGCGCGAACTCCTCGACCGCCGCCCGGCCCGGCTCCCTGACCAGCGCCAGCGACCCGGTGTGCAGGCAGGCGGCCGGGCCGAGCCTGGCCGGGGCCAGCTCGTCCGGGCTCCACTGCCAGTCGGCGGTGCCGCCCGCGTAGAAGGTGTAGGCGGCCCGGCCGTCGCGGTCGAGCGCGGCGACCGAGAGCGTGCTCGGCTCGGCGGCCTCGACGGCCGCCGACAGGTCCACGCCCGAGGACGCCAGACGCTCACGGAACAGCGTCCCGAACACGTCGCCGGAGATGCGCCCGAGGAAACGGGCCGGCGTGCCGAGCCGGGCCAGCGCCACCGCCGTGTTGGCCGGGCCGCCTCCCGGCAGCACCCGCAACCCCAGCTCGCCCCGCCCGGCCGCGCCCTCGGAGGCGGTGAAGCCGTCGGCGACGCACTCGCCCAGAACAGCGATCATCGAGCCTGCCTTCCTGGCGCGCGCCGCCGATGTCGTACGCCCGAGGCGGCATCGACGTCTCCGAATGGGAGCTCATCATCGCAGCCCGCGATCACGCCCGCACTCACCCTCCGTCCTGGGCTCGCGTCAGGCGGTGCCGTTCCCGTCCTTCAGGTGGCGGGGCAGGCCGGTGTCCGGGACGCCGAGCCTTCGCGCGTACCGGTCGTTGAGCTCCGACCAGCCGAAGTCGACCGCCGCGGCGCCCCGGATCGGCGGGATCGGCCGCCCGTCGAGCAGCTTCTCGGCCACGTCGAGGCAGATGTGCCAGCCGGCCGCCGCCTTCGGCAGCATGTCGCGGTCCTGGACGGTGTGCCGCAACGTCAGACGGGTGCCGCCGCCGGTCGCCGCCAGCTCCCAGCGCAGCAGGTCGGTGCCGAACGTGTGCTCCAGCAGCGTCGGCGGCTCGGCGCGGACGACCTCGACCGCCATGTCCAGGGGGTTCTCGTCGTCGATCATCGTGAGCGTCACGCCGCCCGTCTCGGACAGATCCCGGCCGGCGGTGTACGGGGCCCAGGCGGAGAGCTGCCCCGGCTCGGTCAGCGCCCGCCACACCTTCTCCGGCGGGTGACGCAGGTCGCGGACGAAGACGAGGGTCCAGCGATCTCCCGTCGCCTCGCCGCCGACCTGGGCCGGCGGGCTCGGGCGGTACACGTCAGAGGTCATCACTGCTCCAGGTTGTCGAGATGCCGCTCAAGAGCGTCGAGATGCCCGTCCCACAGGGCCCGGTACGGCTGAAGCCAGTCGTCCAGCGCCCGCAGGGGGCCCGCGTGGATGCGGTAGATCCGCCGCTGCGCCGCGGTGCGGCAGGTGACGAAACCCGCCTCCCTGAGCACCTTCAGCTGCTTGGACACCGTGGGCTGGCTGACGTCGAGCGCCTCGACCAGCTCGTTCACGCTGCTCTCGGACACCCGGAGCCGATCGAGGATGCGACGCCGGGTCGGCTCGGAGAGCACGGAGAACGCGTCGACGGACATGCCTCTATATTCCGCTGAAGGTATATGCCTGTCAAGGAATATAGCCGCCTGCTCCTTCAGCGCCGGATGATGATCTCCGTGAGCCGTTCCGGCGCACGCAGCGGCAGATAGTGATCGGCCGCGGCGACGATCTCCAGGCGCGCGCCGGGAATGCCCTCGGCGAGCCGGCGGGCGATCACGTCGATCTCCGGATGGTCGTGATCGCCGACGACGACGGTGGTGGGCACCGCGACCCGCTCAAGCAGCTCGACGGCGCCCACCTCGGAGAAGCGGACGTGGCCCTTCTCCGAGGCCACCCGCACCTTGGCGTTCTCGGTGACCATGCCCTCGATCGCCGCCCATCCCGGCGCCCGGTCGCCCAGCGAGGCCCACACCGTCAGCTCCGTCTCGGCCAGGCGGCCGGCGTCGTTCCCGCGGTCCGCCGCCATGTAGGCGTCCGTCTCGGGAGAGTCCGGCCAGTCGTGGCCACTGGCCGACGCCGCGACCAGGACCAGGGAGCGCACCCGTTCCGGGTGCTCCAAGGTGAAGTCGAGCGCGACCTCGCCGCCCATGCTCAGCCCGACCAGCGCGGCGCGCTCGATGCCGAAGTGGTCGAGCACCGCGAGCAGGTCGTCCTCGTAGCGGAACGGCGCGGTCGGCGGCGTCGAACGGCCCAGGCCCCGCGCGTCGTACCGGATCACGGTGTGGTGGCGCGCGAGTGCGGGGAGAACGCCGTCCCAGAGGCGGCTGTCGTGCACGGAGCCGTGCAGCAGGACCATGGGGGCTCCGCCGCCGGTCTTCTCGGCCCACAGGCTGCCGCCGCCGGAGACGGGGATGTACTCGATGGTCATAGGACCGATTCCATCACGCTTGTCCTGTTCCGCCGTTGACCCTGGCGGGAGGGCCATTCAGGGGGCTCGCCTCGGCGGATGCCCCGGGTGGGGATTCCGGTCGGTCATGTGGTTTTTTCGTGTCCGTCCGAGGGCTCGCTAATGTTATCTCTTCGTGATGTGCGTCGCTGGCGGGTGATTTGTACGGAGAGAGCGTGTGTAGAGGAGATTTGCTGCCCGATTTTTCGTCTTTATCGGGAAATTTGGGGCCAGCGCTGCCCGATCATCCTTGTGGTTACGATTCCTTCGTCCAGTCGTTCTGCGGAGCGAAGGGGAAGAAGGGCGCCATCGATTCCCACGATCTGGCCGAACTCGAAAAGCGCCGGAATGATCCCGACTTCGCCGTGGCGTTCGCCTCCGTGATGCCGCCACGGCAGCTCAAAAGCCTTCTGGCCGGTCTGCGCCGCGCGCATGCCATCCAGTCCACCAGCCTCGACCGGCTGGCCAGAGCGCTGAGCACGCTGCTCGGCACCGCCTCCCGCGCCCCCTGCGCGGCCAGGATCTCGACCCCTTACGCCCACCGCCTGCTCGAAAACCTCGACGACCCGGAAACCGGTTTCGCGCTCGGGCAGTTGTTGCGGTACGGGCGTTTCGCCGACACATTCCTGCGCGACCTGGCCTTCAAGGTCTACGACCATGAACGAAGCCAGCCGCCCGGGTCTCCGTACTGGCGGAACCTTCGTCCGGACTCGCTGCCGATGTGCGCCATCCCCCTGGACGAACGGGACCCCATGGCAGCCGTCATGGCCGCCCTGGCCAACCACCCCCGTGCGGCCCGCGAATTCCTGACGGACGGGCGCCGGGACCCACTGGACTACCTCACCTGCGAACGCTTCTGGCCCGGCCAGACCGAGACACACCTCGACCGGGCCATCGACATCGCGGGCCTCTAGCAACCCGGTGGGGCGTTGTCGCGGTGACGGGTCAGGGGCGGAGGCCGGTGAAGAGGTCTTCCTCGTGGGCGGGGGCGTCGACCTTGTTCAGCTTCCGCTCGAAGGCCTCGTGGGAGAACGCCTGGTGCTGGGCCTCCTCGGGCATGCGGAGGAGGAAGATGTTCTCGCCCTGGCTCTCGTGGGCCTGGAGGGCCTTGAGCTTGCGTTCGACGTAGGGGGTGACGTCGACGACCGCGGTGACCTGCTCGTCGGGGGTGCCGAAGTCGTCGGACGGCTCGAAGCCGCCCAGGTCGACGCCGCTGTCGCGCATCAGCTCGAACATGCGCTTGATCGCGGCCCTGGGGATCGCCGTGTAGTAGAACTTGTCGGGGATGCCGGTCGCCTCGACGGCGGCCACCGTGATGCGGTGGGCCTGCACGTGGTCGGGGTGGCCGTAACCGCCGCCGCCGGTCTCGTCGTAGGTGATGACCACCTGCGGGCGGTAGCGCTCCATCAGCTCGCCCAGCTTGGCGGCGGCCACCTCGACCGGGACGTTGGCGAACGCGTTGGGGTGATGGTTGGTGTCCCAGCCGTCCATGCCGGAGTCGCGGTAGCCGAGCAGCTCCACGTGGTCGATGCCCAGGTGCGCGACGGACTCGCGCAGCTCGCCCAGGCGCTTCTCGGCCACCCTGGCGGCGTCGTGACCCTCCTCGCCCGGTTTGACGCCGCCCGCGTCGTCACCCTGCTCGCCGTTGGTGCAGGTGACCAGCACGGTGCGGATGCCCTCGTCGGTGTAGCGGGCGAGGATGCCGCCGGTGCTCAGGCACTCGTCGTCGGGGTGGGCGTGGACGACCATCAAGGTGAGTTCCCGATCCATGAAGGGAACCCTACTCGGCGCGCCCGACACTTCGGCCCCCGCGTGCGCGGCGACGGCGGACGATGGACGGGACGATGGACGGGGCGGGGGACGGGGCGGGGGACGGGGCGGGGGACGGGCGAGTCAGGCGGTGGTGGTCAAGGTCGTGGCGCGTCGGCGGGCGGCGGCGGCCGTGGCGCGGTCGCCCAGGGCGTCGGCCAGCGCGGCCTGCTTGAGCCAGTTGAACGGGCTGCACGGCCGTACGCCGATCCGCTCGCTCACCAGCGCCCGCGCCACCTCGTGCCGCCCGCCCCGCAGCGCCGCCTCCAGCAGCGTCTTCTGCACGGCGTCCCGCTGGGCGTGGCTGCCGCCGAACTCGTTGACCCGGTGCCGGATCGGGTACAGCAGGTCGACGACGGCCCCGAAGTCGCCCCGCCCGTACGCCACCAGGGCCCGGCACACCGGCAACCCCACCCGCGACGTCATCGCGACGTTGGTGACCCCGGGACGGGACTCCAGCGCGTACGCCTCCCGCGAGGCGACCAGCTTCTCCGCCTCCCCGATCCGCCCGGCCCCCACGTACGCCATGACCGCGTGCACGTCGTTGAAGGCGTAGAACGGCTCGGCCACCAGCGGCGGCCACGCGTCGGCCAGGGCCCGCCAGCGTCCGGGCTGGTCGGACCCCTCCAGCAGGAGCCGCCAGAGCAGCGCGGCGGCGTCCAGCAGCTCCATGGACGTGCGCCCGCCGGCCAGCGCCGCGTCGTACACCCCGAGCGCCCGAGACGTGTCGCCGGTCTCCAGGGCGTAGAGGGCGTAGTGCCACCAGGTGTGGACGTTGAAGAACGTGCCGGTGGACCAGTCGTCCAGGCGGGCGTCGAGGTAGCGCACGCCCTCGCCGAAGCGGCCCTGCATCTCGTAGGTGTGCACGACCGCGTGGATGCCCCACACGTCGCGCCGGTTCAGCTCGACGGCCCGCAGGCCGACCTCCTCGGAGCGGTCGTAGTGGCCGGCCTCCTCCAGGCCGAAGGCGTACATGCCGAGCAGGTGGCCGTAGTGCCGGTCGTCGTCGTGCCAGGCGGTGAGCGCGCCGCCGACCCGGTCGCGCAGCGAGCGGGCGTCGCCGGTGAAGAAGTCGATCTGGTGCCCGGCGGCCAGGGCCAGCGCGTCGCGCGGGTGGGCGACGGTGATCTCGGCCAGCAGCGCGCCGCAGGCGGTCAGGTCGCCGTCGAGCAGCGCCTGGACGGCCGCCAGGTGCGCGCGCTCGCGGGGCAGCAGCGACGACTCGTCGGCCTGGCGGCGGAAGGCGTCGAACCGGGTGCGCGCGCTACGGGCGTCCGCCGCCTCGGTGGTCAACAGGTCGAGGTAGGCGGCCAGGACGTTGCCCATGGGGAAGCCGGGGGAGTCGGCCAGCGCGGCGGTCGCCTCGGCGTCGACCTCGGCCCGGAAGTGCAGCAGCTCGTGGATCGCCCGGTCGTAGTGGCGGGCGGCGGCGGCGCTCGCGCCGGTCATGGCCAGGCCGTGCTCGTCGGTGGTCACCCGATCACTGTAACCACGCCGCCGGCCCCGATTCAGGACGACCGCCCGACGCGCGGCCCGTCATTAGGGGCCATACGAACGACGAGAACACTTTTCGCCCCCAACCCGCATACGTAATGTTTGATGCCGAACGACCGATGAGGAGAGCCCATGCGCCTGGCCGACGTCGATCTCGCGGACCCCGGCAGGTTCACCGACGGCGTGACCCCGTGGCGGATGTTCGACGTGCTGCGCGAGCGGTCACCCGTCCACTGGCAGGACGAGCACGGGCACGGCAAGGGCTTCTGGGCGGTCACCCGGCACGCCGACATCGTGGCCGTCGGCCGCGACCCGGAGACGTTCACCTCCGAAGGCTTCACCAACCTGGAGGAGGTGGACGAGCGGCAGGCCGCGATCCGGCGTTCCATGCTGGAGACCGACGGCCCCCGCCACCACGCGCTGCGGCGGCTGCTGCTGCGCGACTTCTCGGCCAGGGCGGTGGCCGGCTACGAGGTCTTCCTGCGCGGCCTGACCGCCACGACCCTGGACGCCGCCCTGCCCAAGGGCGAGTTCGACTTCGTCAAGGAGGTCGCCGCCGACTTCCCGATCAACGTGCTGGCCCGCATGCTCGACGTTCCCGACACCCAGCGGCTCATCGACTGGGGCAACCAGATCATCGAGAACACCGACCCGGACCGGCTGCGCGAGAGCGAGAAGTACAAGGACCTGCCCTTCCGCAGCCCCGCCTCCCTGGAGGTCTTCGAGTACGGCCGGGAGCTGGCCGCCCGCCGGCGCGGCGGCGACGGCACGGACCTGGTCAGCCGGCTCGTCAACCAGGCCCCCGCGGACGGCCTGCCGCTGTCGGACCGCGACTTCGACAACTACTTCCTGCTGCTGGTCGTGGCCGGGAACGAGACCACCCGGCACGCCATCTCGCACACCATGCTCGCCCTCATGGACCACCCCGCCCAGCTCGACCGCCTGCGCGCCGACCCGGCGCTGATGCCGCGCGCCGTGGACGAGTTCCTGCGCTGGGCCTCACCCGTCTACCACTTCCGCCGTACCGCGACCCGCGACGTCACCCTGAACGGCCGCCGCGTCGCCGCCGGCGACAAGGTCGTCATGTGGTACGCCTCGGGCAACAGGGACGAGCGCGTCTTCCCCGACCCGTACCGGTTCGACGTGGGCAGGGACGCCGACGAGCACCTGACGTTCGGCAGGGGAGGCCCGCACTACTGCCTCGGCGGCGCGCTGGCCAGGCTGGAGATCCGGGTGCTGTTCGAGGAGCTGCTGCCGCGCCTGTCGTCGATCGAGCCCGCCGGCGAGGTGCGCAGGATCCGCTCGAACTTCGTCAACGGCATCAAGGAGCTGCCGGTCAGATGCTCTCCAGGTGCTCCATGACGCGCTTGAGCGAGCCGGCCAGCTCGCGCCGCTGATCGCTGTCGAGCTCCTTGACCACGAACGCCTCCTGCCGGTTGAACTCCGGGAACAGCTCGCGCATCAGCCGCTCGCCGGTGGCGGTGAGCGCCAGCATGACCCGGCGGCCGTCCGTGGGATGCGGGTAGCGCCGCAGGTGGCGGTAGGACTCCAGGGTCTTGACCACGCCCGTGAGGGTGCCCTTGGAGATGCCCGCCTCGGCGGCGACGTGGCGGGTCTCGCTCTCGCCCCAGATCCACACCACCCACATCACCACGAACCCCGTCCAGGTCAGGCCGGTGTCGCGCAGGACGGTCTGCTCCAGGTGGTTGCGGATGGCCGAGGAGGCGCGGTAGACGTTGGACACCGCCCACATGGCCTCGAAGTCGATGTTGAGGTCGCCCAGCCGCTGGCCGATGGCCTCCTCGGTCTGGCGCAGCGTGTGGTGTCCCGTCATGGCACGAAAGTATATTCGGTACCTAACAATCTTTGCGCTGGCCATTCACGAACGGGCCCAAACGACCCGGCCGCCGAACACCGTCAGGTCCACCGGGGCCGCCACGACGTCCTCGTCCGCCGTCGCCGCGCTGAGGCACAGGTCGGCGACCTTGCCCGGGGTGAGCGTGCCCTTCCAGCCCTCGGCGAAGTCCTGCCGTGCTCCGGCGATCGTATAGGTGGCCAGGGCCTCCTCCAGCGAGATGCCCTCGCCGTCGCGGTCGACCAGCGCCGCCACGCCCGCCCGCCAGTCCGGCGCGGTCACCGGGGCGTCGGAGCTGCACGCGGTCAGCACGCCCGCGTCGAGCGCCGAACGCGCCGGCCACTCCCGCTCGGCCGCCCGCGCGCCGAACAGCTCGCGCGTGGTGCCCGACTCGACGCGCTGGAGCACCGGCTGCAGGTTGATGCCGTAGCCCAGCTCGCCGAGCGTGGCCAGCGCCTGCTCGGAGGCGAACTGGCCGTGGATCACGTAGTGGCGGGGGTCGGCCCTCGGGTGCTCGCGGGAGATCGCGGCCAGCGCGTCCGCCACGGCGTCGATGCCCCGGCTGCCCACCACGTGCACGCCCGCCTGGAGGCCGGCGACGTGCACCAGGCGCAGGATCTCGTCCAGCTCGGCGACCCGCTCGGCGTCCGTGCCGCCGTGCGTGCACAGCGAGCCGTGCCCGCCCGACGGGTACGCCTCCCGCATCCAGGCCGTCTCCGACGGCGGGATCCCGTCGGCGAACACCTTCACGCCCAGCAGCCGGACCAGCCGCTCGTCCACGCCGTCCAGGTCGTCCGGCAGGCGGTCGAGGTAGGCGGCGGTGTCGGCGACCGAGGCGCCCGACATCGGGCTCGGCAGGCCCAGGACGCTCACCCGCGCGGTCAGCCCGCCCGCCCGCGCCAGCTCCCCGTACGCGCCCAGCACCCCCGGCCCCATGCCGCCCGCGAACGCCTCCCCGCCGCCCGGCCCGAGGCCCGGCTCGGTGAAGCTGGTGATCCCGGCCCGGTTCAGCTCGGCCACCACCTCGCGCAGCACCCGGGTCAGGCCGCCCGGCGGAGGGGGCACCAGGCGCTGGACGACGCCCTGGTCCCCGTGGTGCAGCAGGCCGTCGCCGTCCTCGGGCAGCCCGGCCAGGCGCAGCGCGGCGGAGTTCGTCCACGTCGTGTGGCCGGAGAAGTCCTGGAGGAGGACGGGATGGTGGGGGGCGACGTCGTCCAGGTCCGCCTTCGAGGGCAGGCGGCCCTCGGCCAGCCGGCCGGGGTTCCAGCCGATCCCGCGCACCCACTCGCCGGGCCCTGCGGCGCGCACCGCGGCGGCGACCCGGTCCCGCACCTCGGCGATCGACCCCACCGCCACGTCCAGGCAGAACGGCGGGCGGGTCAGGCCGTAGCCGCAGGCGTGCAGGTGGGAATCGTTGATCCCGGGCAGCAGGACGCGGCCCCGCAGGTCCACGACCTCGGCCGCGGTCCAGCCGGCGGCGTCGCCGACGTGCGCGATCACGCCGTCGCGCACCGCCACGCCCGTCGCGTACGGCCGCGCCGGGTCCATCGTGAGCACCCGCCCGTTGACCAGCAGAAGATCGGCGTCAGTCATGAATCGTCTCCAAGGTAGGCGCGCTTGAGCGCGGCATCCGACTCGCGCAGCGGCGTGGGGTCGCCGCCGTAGGTGATCGTGCCGTGGGACAGCACGTACGCGCTGTCGGCCAGGGCCAGGGCCGCGTGCGCGAACTGCTCGACCAGCAGCACCGCGCAACCGTCGTCGGCCAGCCGCCGGATCACCGGCAGCAGCCGGCGGACGACGCCCGGCGCCAGGCCGAGCGACATCTCGTCGAGCAGCAGCGCCACGGGACCGGTCCCGATGGCCCTGGCCAGGACGAGCATCTGCTGCTCGCCGCCGGACAGCAGCCCGGCCCGCACGTCGAGCCGCCGTTCCAGCTCGGGGAACAGCCCCAGGCCGCGCCGGGGGTCGCCGGCCAGGGACAGGTTCTCGCGGGTGGTGAGCGTGCCGAACACGGCGCGGCCCTGCTCCACGTGCGCCAGGCCGTGCCTGGCCCGGTGGGTGCGCGGCCGGCCGGTCAGCGCGGCCCCGCCCAGGACGATCTCGCCCCCGGCGACCGGCACCACGCCCGAGACCGCTTCGAGCAGCGTCGTCTTGCCCGCGCCGTTCGGGCCGAGCAGGACGGTGACCTGCCCCCGCGCGGCGGTCAGCGTCACGTCCCTGACCACCGGCCGGCCGCCTCTGGCCACGGTCACGTCGCGCAGCACCAGATCCATGGGGTCGCCTCCCGTCCGCCCGCTCACGCGGCGGGCTCCTCGCCCAGGTAGGCCCGCAGGACGCGGGGCTCGGCGAACACCTCGGCGGGCGGGCCCTGGGCGACGACGCGGCCGAAGTCCAGCACGGTCACGCCCGTGCACGCCGCCCGGACCAGGTCCAGGTCGTGCTCGATGAGCAGGACGGCGGCGCCGTACCGGGCGGGGACCCGGCGCAGCCAGGCGCCCAGCCGTTCGCTCTCGGCGTGGCCGAGGCCGGCGGCGGGCTCGTCCAGCACCGCGATCGCCGGACGGGCCAGCAGCGTGCCGGCCACTTCGAGCAGTCGCCTGGCGCCCACGTCGAGCGCGGCGATCGGGTCGCCGGGCGCGGCCGTCACCAGCCCGGCCAGGCCCTCCTCCAGCTCGGCGTCGCTCAGCGCGCGGCGCGCGGCGAACCGCAGGTACTCGCGCACCGACAGGCCCACCGGCACCCGGTCCTGCTGGAACGTGCGGCGCAGCCCGGCCCTGGCGCGCCGGTGGACCGCCGCGCCGCCCCGGGCGCCCGCGACGGCGACGCCGCCGACCTCGACCAGGCCGCCTCCGGTGGGGACGAACCCGCTGATCGCGTCGACCAGGGACGACTTGCCTGCGCCGTTCGGGCCGACCAGCCCGTGCACCTCGCCGGCGAGCACGGTGAGGCCGACGTCGTCCACGGCGACGACCTGGCCGTACCGCACGCTCACCCGCTCGATCCGCAGCGCCGCGCGCCGCCCGTCCGCGGCGAGGGCCGGAGCCTCGGGTCCGGCCGCCGCGGACACGCCCGGTCCGGTGTCGGCGTGACGGGCGTCGGAGCGGCGGGCGCGGCGGGCGCGCAGGGCGGCGCGGAGGCCGTCGCTCATGCCCGACCCCTGCGTCATCGCCTGCACCGCGCCCACCGCGAACACGACGTTCGCCCACTGCTGCGGCACGCCGAGCCGCCGCAGCAGCTCGCTCACCAGCACGCCCAGCGCCCCGCCGACGAGCGCGCCCTCCGCGTGGTGGGCGCCCGCCATCACGGCCACCGCGTAGGCCACCAGCGACTGCCCGGGGTCGAAGTTGCGCGACACCACCATGGCGAGCTGCCCGGCCAGCAACGCCCCGGACACGCCCGCGATGAACGCGCTCACCGCGAAGGCGCTCAACTTGGCGGCGGGCACGCTGGTCCCGGCCGCCGCCGTGGCCCGTTCCGACTCCTTCAGCGCCCGCCACGACGCCCCGAGCCGGGTCCGCCGCACCAGCGCCAGCGCCACCGCCACCAGCGCGAAGACGCCGCAGCACAGCAGGAAGTACTGGCGGTCCGAGGTCAGCCCCGCCGGACGGCCCACCACGACGCCCTGGCTCACGCCGGGGAAGGAGTTGGCGGCCATGACGACGTCCACGGTCGCGGCGAAGCCCAGCGTGACGATCGCCAGGTGCACGCCGCGCAGCCGCAGCGCGGGCAGGCCGATGAGCAGCCCGAACGGCACGGCGGCCAGGCCCGCGAGCGGCAGCCAGACGTACAGGCCGCCGGGGACGCCCCAGACGTTGAGCTGGGCGGTGGTCCAGGCGCCGATGGCGGCGAAGGCCATCTGGCACAGGGAGACCATCCCGGCCTGCCCGGCCACCACCCCGAGGCTCTGCAGCAGCACCCCGGAGATGACCGCCGACATCGCCAGGAACACCCAGTACGCCGGCAGCCCGGCGGCGAGACCGTAGGCGGCCGCCGCCGCCAGGACGCCCGCGACCGCCCACCGCGCCACCGGCCCGTCCAGCGGGACGCCCGCGACCGTCCGCCGCGCCACCGGCCCGTCAGCGCGACGCATCCCACACCTCCCTGCGCCGGCTCCACACGAGGATCAGCAGGATGGCCGCGAACGGCACCACGTCCCGGTACTGCTGCACCACCGCCGACCCCGCGAGCACCCCCTCCAGCAGCCCGAGCGCGAGCCCGCCGGCCAGCGCCCCGGCCAGCCGCCGCAGCCCGCCCAGCAGCGCCGCCGCGCAGGCGGGCACGATGAGCATGCTCAGCGACAGGATGTCGCTCGACCGCACGGGCGCCACCACCAGCAGCACCAGCGACGACAGCGCGCCGGCCAGGGCCCACACGGTCACGGTGAGCGCGCGGGTGCCGATGCCCAGCAGCTCGGTGGTGACCGGCCGCTCGGCCATGGCACGCAGGCGCAGGCCCAGCGGCGTCCGGGTGAGCAGCAGCGAGGTGCCCGCGCCGATCACGACGGCCAGGGCGAGCAGCACGACCGCCCCCTGCGTCACCACGACCCCGGCCAGCGTGGCGACGCGGCCCGCGGCCGGGTTCGGCAGCACCCGCGGCTCGTCGCCGAAGGCGATGTAGGCCAGCGCGATGATCCCGATGAGCTGCGCGATCGACACCGCCGTACGGGTCTGCGGCCCGCTCTCGGCGAACCACCGCGTCATCACCAGGCCGCACCCGGCCGACACCAGTGCCCCGGCCGCCACCCCGGCCAGGGCCGCCGCCCAGTACGGCCACCCCGTCCCGGCGAGCGCGGCCATCACGTACACCCCGGCCACGCCGGTCGCGGCGACGGCCAGGTTCACCGTCGCGGTCAGCCGGTACATGGCGGTGAGCAGGAGGCCGAGGGCGGCGAACGTGCCGCCCGCGGCCAGCCCGGAGACCAGGCCCTGGAACATCAGCCGAGCGTCCCGGGGTAGCGCACCCACTCGGGCGTGACCACGTGCCAGGCGCCGTCCTTGAGCCGGACGATCTTCCCGGCCCGGTTGGAGAAGTGCCGGGCGGCCTGCCCGAACTCGTACGGGGTGCCGGTCATCGGGGTCTGGACGGGCTTGAGCGCCCTGAACGCCGCCGCCACCGACTCCCGGGTGATCGGCCCCTTGATCGTCCTCAGCGTGTCCACGAAGTAGGTGGCCGCCAGGTAGCCGCCCTGCCCGAAGGAGGTGAGCGGCACGTTCTTCGCGGTCATCAGCTCGCGCCAGTCCTTCAGCGCGGGCGAGTCCGCCTCGGTGAACGGCTCGAACTCGGCGTTGGCGTACATGCCGTCCCCGTCGGGGCCGAGGGCCTTGGCGACGGCCTCGGTGTAGGGCGCGGTGGTCATCAGCCAGTCGATGCCGGTGACGTCCTGCTGCTTGACGACCTTCATCCAGGCGATCGCCATCGGCTCGGTGCCGTTGTACAGGACCGCCTGGCAGCCCTCCCGCCGGGCCCGCAGCACGAACGGCGTGGGGTCGGAGTCCGGCTTGACCGTGCGGTCGTCCAGGGTGAGCTTCTTGCCGGTCAGGGCGGTCCAGCTCTTCACGGCCCCGCCGTAGGCGTCGTTGGTGTTGCCGAGGATCGCCAGGAACATGCAGACCTTGTCCCGTTTGAGCACCTCGGAGGCGTAGTAGAGGTTGATCGCCATGTTGAGGTACGGGCCGGTGTTCACCGGGGAGACCGCCGGGGACTCGAAGCAGGTCGGGTCGACGCCGGTGCCCTGGACGGAGACGATCCCCGACTGCTGGTAGAAGGGGGCGTTCACGGCGCAGTCGAGCAGGCTGGCCGAGCCGGCCAGCGCCACGACGCCCTGGTTGGTGACGACGTCCCTGGCGGCCTGGGCGGCGGCGGCCGGGTCGCCCTTGTCGTCGGCGCTGACGTACTCGATCTTGTGGCCGTTCACGCCGCCCTGCTCGTTGACCCGGTCGAAGACGGCCTTGGCCGCGGCCGAGGAGTCGGGGAAGGTGACCGCGCCGCTCAGCGAGCTGACGCCGCCCACCTTGATGACGTTCCCGGCGCCGCCGGACGAGGCGGACGGCGGCTCGTCGGACAGGCCGCACCCGGCGACCGACAGCGGGAAGGCGAGCAGGACGGCGAGCGGGACGGCGCGTGCCCTCATGGCGATCATGGGCGACCTCTCTGCGGATTGTGGAGGGATCGTAAGGTGCCAAACGAGCTGGTTCAAGAGCTAGCTTGTTTAAGATCGTTCGGGTATGAAAGAAAAATGAAGCAACCGCGCATGCAACTCGTGCTGTCCGAGAACTGGACGATGACCTCGGCCCGCGACCTGCCGGTGCTGGTCCGGTGGGCACGCGAGGCCGAGGACGCCGGGTTCGACTCGGTCATGGTCAGCGAGCACCTGGCGCTCGGCCCCGACGCCGGCGCCCGGGGCCGCATGGCCAACCCCCGCGAGTACGCGCTGCCCGGCAACCAGGACCCGTTCACGCCGTGGCCGTACTCGCTGGGCCTGCTGGCCGCCGTCGCCTCGGTCACCACCCGGCTGCGCCTGGCCGCCGCCGCGGTGCTCGCCCCGCTGCGCCACCCGCTGGCGCTGGCCCGCGAGCTCGGCACGCTCGACCTGCTCTCGGAGGGCCGGCTGATCGTGCTGCCCACCGTGAGCTGGAGCCGCGACGAGTACGCCGCGCTCGGCGTGCCCTTCGAGCGGCGCGGGCAACTGCTCGACGAGCACCTGGAGATCTGGGAGCTGCTCTGGCGGGACTCGCCGGTCACCTACCGCGGACGGCACTACCGGTTCGACGAGGTGTACTTCGAGCCGAAGGCGTACCGGGAGAGCGGGCCGGCGCTGTGGTTCGGCGGCGCGCGGATGAGCGCCCACCTGCTGCGCCGGATGACCCGGTGGGGCAGCGGGTTCAACCCGCTCGGCTATCCGCCCGCCGAGGACATGAAGGCGCTGGCCGACGGCATGAAGGCGGCCGGTCGCGACATCGGCGAGCTGGAGCTGGCCGGCGGCACGCGGGCCGTCTTCCCCGACGCCGTCTCCTGCGCGCCGCTCGGCCCGGCCCTGGAGCACATCCCGGCCCGGATGGCCGAGGGTTACACCACCTTCTGCATCAAGCCGTCGCAGTTCGTCGACGACCCGGACGGCGTGGGCGCGTTCTGCCGCGAGGTCATGCGGCGGGTGGGCGAGCTGACCGGGTGAGGACGTCGCGCGGCCGGCCCTCATCCGGCCCCCCCCCGGGGGGCCGGGGGAGGAGGGCCACCCACAAACGGAGAGCCGCGGGGGGGGGAAG
>NZ_JBFAOV010000050.1:0-52838 GCF_040675375.1 Nonomuraea sp. NPDC049607
ATCACAGCACGACCGGACCCGCCAACGGCGGTAACGCTACAAATCCCTACGATCACACTGCGGCATCACGGGCATAGGCTCGCAAACTGCACTCTCAGTACTCGAAAACGCCATGGGCGGCCACCACGTCACTTGACGCGTTCGGCCGCACCTCGGTGATGCGCTCGGCCAGCAGCAGCGCAGCGGCGAGCCCGCCCTCCGCATTGTCGCCGGTCAGCCCGAGTTCGATCCGGTCGGCCAGGTAGTCGTCCGGGAGATCGTCCTCGTTGCCGCCGAACAGCGGATCGAAGGTCAGGATGACGCGACCGTCGGCGTAATGGTCGAAGGACGCGTCCCGGTTCACGTTGACGAAGACACTCGCGGTGACCGTCCCGGCCGACAAGAGCCGCAGCACCTCGGGCAGCGTTCCGGCGAAGCCGTTCCACTCGCTCAGAATGGTCCCGCCCTTGGCCGACCGCGCGCAGATCAGCCCTTCTTCGAAATCGCCTTCCTCGTCATCCCCGTCGAACACGTCAATGCCGAGGCGGGCCAGCGCCTCGCGCGGGGTGAGACCGCGGACGAAGGTTGCACAGAAAGCGTCGTCCTCAAGCCAGTCGTAGCCGCTCACGGGGATCCTCTTCTCGTGGGACAGATCACGAAGAGAATGGCATGTGAGTCCGACGAAAAGTGGCTCTACTTCGAGTGGTGGAACCGGGCCCCCTGCCATGTGCCCTGGAGATCTCCGTCGACAAATACCCGTAGGGACCATCAGGCAGGTTCGAGGCGGTTGGCGAGGCGGCGGAGGGTGATTGCGAACCGGCCGCGAAGGCGCAGAAGAACAGGCCGGCGCGAACGCGGCGGGATCATGCGTAACCGCGCGGCCTCTGCTCGCTGCTCGGCGAGGCAGGCGCGGCCCCACTCCTCATACATGGCATACACGGAAGGCTCCTCAGGGTTCTTCGGGGAATGCGTGGTAGAAAATGAAAATCGGCCGAGTGTCCGGCGGCGCCTCGCTCGATTCGACGCGCGATTTGGCCAGCTCACGCCACGGCTGCAACACGGCATAGAGCTGGTCGGCGAGTTGCGCGAGCTCGTCCTTGGTGAGCCTCAGGTGGTGGCTGCCGCCGAAGGCCGCGTTGCGCCAGTCCTCGGGAAGCGTCATGTGAGTACGCTCGAAATCGCGCAGCCGCTCGAACTGGTCGATCACCCATTGTGAAGTCCACGCCTGCGCCGCGGCTCGTGCTTCCGGGGCTTCGAAGTCCCTCACCAATGCCCACCCGCCCATGGATGCCCGCACCCAGCGTTCCCGGCTGTCCCGGGCCAGCTCCGGCACGTCCTCGATCAAGCCGTGTTTCTGCATTTGCCGCAGGTGATAGCTGACCTGGCCGGGGTCGGCCTCCATCCGTCTGGCCAGCTCGCTCACCGTGATCGGGCCGATCCGGCAGAGGCGGCCGAAGAGCTTCATCCGAAAGCGGCTGGTCAAGACCTTGAGGACGTCCGGGTCATCGATATGTCGCATGAGCACGACGGTATGACCGGCAGGTGAAATTGCTCAAGGCATCTACTGGATCTTGAAAACACGGCGGTTCTGCGGAGAGCGGCTCACGCCCGGCCGCGTCTGCTACGCCGAGCCAGGTGACGAACACGTCGCGCACCCCGTGCAGGAGGCGAGGATCCTGGTCATCGAACGCAAGGGCAGCATCTGACCCCGCAGCAGTACCCACCTGCATGGAGTTCCACCGGCAATGCCGCCCTGCGGACCATCGCCACCGCTGGACCGCTGGACCGCTGGACCGCTGGACCGCCGGGACAAGGGGCCGGCGCGGGCTCGCACTCTGGCTAGAACGACAGCTTGAACCCGTCGTGGCTGCGGACGAAGCCGAGGGAGTCGTAGAAGCGATGGGCCTCGGTGCGCTGCTTGTTGCTGGTCAGCTGCACCAGGGTGCATCCGCGGGCGCGTGCACGTTCGATCGCCCAGGTGAGCAGTTCGCGTCCAAGTCCCGCCCCACGTCGATCGGCACGCACTCGGACTGCCTCGATCAGAGCCCGCTCCTGTCCGTGTCGTCCCAGGCCAGGGATGTACGTCAGTTGGAGGCAGCCAAGGACCGTGCCGCCTCCCTCGTCGAGAACGAGCATTTCGTTTCGCTCATCGGTGTCGACGGCCTTGAAGGCCCGCTCGTACGCCTCGTCGACTTCAACGGTCCGGGGATCAATCACAGTGTCCTCATCAGCCAGGAGGGCAATGATCGCGGGCAGATCCCGGCGCGTCGCAGTACGAATCATCACGCCACAGAGCATGCCAGGCAGCTGAGCACGGTCGAGCGGCGGTCCATCGAGGCAGCGTCATCGGCGTCCGAGGAGCCCTGGCCATCGCTCCGTCCTCGGCCGCTGGGCCGCAGCACTGCTGCCGGCCCTGGCCGCCTGCACGCTCTCATCCCAGGCGTACGCGGCCGGCATCGACGTCGAATGCGTCGGCAGCTTCGCCCGTACCTTCTCACCTCCCGCCACCACGACCGCGCAGACCATCACCGTCACCGGCGGCTACTCCTACGACACCTGCGCGGTCGCCTCGGACGGCACCGGCGCCGAGAGCGTCTTCACCGGCACCGTCACCTCGGGACGCTACCTCGGCGACGCCGCCACCCGCGTCACCAGCGGTATCAG
This sequence comes from Nonomuraea sp. NPDC049607, assembly GCF_040675375.1. Classification (NCBI taxonomy): domain Bacteria; kingdom Bacillati; phylum Actinomycetota; class Actinomycetes; order Streptosporangiales; family Streptosporangiaceae; genus Nonomuraea; species Nonomuraea sp. NPDC049607. Next base: position 2,644 of record NZ_JBFAOV010000050.1, read on the forward strand.
CTACTACGGCAGCCCGCCCGGCTGCCTGCTCGGCACCGCCCCCATCTCCTCGGCCACCGGCCTCGTCGACAGTCTCCTGCTCACCAGCTGAACCCCGCCCCAAAGCCTGTCGCAGGTCAGCGGTGTCGCCGGTACTGCAGATAGACGATCCCGTTGCCGGAGGCGGTGCTGGAGACCAGGTCGAGCCGGTAGGACTTGGGGACGCCGTCGAACAGCCGGGTGCCCTCGCCCGCGACGTAGGGGAACATGCTCAGCCGGAGTTCGTCGATCAGGTCGAGCCGCATGAGCGACCGCCAGAGGCTGACGCCGCCCCAGACGATGACGTGGCCGTCGCCGCCCAACCTGAGCTTGTCGATCTCTTCTGTCGTGTCGCCGGCGGCGATGGTGGTGTTGGCCCAGTCGGCCGTCTTCAGGGTCCGGGAGAAGACGACCTTGCGCGCGGGGTTCAGGATGTCGGCGAACGGGTGGTCGGTGGAGGTCGTCATGGCCGGGGCGATGCTCTCGTAGGCGGTTCGGCCCATGATGTGCGCGTGGGCGCTCCGGAGGAAGTCGAGGTGCGCGGGCTCGTCGGGCTGACGGTTTTCGGGCAGGTCGAAGCAGAACGTCGAGAACTCGGTGCCCTCGTCGGCGAGAAGGCCGTCGAGGGAGTAGTTGAAGACTGTCGCTATCAGCTTCCGCATGATCAGATCTCCGGGGGTCTCTGCCTGATGGAGGGACGTGCGTGTGGGCGTCGCGGCCTGTCGTCCATGCGGTTGGACACCGACGCCACCCGGAAGTCATCGCTGGGCGATCACGAACGCCTTGCCAGGAAGACGAACTCCCTTCCTGGCCGGTCAGGCGCATCGCGAACGTCCTCCACCACATAGCCGTGGGCGACCAGATCCCTCTCGACCTCTTCCCGCTCCCGGAAACGCAACGTCGAGTCCGACGTGAGCACCTGCCCGTCCGCGGCGAGGACGTAGGTCCAGCGGAACGTCACCAGGGGCAGGCTCACCTCGATCAGCTCGACCCAGCTCTCGACGGAGCCGACGCCCGGGATCTCCGTCACGTCGTGGGAGGACTCGCGGGTCCACTCCTCCCAGGCGCGTCTGGCCGGATCGCGGGTCTCGAAGACCAGCCGCCCTCCGGGCCGCAGCGCTTCGCGGGCTCCCCGCAGCGTCCTCTGCCAGGTCGGCGGATCGGCGATGGCCTGGGCGACGTTCGCCGTCATCGTCGCCAGGTCGACCTGCAGCGGCGGGAGGTCCGTCGCGTCACCGCAGATCCAGCGCACTCGCTCGCTGCCCGGTTTGGCCTGGGCGACGTCGATGGAGGCCTGAGCGGGATCGACGCCGACGACCTCGATCCCGCGGCCGGCCAGAAGAAGTGCGAACACGCCTGTGCCGCAGCCGATGTCCAGCACCCGGCGAGCCTCGAACTCCTCCGCCATCCGGAGGTAGGCGTCGAGATCGCGGCGGTCGGGGTCGAGCGGGTCGTAGAGCACGGCGAGGCGTGGATCCCCGAAACATTCGTCAGCCATGCGGCCGAACGTATGCGGGGCCAAGACCGAACGGCCACCGAGTATCGAGGCGGGAACGCACGTCTTCACGTCCGCGAGACGCCTCCGTCCAGGGGGGCCGTCGCGTTCTTGGAGTACGGAACGTGTCCCGCCGTGGGTTCGATCCGATGCCGATGGAGTCTGCGGCCCGGTCCGGGCGTCGGGTGAAACCTAGGCTCGTGGGAACCCTTCCCCCCTCAGGAGCTCCCATGGCCGAGCTTGAGGCGCCACCCCGCGCAGACGTCCCCAGCAGCACCGACCGCGTGGAGGACCCGCGCGAGGGCATGCGGCGAGGCTGGGTGGTCTGGTTCGCCTACGCCGCCACGGCCCGGCACCTGATCCGGCTGGCGACACCGGCCGCGCTGGTGTTCGTGCCGCTCGGCCTGCTGGCCCTGCTGGGGCTGGCGCCCGTCGTGGACGGGTCGGCGGCGCTGGTCAACGGCTCGTTCGAGCTGTTCGACCCGCCGGTCGGGCCGCTGCTGGCGTGGACGGCGGCGGCGACCGCGCTCGTGCTGGCCGCCCAGGCCGTGGTCCTGCCCGCCACGGTGGTGCTCGCCGCCGGGCTGCTGACCGGCAGGCGCGTCCGGGTGCCGGACGCGATGCGTGCCGCGGCGCGGAGGTTGCCCGCGATGCTGGCGCTGGCGCTGCTGGCCGTGCTGGTGTGCGCGGTGATCGCGGCGGCGGGGATCGGCGTGCTGCTGTGGCACGGGCCGTTGCCGGGGGCGTTCTTCGTGATGGGCCTTCTCCTGCTGATCGCGATGCCGTGCCTGCTGGGCATGGCGGCCGTGGTGCTGGAAGGCCGGTCGCCGGGAAGCGCGATCGCCCGCGGGTACCGGCTGGCGTGCGCGGCGGGACCGGCCCAGAGCGGCTTCTGGTCCAGCTCGTTCACGCTGGCCCTCGGCGTGCTGGCTCTTCCGGTCGCGGCGCGGCAGGCGGTGGAGTGGGCGGCCTCGGGACATCCCCTCGTCGGCGGCGTCGCGACCTCGGTCCTGGGGCTGGCCTTCCCCGCGTTCCAGGCGACGGTGATCGCCCGCCTGTACCTGCGGCGGCTGGCGCTGCGCGGCACGGCCACCGAGTTCGACGGGCTCGTCGAGCGCCTGCCCGAGAGCGAGCCGTCCCCGGCCAGGCCGGTGCCGGTGCTCGCGGCGTTGCTGCTGCCCGGCCTGCTGTACGGGGGCACGATGCTGGTCAACCCGTTCGGCTGGCTGGAGGTGGACCAGACGGTCGTCACGGCGTCCTGGACACGTCGTGAGCCGCCGATACGGAAGGACGGGCGCCCCGCCCCGACGCTCGGCACGCGGGATCTGCGGGCCGTGTTCGCCGGCCAGGGATCGAGCATGGTCATGCTCATGGACGGGTTCGACCAGGCGAAGCTGCTGACCTGCGCCGACAGCGCCTGCGCCCACTACCGGTACGCGTGGGCCGAGCCCGCCCAGGCCGACGAGGATCCCCGGTCGGCCGGCACCCGGCTGCCCGACGGCCGGATCGTGCTGACCACCTGGACCCCACAGGGCAAGGACGAGACCTGGCGGGCCAGGCTCGGACTGCTGATGTGCGACGCGAAAGGCTGCCTGCCCGCGGCCGGCGGCCGGTCCCTGGGCGAGGTGAAGGACGAGAACAGGCTGGTGGCCCTGGCGCCGAGCCACTACGGCGGCCTGATGATCGCCCAGGTACGCCGGAACGGGGACGGCGAGATCCTCTCCGTCACCACCCGCGAGGACCCCGCCTGCACGAAGCCGCGGACGAAGGACCTGGCCAAGCTGCCCTCCCGCACGTCGCGCTACCAGGATCAGGGCCTGGCCGTCGCCGCGGGCCCGCTCGACCGCCCCGTCGTCCTCTGCTTCGACGACTACACCGGCTCCCTGGCCGTGATCACCTGCGAGGACGACACCTGCGACCCCGTGCACGTCGAACATCCGGTCCAGGGCGGCTTCACGTGGGCTTCGGGCAAGAACGACGGCCCCACCGGCGCGACCATGGCGCTCAGGGAGGACGGCCGCCCGCTGATCGCCTACCGGGACTCGGCCGACGGGTCGGTCAGGCTGCTCGACTGCCGCAACCCCTCGTGCTCGCAGGCCGACACCGTCGTCCTGTCCACCCCGGGGGACGACCACCTGCCCCCGGCGCTGGCGGTGGACGAGACCGGCCGGACCGTGGTGGCCTACCAGGACCTCGACCGCGACCAGATCGTCGTCGCCACCTGCAGGGGTACCCGTTGCACGCACACCCCCGTGGCCAAGAGCGAACACACTCCCGGCCCGGGCCTCGCCATGGCCCTGGACGGCCGCGGCCGGCCGGTGATCGCCTGGATCGACGACTCCTACTCCTTCGACCTGGTCGTGACCAACCCGCTCAACCTTCCCTCCCCGTGAGCCATGAGGGGCGCGGTCAGGCCGCCTCGTCCGTGGAATCGGGAACGGAAAGCAGTCGCATCCTGCCGGACCCGGCCTTCTCGTCGGGGAAGACCCACTTCCGGAACGCCCAGAAGCGGAAGACCATGGCGACCAGCGTGCCGATGATCTGGGCGCTCATGAAGTCGGCCACCTCCTGGGTGAGCACGCTCACGTCCGGGGTCTCCAGATGGAACACGTACCGGGAGATCCAGAGCGGTGCGGTGCTGAGCACCAGACCGATGCCGCTGACCAGGAAGAACAGCGCCGCCTCATGACGGCGTTCGCGGCCGCCCCTGGTCCGGAACGACCATTCGCGGTTCAGCACGTAGGACGCGATCGTCGCCACGAGCACCGCGATGATCTTTGCGGTCACCGGCTTCGGTTCCAGGACGGTCAGCTTCAGCCCGTAGAACGTCGCGTTGTCCACCAGGAACGCGGCTCCGCCCACGACCACGAACTTCAGCAGCTCACGGTGCTTCAGCACGAGTGCGTGCAGCGGTTTCGGCAACCTCGCGAGTACTGCTCTAGCTGTTCTGCGCACCCCCGATCTTCTCACCAGTCGATCACCTTGGTAAATCCATACTTTTCGGACGGCCGTGGAGATCGCGAGAAACCGTGAAGAAGGATCGGGGGTTCGCCGAACCAGGTGTGTTCGACGTAACCACCTGAAAGGCACGCCTTTCGCAGCCGTGACCGCTTCGACCTCACCTGTCCCAGCGCCCGTCCCTGGCTCCGAGGAGATCGAGGGCGACCGGGCCGGCCTCCCTCGGCCGGCGCGGTCACCTCGGCGGCCTCTTCACGGTCTCCCGGGCGGCAGGTGGACGATGAGAGTCGGCGCGGCCATGGGCCTCGCCGCGGCGGTGACCGCGGGGCTCGTGGTGGTCCGGGGCGATCACGACTCCGCTCCGTTCGGGGCGGCCCCGGCCGGCGCCGCCGAGCTGCTGCGGAACGCGGCCCTCGTCGCGGTACGGGAGGAGACGCGACCAGGGGGACAGTTCCTCTACGTCGACCAGAAGGCCGTCACCCGGGGCTCCGGTTCCGAGGGTGAATACACCCAGGACGTGCGCCGCGAGCTGTGGCTGCCGGGCGGGAACGCCGACAAGGCTCTGACGCGCTCGACGTACGGCCAGACACACGTCACCGACGGACGGGACCCGATGCACCTCCAGTCTCCCGGAACGGTGGAGTACGAACGCGCGGGACAGTGCCGCACAGGCGGATCGGCCCGGCTTCCTCAGGCCGACGAGCTTCCCGTCGACCCCGATCAGGCCCTGGCGAAGGTCCGCCAGGACGCGGAGGCGTTCGTCCGTTCGGACCAGAGCAGACGCGCAGAGACGAACCTGGGCGCGGACGAGATCGAGATGCGGGTCGAGAAGACCGTGGGGAGCCAGCTGTTCAGGCTGGTGGAGAACCCGCTCGCCTCCTCCGGGACCAGGTCCACGGTCTTCGGCGCGCTGTCCAGGATGCCCAATGTGACCATCGTCCCGGACCTCACCGACTCCGCCGGACGGCACGGGGTGGGCGCCTCCCTCAAGCTCGCGACCCCCGACGGCGGCTGGGAGCGCGGGGAGCTCATCTTCGAGCCGGGCACGTACCGGTTCCTCGGTTGTCGGAGCTGGCTCGGACAACCCCAGGGCGGACAGGTCAAGGAGACCCCGCGTTCCAGCATGGCGGTGATGACGGTGAAGGTCGTCGACTCGATGCCGGAGGTCCCCAAGAACGCCGGCAAGCCGCTGTTCTGCTGACGCGATGTTCCGCCGGGGGATCCGTAGGCGTCGTGGAAGGCCGGTGCCCGTGCGGGCTCAGAGTCGGATGCTCCTGATGATCTTCGTGAGCTCGGGTACGAGAGGTTGGCTGGCCATGACGGTGACCACGACTCCCTTGCGCTCGACCCAGCCCGCGTACCGCCCGTGGCCCAGTGCGCCGTCGCCCTCCTGGGTGAGCACCTGACGGTCGCCGATCTTCACGGTGCTGGTGTCTCCGGAGAACGTCCCGAGGTCGAACGGGCCGTTCTTGAGCTGTGCCAGCGACTTGGCCTTCGGCCAGCACACCACCCTGATCCACAGCGACCGATGTCGGCGGTCCACGTCGTCGCGGTCGTCGGTCCACTGGTAGCCGTACTCGGTGATGCTGTCGTGCTTGTTGACGAGGACCTGCCCGGACGTGAACCCCTTCGGGACATGGCCGACACGGACCCCCTTGATGGCGGCGGCCCCTCGCGGCGGCTTGTCGATCCTGGTGTCGGCTGACCGCTTCACTTCGGCCTTGGACGGGACGGGACAGGACGGCCGAGCCGCCGCCTGGGCCGGGAGCGGCATGAGCGCCGCGACGACCGGCAGCGCGGACAGGGCGACTAACTTCTGGAGCTTGTTCACATCCGGGTTAGAGGTGACGGACGTGAAGAAAGTTCATTGTGTTCCGGCCTGACGCCACTCTCCATGATCGCTTGTAGGGTGAGGCGTTCACCCCCGTCCTTCCGCCCCCCCAAGGAAGCCTCTCGTGTTACGTCGTCACCGCTCAGCCCTGCCCGCCCTGCTCGTCGCCGGTCTGTACGGTGCCGCGCTGACGGCAGCCGCCGTCGTCACCCTGATCTCCGGCGACCTCGGCCCGTTGTGGGGGCTGACGGTGTTCTCGGCCGTGACCGACGACGTCACGGTGACAGGGGGGAACCTGCTCCTCCTGATCGTGGCCGGGCTGTCTTGGACATGGGGGATCTGGGAGGTCCTGCGCGGGCCGCTCGCGGGCCCGCCGCCCCGGCAGGACCGCGACATCCTGCGGCTGCGCGTGGCGCTCTACGTCGCGACGGCCACGACGTGGCTGCTCCACGTCACCGCGTGGCTCCCGGTGGATGTCGCGGTGATCGACTCTGCGGCGATGTACGTGCTGGTGCTGCTGTTCATGCGGGTGCTGGGCCCCGGCCGGCAGTACATGCGGGGCGCGGGGGTGCTGGGGTACGGCGGATTGACCCTCATGGATGTGCTCGGCCTCGTCGGCCTGCCTGTCCCGGACAGTATGGAGCTGGTCTGCGGCCTGGCCGTCCTGGCCTGGACGATTCTGATCCTGCGGGCCCAATGGGACGACGACCGCTGGCGGACGGCGACCGTCAAGTACGGTGTCGCCGCCCTGGTGGTGCCGATCCTCCTGATGCTGGCGGCGTTGCCGTTCGCGGAAGAGGGAAGCGCCGTCGAGGCTCTCGGCGTGGTCTCCAGCGTCCTGATCATGATCTGGCTGGCCCGCTCCGCCCACGACCTTGCCGCCCCGCGCGACCAACCGGCCGAGGCCGGATCGACTGTGTGGAGCAGCGGCCAAGACCACTGACAAGTTGCCCCGCCCGCGCGGCGACCAGGGCGTCCCCATGTCAGTTGTGGTGTCAGGGCGGCGACAGCCCCGTATCAGAGCGGACGGACATGCTGAATGCATGAACGGTTCAGCGATGCGGCCTCCGGGCCGCGAACTGGGCCACCTACCCGAGAACCATGAGTCGCAGGAGACCATCATGCAGACGTTCGCCACCCCCGCCGCCATCCGCGCCATCCTCGACATCCCCGCGGGACGCGTGCACTTCGTCGCCGCCGACCAGGCCGAGACCACGGTCGAGGTCGTGCCCTCGAACGCCTCGAAGAGCCGCGACGCGCAGGCCGCGGAGCAGACCACGATCGACTACGCCGACGGCGTGCTGCGCGTCGTGACCCCGGTGAAGAACCAGTACCTCGGCCCGTCCGGAGCCATCGAGGTGACGGTCAAGCTGCCCGCCGGCTCCCACGTCGAGGCCAAGGCGGCCAGCGCCGAACTGCGGACCGCCGGCCGCCTCGGCGACGTCACCTTCGACGGCGCGTACAGCCAGATCAAGATCGAAGAGGCCGCAAGCCTCCGCCTCACCGCGGTCGACGGCGACGTCGAGATCGGCCGACTGGGCGGCGCAGCGGAGATCACCACTGCACGGGGTGACATCCGTATCGCCGAGGCCGCGGGCGGCAAGGTCGTGCTCCGCACCCAGTCCGGTGACATCTCGATCGCCGCCGCCACCGGGGTCTCGGCGGCCCTGGACGCCGGCACCGACCACGGCCGCATCACCAACGCCCTCAAGAACGACGGCGCTGTCGAGCTCGACATCCACGCCACCACCTCCAGCGGCGACATCACCGCCCGCAGCCTGTGACCCGCGGCCTCCAGAAGGGAGGCGGACCAAGTTGCGGAGGTCGTCACGAAGTCGCGCCCGATCCGGAGAACCCGGCGCTCTTGTCGGCAGGACTGGGAGATCGGCCCAGCCTGCGCGGTTCGTACTTTGTAGTTGAAGGCAGACCAGAGGCCCTTCGGGGCCTCTTCTGCGTTTCATCGGCTGCGGCCGGGACACGGCGAAGGCGGCCCCCAGCTGTGGGGGCCGCCTTCGACTTAGGCTGTGGATCGTTCCTATCGTCCGGTCGGTACGCCGGTGCCGTCGGCAGCCGTGCGGGGACGCGGAACCCGGTTGTTGCGCAGGTACTCGACCTCGGTACGCAGGTTCGCCAGCAGCTTGCCCGCGATGTCCTGGCTGAAGCCGTTGCGGATGACGAAGCGGATGACGGCGATGTGTTCCAGGTTGGGCGGCAGGTAGTACGTCGGGGCCTGCCAGCCGTGGATCTTCAGCCGGTCGGCCAGGTCGAAGACGGTGAAACCGTCGAAGCCGGGAGCCGTCCGTACGGCGAGCACCGGTAGTTCCGAGCCGTCGGCGATGAGCGAGAGCTCGGGGAGCTTCGCGATCTCCTCGCCGAGGTAGGTCGCCACGTCACGGCAGGTCTGCTGGACGGCCCGGTAGCCCTCGAAGCCGAGCCGCAGGAAGTTGTAGTACTGGGCGACGACCGGCGCGCCGGAACGGGAGAAGTTGAGGGTGAAGGTGTCTATGCTGCCGCCGAGCAGGTCGCAGGAGAGCACCAGGTCTTCGGGCAGCGCGTCCGGCTCCTGCCAGACGATCCAGCCGACGCCCGGGTAGACCAGGCCGAACTTGTGGCCCGAGGTGTTGATCGACTGCACCCGGGGGAGCCGGAAGTCCCACACCCTGTCGGGCTCCAGGAACGGGGTGATGAAGCCGCCCACGGCGGCGTCGACGTGCAGCGGGATCTTCAGGCCGCGCTCGGCCTCCAGCCGGTCGAGCTCGGCCGACATCTGCTCGATCGGGTCGTACTTGCCGCATTGCGTGGAGCCGAGCACACCGACGACGCCGATGGTGTTCTCGTCGCAGAACTCCCTGAGCCGGGCGGGGGACAGGGTGTAGGCGGGCTCCTCGATCGGGATCCAGCGCGGCTCGACGTCCCAGTACTGGCAGAACTTGGGCCAGCAGGTGTGGACGGCCGTGCCCATCACCAGGTTGGGCCTGTCGACGGGCAGCCCGGCCGCCCGGCGCCGCTCGCGCCACTGGAACTTCATCGCCAGCGCGCCGAGCATGGCCGCCTCGCTGGAGCCGCCGGTGGAGCAGCCGACGCTGGCGCCGTTGGGGTCGCTCCACAGGTGGTCGAGCATGTTGACGCAGCGCGACTCGATGTCGGCCGTCTGCGGGTACTGGTCGTGGTCGACGATGTTGCGGTCGAGGGTCTCGGCGATGAGCTCGCGGGCCTGGGGCTCCATCCAGGTGGTGCAGAACGTGGCCAGGTTGAGCCGGGCGTTGCCGTCGAGGAGGAGCTCGTCGCGGATGAGCGCCTGGGCCGCGCTGGGGTTCATCGGGTTGGTCGGCATCTTGAAGCGGGGGACGCCCCCTTCGGGGACCAGCCCGTTGTAGAGGGGATTGACATCGAGCGCTTCCTGCCACCGGTCGGATTCGACTCGTCTGAGCATGAGCTTCACCTCTCGATGCGTTGAGTGATGTCGAGCACTCACAGTAGGCAAGTTTTTACTGTCCGTCAACGACTTTCATACCGAGGTCCGGAGTCCTGCGATGGCTGCGGGTAGGTGTGGGGTCTCGGTCGGGGCCAGTTGGGGCTAAACGGGCGCTGATGGGGTGGGTCGGATTCGCGGCTCCGCGCCAACTCCGCGTCCCTTTTTTCCGCCAATGTGGTCCTTTGTCGGATTTGCGGGTAGGTCATGCCGCGCGAGCAGGCGCCGGCACGTCCGGGGTCTGTACGCGCGTACCAGGCCCAGGGCGGGCCGAGGTGGTGAGTGAGCGGGAAGGAGTGCTGATCATGTCGAACAGGTTGCAGGTGGCCTTTGCCGTACTCGCCGGGTACTACCTCGGACGGCGCCACAAGTTGCGCATGGCGGCGGCACTGGCGGCGGCGGGGCTGGCCGGACGTGCCAGCTGTGGCGAGGGCGGCCTGCTGGCGCAGGGCGTCAAGGCCCTCAGCTCCAATCCGGAGCTGCAGCGGATGACCGGCCGCCTCCGGGGCGAGCTCATGGAGGTCGGCAAGGCGGCGGCCGTGTCGGCGGCCAGCAGGCAGATCGACTCCCTGACCCACAAGCTCCAGGAGCACGGCGGGAAGTCCCACGCCGAGCAGGACGAGGCCAAGCCCGCGAAGCAGCAGGCGCCCAGAGGCGAGGAAGCGGACTACGACGAAGAGGACTACGACGAAAGCGATCGTTACGACGAGGACGAGGACGAAGAGGCGACCGAGGAACCGGAGCAGGCCGGGCAGCAACCCGAGGGTCATCGAGGACAGCGGCGAACGCGTCCTGTCCGGCGGGTCAGCCAGTCGCGGAGGTGAGTGCGGTGACTGAGGCAGAGGCAGCGAAGAAGGCGACAGGAGCCGGTGGGAGAGCCTTGGGCAAAGCCACCGGCACGGCCCGTCGCGCCGGCCAGGCCGCGAAGGGCAAGGTCGAGGACCAGGCAGGGGAAGCCGTGGGAAAGGCCGGTGAGGCCGCGGGGAAGGCGGGGGAGGCCGGTCACGGAATTGCCGACAGCCTGCCGATGGACCGGCTCGTCCAGTCCGCACAGGGGCTGCTGCAGGCCGCGGGCTCGCGGGTGCTGTCCTCCGCGGGGGACAAGCTCGAAGGCCTGACCGGCCGTCTCTCCGACTACGTGGAACACGGCGGGAAGGGCCTGATGAGCGCGGTCACGGGCTCGGACAAGCCGGGCGGGTTCGTCAGCGGAGCCCTGAAGGGCGGCCTGACCGGTGGCCTGAAGGGCGGCCTCAAGGGGGGTCTGAAGGGCATCTTCCAGAAGCTCACCGGCGGTGGCGGCGGGAAGGCGGGCCACGAGAAGATCACCAACATCGTGGAGTCGATCGACGTCGGCGCGCCACGGCGTCTGGTGTACGACCAGTGGACCCAGTTCCAGGACTTCCCGACGTTCATGAAGAAGGTCGAGACCGTCAAGCAGGACAGCGACGAGGAGCTTTCCTGGAAGGCCCAGGTCTTCTGGTCGCACAGGAGCTGGAAGGCGCACATCGTCGAGCAGATCCCGGATCAGCGGATCATCTGGCGGTCAGAGGGACAGAAGGGGTATGTCGACGGAGCCGTGACCTTCCACGAGGTCACTCCCGACCTGACCCGGGTCCTGGTCGTCCTGGAGTACCACCCGCAGGGCCTGTTCGAGCGGACCGGCAACCTGTGGCGCGCGCAGGGGCGACGCGTACGGCTGGAGCTCAAGCACTTCAGACGGCACGTGATGGCGCACCTGCTGCTGAAGCCCGACGAACTGGAGGGCTGGCGCGGTGAGATCCACGACAGCGAGGTCGTCAAGGATCACCAGACCGCCGTCCAGGAGGAACAGGACCGGCAGGGCGCCGAGGAAGAGGAGCCCGAGGAGGGCGAGGAGCCCGAGGAGGGCGAGAGGGCCGAAGAGGAAGAGTTCGAGGACGAGGACGAGCTGAGCGAGGGCGAGCCCGAGGAAGAGGAAGAGGAAGAAGAGCCCGAAGAGGAGGAGCCCGAAGAGGAAGAGGAAGAGGAAGAGGAGCCCGAGGAGGAAGAGGAAGAGGAGCCCGAGGAGGAAGAGGAAGAGGAGCCCGAGGAGGAGCGTCCCGCGGCTCCGGTTGCGCGGCGTCGGGCCGGAGCGCCCACCCGCCGGGCCGCCGAGCAGGACCGGCCGGTACGCCGGCGCCGGATCCGAGCCGAGTAGCCACTCGTCAGGGCCTGTCGCCGAAGGCCCGGCCAGCCAGTAACAGGGGGAACGACATGACCGTTCAGCCTGCCGGTCGCGGCACGCCGGCCAGCAGCGGCACCGCGGGGACAAGCCTGGCGGACGTCATCGACACCATCCTCGACAAGGGCCTCGTCATCGACGCCTTCGTCCGCGTCTCGCTCGTCGGCATCGAGGTGCTGACGATCGACAGCCGGATCGTCGTGGCCAGCGTGGACACGTACCTGCGCTTCGCGGAGGCGGCCAACCGGCTCGACCTGTCGGCCACGGAGAAGGGACTGCCGGAGGTCGTCGAGGGAGTGACGCAGGCGAGGGCCGTCAGCCAGGCGAACGAGCCTGCCGGCGGAGCGCTGGAAGCCCCGTCCGAGGAGACGGACGAGATCCAGGAGATCGCGGGTGACGTCGTGGAACGCGAGGAAGAACCGCGCCGGGCACGTCGTAGAGAGGATGGCTGAGATGTCGCCACGTGACAGGGCCGCCGAGGCCGAGGAGACCTCGCCGGCGAGCGTGAACGGCAGCGCGTCCTACGTGTACGGGATCGTGCCGACGGATGTCGAGGTGGAGCCCGGGACCGAGGGGGTCGGGCAGCCGGCCGGGGAGGTGCGGCTGGTGCCGTTCGGCCAGATCGCCGCTCTGGTGAGCGACGTCGAGGTGGACCGCCCGCTGGGCCGGCCGAAGGATCTCCAGGCGCACCAGCGGCTGCTCGACCAGACCGCGGCGGAGGTGCCGGTGCTGCCGTTCCGGTTCGGGGCGGTGCTGACCGACTCCGACGCCGTGGTGGAGGAGCTGCTGAAGCCGTACCACGACCAGTTCGCCGACGCCCTGCAGGAGGTGGAGGGCCGGACGCAGTACGTCGTCAACGGCCGGTACGACGAGCAGGCGATCCTGCGCGAGATCCTGCGGGAGAACGGCGAGGCCGCGGACCTCCGGCAGCAGATCGCCGGCCTGCCCGAGGACGCGACGCGCAACGAGCGCATGCGCCTGGGGGAGATCATCGAAGGCACGATCGCGGACAAACGCGAGGTGGACACGGCGGCCGTCGTGGACGAGCTCTCCGACGTCTGCGAGCAACTGGTCGTGCGCGAGCCCGCCCACGAACGGGACGCCGCGCACGTGGCCGCGCTGGTGGAGCGGGGCAAGAAGGCCGAGATCGAGCAGGCGGTGGACGAGCTGACCCGCCGCTGGTCGGGCCGGGTCGAGGTACGCCTGCTGGGGCCGATGGCGCCGTACGACTTCGTCGGCACGAGCTGACGGCACGAGCTGACGGCACGAGCTGACGGCTCGGCGCGGACAGCGACGTCAGAGAGGAGTGAACATCCTTGGGACTGGGGACGTTGCTTTTTGGCTGGCCACTTATGCCGGTTTATGCGGTCGTCAAACTCGGGGAGCTCCTGCGCGACCAGGTCGAGCGGGAGCTGCACGATCCGGCCGTGGTCCGGCGCCGCCTGGAGGAGGTGGAGCAGGCCAGGGCCGCCGGCCGGATCTCCGAGGAGGAGGAGGAGCGGGCGGTCGAGGAGATCTTGCAGGGGATGGTCGGCTGGTGAGGCGCCCGCGCCGCATCGGGGGAGTACGGGGGTGATTTCGTGCCTGCCAGGCAGGGAACCGGGAGCAAGCACGCGCCAGGAACGGGAAGCGCGGACATCAGCGGCGAGGGGCCGCCTCGTACGCGCTCGGCGGACCTCCCGGCCGCCGCGGTGGCCGGGGTGGGGCTGCGCATGATGACCGAGCTGACCGGCAAGGAGGCCGAGTCCGTCACGCTGGTCGAGCCGGCGGAGGACGGGTGGCTGGTCGGCGTGGAGATCGTGGAGGACCGGCGCATCCCGTCGTCCGGGGACACCCTGGCCCTGTACGAGATCGAGCTCGACATGGCGGGCGACCTTCTGTCCTACCGCCGGGTGCGCCGCTACAAGCGGGGCAGCGGTGACCTGGCCGAGGGGGCGCGGTGAGCGCCAACGTGCGGCCGAGTCCGTACCTTCCCGGGTCCTCGATGCAGTCCGGCCACGGCGGCCGGGAGTCGGCCAACCTCGGCGACATCCTGGAGCGCGTGCTCGACCGGGGCGTGGTGATCGCCGGCGACATCCAGGTGAACCTGCTCGACATCGAACTGCTGACGATCAAGCTGCGGCTGCTCATCGCCTCGGTGGACACCGCCCGTGAGATGGGCATCGACTGGTGGGAGCACGATCCGTGGCTCACCGGCGGCACCCAGGAGCTGGCCAAGGAGAACCGCAAGCTGCGCCGCCGTCTCGCGGCGCTGGAGGAGATGGTGTCCGCGCGGGTGGTGCCGAGCGGCGACGCCGGGCACGTGTCCGGTCACGGGCCTGAGGCGGTCGAGCGTGGCCACTGATCAGGGCGTCTACCTGTACGCGGTCACGCGTGCGGAGGGCGAGGGGCCCGACGGCCTGACCGGCGTGGCGGGCGCGCCCGTGCGCCGTCTCGTGCACGCGGGCCTGGCCGCCTTCCTCAGTACGGTCTCGCTGGAGGAGTTCGGCGAGGAGGCGCTGCGGCGCTCGATGGAGGACCTGGCCTGGCTGGAGGAGACCGCGCGCACCCATCACCGGGTGGTGGAGGCCATCGCCGGCCTGCGGTCCACGGCCCCGGTGCGGCTGGTCACCGTCTACACGGGAGAGGCGCAGGTACGGGAGCTTCTCGACGAGCGGCACGAGCAGTTCGACGCGGTGTTGTCGCGGGTGACGGGCCGGCAGGAGTGGGGCGTCAAGGCGTACGCCGTCCCGGTCCCCGCCGAGCCGGCGGCCGAGCCGGCGGCCGAGCCGGTGGACGGTCCGCGGGGCGCGTCGCCGGGGGCGGCGTACCTGAACCGCCGCCGGGCGGCCCTGCGCGGGCGGGAGGCCGACTGGCGCCGGGCCGCCGAGCACGCCCAGGCCGTGCACGAGGCGCTGATGCACGTCGCCGTCGTCGGCCGTCGCCACCGCGCCCAGGACCCGCAGCTGTCCGGACGCCGGGAGCAGATGGTCCTCAACGGCGCCTACCTGGTGGACGAGGAACGCGCCGCCGAGTTCACCCGGGTGATCGAGGACATCGTCGGGCAGGGCGTCGCCGTGGAACTCGTCGGCCCCTGGGCGCCTTACTCCTTCGCCACGCTCGACCAGGAGGGTGAGGCGGCCCACGGTGACGCTTCCTGAGCCGAGAGGAGGCCGGCTCGCCGCCGAGGGCCGCCTTCCCGAGCAGCGGGTGGCGCTCGTCGACCTGCTGGACCGCCTGCTGGCGGGTGGGGCGGTGGTGATCGGCGACGTCGTGCTGTCCATCTCTGGCATCGACCTCGTACGGATCTCCCTGAGGGCCCTGCTGGTGAGCGTCAGGGAGGGCGACGCGGTCGAAGGAGGGATGCGACGTGACGGGCAGGAGTGACGGGCGGACGGCGAGACGCGGCGAATGGCGGCTGGAGACGGACGCCGACTCGGTGGAGCGCGACCTGAGCCGGCTGGTGCTGACGCTGGTCGAGCTGATCCGCCAGCTCGTCGAACGTCAGTGCGTGCGGCGGATGGACAACGGCGACCTGTCGGAGGAGCAGCTTGAGGCGGTGGGGCTGACCCTGATGCGGCTGGAGGAGGCCATGGCCGAGCTCTGCGAACGCTTCGGCCTGTCCCCCGCCGACCTCAACCTCGACCTCGGCCCCCTGGGTACCCTGCTCCCCACGGACTGACGCAGGCGCGCAGGCCGAGGAGGCGGACCGTTCAGTACGGGGTGACGGGGGCGGTGTCCAGAGTGAAGGTCTCGACGATCTCGGTGCAGGTGCCGTGCTCGCCCATCACGCACAGCGCCAGGGTCTGGTAGGTGGCGGTGAAGGCCGCGGGCTCGGCCAGGAGACCCAGGTCGAGCGGGTGGTCCGGCCGCTGGAGCCGGGTGAGGGTGATGTGCGGGCGGAACAGGTCGCCGATCTCGTCGTAGCCGTGCAGGTCGAGGTTGGCGCGGGCCGTGGGCGGCGCGGTGAGCCGGTGGTCGGCCAGGACGCGGCCGACCGGGTCGAGGTGGCGCAGGCCCGTGCGCAACGGGCCGAGCGCGGTGACGACGTCCTCCTGGAGCCGGGTGATCGCGTCCGTCTTCCGGAAGAACAGCTCGACCATGCCGTGCTCGTTGGCGGCGAAGGACTCGCCTTCCAGGCGCATCGCGGAGGTGCGCCGGCTGAGCTCGTGCAGCAGCGCGACGGCCTCTTCGAGCCCGTCGGGGGTGAAGTTGGCCATGTAGAGCGAGATGTGCGGGTAGAGGCCGTCCTCTCGCAGGACGAACTCGGTCGCGGTGGCCTCCGCGCAGCGCCGGCTCAGGTGTACGGACTGAGCGTTGACGTCGTGCGGAGGCAGCAGGACAACGTCGTAGACCGGGAGATCGCCCATAAGGGAGGAGTCTAGGACGGGCCGGGGGCGCCGCGCGCGGGCGGCCTGCCGCCGCAGGGCCAGGCGCACGGCCGGGAACGCGAAGGCGGCCAGCGGCACCAGCAGGAACACCGCCCCGGCCACGCGCTGGTCGGCCAGCGGATCGGGCACCCCGAGCGGGGCCGCCAGGGAGAACCAGTCCGCCGCGACCGCCGGTCCCACCAGCAGGTACGTCCCGAGCCCCAGGTACGCGACGGCGGCCACCGCCAGCAGCCGGACCCGCGCGGCCCACGGGAACGGCCTGGGCAACGGGTCGAGGTCGAGCACCGCCCAGGCGACCAGCAGGCCGACCCCGGCGGACCCGGCCATGGTGACCAGGTGGGGCGCGTACCCGGCGAGCGACCAGGGCAGCCACGCCGTCCCGTACAGCAGCAGGAGCAGCAGCGGGACGGCGGCCGTCAGGAAGGCGGGACGGGTGAGACGCCGCCCGAAGGCGCGGTCGCCGAGCGGGCCGTACCGGGAGCCGGGGCCGGTGGCCCGCGCGGCGAGGGTGAGCGGCGCGCCCGCGCACAGCAGCAGCGGCGCGACGACGGCGAGGACGACGTGCTGCACGGCCTGGGCCGACGCCATCGCCCGCGCGTAGCCGCCCACCCCGCCGAGCAACGCGACCGCGGCCAGGGCCAGCCCGGCGTGCCAGGAGAGCGTGCGGAGGACCGGCCAGCCGGGCACCCGGCGCAGGCCGGCCAGGTAGCCGGCGGCGGGCAGCGCCAGCAGCAGCAGGACGAGCGGGTCGAGCCGCACCTCGCTGAGGAGGGCGCCGGGCGAGAAGGGCGCGAGGGCGTACTCCAGGACGGGATGGTCGTGCCCGCCACCCGCGCCGGGCGGCGGCGGGGTACGGGACAGGCCGACGGCCAGCCCGGTCGCCGCCACCATCACCGTCACCTCGCCCACGGCCAGGCGGACGAACGTGCGGCGCACCCCGCGATCGGCCACCCCGGCGACGGTACGCAGACGATGCCGCCGGCCGAACCAGGCCAGCACCGCCAGGGCCGCGACCTTGGCCAGCAGGAGCAGGCCGTACCGGCTCAGCCACAGGTCGGAGAGGCTGTCGAGCCGCACCCAGGCGCTGACCAGGCCGGAGAAGGCGACCGCGGCGAAGCAGCACAACGCGATCGTGCTGAACCGCGGCAGGACGACCCGCAGGTCCGCCGAGCGCCGGAAGTGCAGCAGCACCGCGCCCAGGCCGCCCACCCACACCGACACCCCCAGCAGGTGGGCCATCAGCGCGGACACGGCGATGTCGTGGTCGGCCGCCGAGGCGGCATGGCCCACGTAGGCGGGCGGCAGCAGCCCGAACGCCGCCACGGCCAGTGGGACCCAGGCGGGCAGCCGCCGTACGAGCGTGGTCAGCGCCACCGCGAACGTCGTGACCAGCACCACCAGCAGCGCCTGCGTCTGCGGCAGTGACGTGCCGAAGTCGAGCATGCCGGGCTCGGCGAGCAGGTTCGCCACCGGCATCGGGATGAAGCTGGACAGGGTGAACACGTAACCGGCCAGGGCGGCGACCGCCCATCCCAGCGCCCACCAGCCCGCCGCGCGCAGGCACCGCTCCGACTCCGGCGAGCCGC
Organism: Nonomuraea sp. NPDC049607; assembly: GCF_040675375.1. Classification (NCBI taxonomy): domain Bacteria; kingdom Bacillati; phylum Actinomycetota; class Actinomycetes; order Streptosporangiales; family Streptosporangiaceae; genus Nonomuraea; species Nonomuraea sp. NPDC049607. The sequence goes on from NZ_JBFAOV010000050.1 coordinate 20,574, forward strand.
CAGGGGCCAGCACGGACGCCGCCAGCAACGTCCCCACGCAGGCCACCGCGCACAGGTCGAGGGCGAGGCGGGCCAGCGGCAGGCCCCAGTCGGTGACCGGCCCGGCGGTGGGCAGCCCGAAGACCTCCACCGTGCCGGCGCCGCCGCCGAAGCGCAGCACCGCGACCAGCACCAGGACGCCCACGCCGACCGCGAACACGGCGTACGTCCGTGCGGAAGCTCTCATAGGCCACCCGCCACGTCGTCCGAGGCCAGAAACCCGGCCGCGCCGGCCGGGGCGGGCGCGGTCCCCACATGCTCCCACAGGGGCCGTACCCGGGCCAGGCGCGGTGATCGTCTGCTTCCGGCGCACAAGCGAAGGTACGCAGCCCGACCGGCCCCGGTTCAGCCGTCCGGGGCGCGGGTCAGTCGTGCAGGCCCAGGAGGGTGACGGCCTGTTCGCGCATCTCGACCTTGCGGATCTTGCCCGTGACCGTCATCGGGAACCCGTTGACCAGGTGGACGTAGCGGGGGACCTTGTAGTGGGCCAGGCGGCCGGAGCAGAAGCGCCTGACCGCCTCGGCGGTCAGCGGCTCGGTGTCCGGGCGCATGACGATCCAGGCCATCAGCTCCTCGCCGTACTTCTCGTCCGGCACGCCGATCACCTGGACGTCGGCGATGTCGGGATGCGTGTACAGGTACTCCTCGACCTCGCGCGGATAGACGTTCTCGCCGCCGCGGATCACCATGTCCTTGATCCGGCCCACGATGTTGACGTAGCCCTCGGCGTCCATGGTGGCCAGGTCGCCGGTGTGCATCCAGCGGGCCTCGTCGATCGACTCGGCCGTCCTGTCCGGCTCGTTCCAGTAGCCGAGCATCACCGAGTAGCCGCGGGTGCACAGCTCGCCCGGCTCGCCCCGGGGCACCGCGAGCCCGGTCTCCGGGTGCACGATCTTCACCTCCAGGTGCGGCATCACCTGGCCGACCGTCTCGGTGCGCCGAACCAGGCCGTCGTCGCGGCGGGTCATCGTGGACACGGGCGACGTCTCGGTCATGCCATAACAGATCGCCACCTCGCTCATGTGCATCTCCCCGATCACCCGCTTCATCACCTCGACCGGGCACGGCGAGCCCGCCATGATGCCGGTGCGCAGCGACGACAGGTCGAACTCGGCGAAACGCGGATGGCCCAGCTCGGCGATGAACATGGTCGGCACGCCGTACAGGGACGTGCACCGCTCGGCCTCCACGGCCCGCAGCGTGGCCTCGGCGTCGAAGCCGGGCGCGGGCAGCACCACGCAGGCGCCGTGCGAGGTCGCGCCCAGGTTGCCCATGACCATGCCGAAGCAGTGGTAGAGCGGCACCGGCAGGCAGACGCGGTCGGTCTCGGTGTAGCCGACGCCCTCGCCGACGAAGTAGCCGTTGTTGAGGATGTTGTGATGCGACAGCGTCGCGCCCTTGGGGAAGCCGGTCGTGCCCGAGGTGTACTGGATGTTGATCGGGTCGTCGAAGGACAGCGTGGCCGCCCGTACGCGCAGCGCGTCGGGGTCGGCGCGGCGACCGGTCTCGACCAGTTCGTCCCAGCCGGGCTCGCCGATGAACACCACCTGCGTGAAGCCGATCTCGGCGAGCATCGCGCGGTAGTCGCTCGTCTTGTGCTCGACGGCGCTGACCAGCAGCCGCATGCCCGACTGGCGGACCACGTAGTCCAGCTCGTGGGCGCGGTAGGCCGGGTTGATGTTGACCAGGATCGCGCCGATCTTGGCGGTGGCGTACTGCGTCAGCACCCATTCGGCGCAGTTGGGAGCCCAGATGCCGACCCGGTCGCCCTTGGCGATGCCCCTGGCCAGCAGGCCGAGCGCCACCTCGTCCACCGCGGCGTCGAACTCCGCGTACGTCCAGCGCCGCCCGCTCGCCATCTCGACCAGCGCCTCGCGGTCGGCGTACCGGGCCGCGGCGCGTTCCAGGTTCTCCCCGATCGTCTCGCCCAGCAGGGGGAGCGAGGATACGCCGGACGCGTAGGAGAGCAGTGAGTCACCCATGCCGGAAGCATCCGCCAGGGCGGTGAGGCACGCTACCCCCGTTCAGGGGTAGCCGCGGGAGGCCGGCCGCGTGCCATGCTGGTGACATGGCGGTGACACACCTTCCGTCGAGTGCCCTGGCCCCGCAGGCCGCCGTGCTCCTGCGGGCCGCCCTCACCCGGATGCGGCACGTGGTCGGGCTGCCCGTCCTGTTCGGCGGCGCGGTGTCGACCCCGGGCGGGGCCGTGCGGCTCACCGAGCTGACGGGCGTCCGCACGGACGTGCTGCGCGGGCTGGCCATCCACACCGGCACCGGCCTGGGCGGCCGGGTGCTGGTCACCGCCCGGCCGGGCAGCGTCGAGGACTACGTCACCGACTCCCGCATCAGCCACGAATACGACAAGCCGGTGGCGGTGGAGGGGCTGCGCGCGATCGCGGCCGTCCCCGTCGTGGTGGGGGAGACGGTCTACGGCCTGCTCTACGGCGGCGTCCGCGAGCCGCTTCCGCTCGGCACCCGCGTCCTCGACGGCATGAACCAGATCGCCGCCCGGCTCGGCGTCGAGCTGGCCGTACGCGCCGAGGTGGAGCGGCGGGTGGCCGCGCTGGAGACGGCCGCGATCACCGGCGCCGCCCGCGAACGGCCCGCCGGCCCCGAATGGGAGCAACTGCGCGAGGCGCACGCCGAGCTGCGCTCGATCGCCCAGGAGGTCGCCGACCCGGTCCTGCGCGAGCGGTTGCAGGGCGTCTGCGACCGGCTGAGCTCGCCGAACGTCGGGCCCGTCCCGGCCAACCCGCTGTCGCCCCGGGAGCTCGACGTGCTCTCCCTCGTCGCGGTCGGCTGCGGCAACGCCGAGGTCGGCCGGCGGCTCGACCTGAAGCCGGAGACGGTCAAGAGCTACCTGCGCAGCGCGATGCGCAAGCTCGGCACCCACACCCGGATGGAGAGCGTGGTCTCGGCCAGGCGCGCCGGCTACCTCCCCTGAGCCCCCGGCGGATTTACCAACAACGGACGATGCCCATCAGCGCCGTCGACCGGTTCCGGGTAGGCCCCCACCATGACTGCTTGGACGAACGACGAACTCGACCGGATCGCCGCCGCCGACGAACTGGAGATCGCGTCCCTGCGCGGCGACGGCGAGCTGCGCCGCCCGGTGACGATCTGGGTCGTCCGCCTCGACGACGACCTGTACGTCCGGGCCGTGAACGGGCGCGACGGCGCCTGGTTCCGCGGCGCCCAGGAGCGGGGCAGGGGCCGGATCCAGGCCGGGGGCGTCGACAAGGGCGTCACGTTCGCCGACGCCGACCAGGAGCTCAACGACCGGATCGACGCCGCGTACCGGGACAAGTACCGCCACTACTCGGAGAGCATCGTGGACTCGGTGGTCAGCGGGCAGGCCCGCGCCGCCACGATCAGGCTCGTGCCGCGCTCCTGACCCCGCCCGGCAACGAGAGGTCCGAAGGCCGCCAGCGCCCGGCCGCCACCGGCCGCGACAGTGGAAGGCATGAACACTGTCGTGGATGAGCACGTCCGGATTGAGCCCAATATTCTCTACTTCGGCACCCCCGTCGTCCTGATCTCCACCCTGAACGAGGACGGCACCCCGAACCTCGCCCCCATGTCGTCGGTCTTCTGGCTGGGCTGGCGCGGCATGCTGGGGCTCGGGGCCAGGTCGAAGACGTCCCAGAACCTGTTGCGGACCGGCGAAGGCGTGCTCAACCTGCCTTCCGACGCCCTCGCCCCGCAGGTGGACCGGCTGGCGCTGACCACCGGGAGCGACCCGGTGCCCGAGCGCAAGCACCAGCGCGGTTACCGGTTCGTGCCGGACAAGTTCGGCCGGGCCGGGCTGACCGCCGTCCCGTCGGAGACGGTGGCCGCGCCCAGGGTGGCCGAGTGCCCGGTCGCCATGGAGGTCGTGGTGGAGGAGACGCATCCGATGGGCGACGGCGGGGTGCTCACGTTCGAGGTGCGGGTGCAGCGGGTCTGGGTGCACGAGGACATCCGCCTGAAGGGCACCGACGACCACATCGACCCCGACGCCTGGCGTCCGCTCATGATGAGCTTCCAGAAGCTGTACGGGCTGGGCCCGCAGGTGCACCCGTCCACGCTGGCCAGCATCCCGGAGCGGCACTACCGCAGCGCCGACCTCGAACGGGCGCGCACCCTCTAGAGGCTCTCCAGCAGCGGCAGCCAGGTGCGCCCGGCGCACAGCTCCTTGATCCGCGCCGGGGGCAGCCACTCCGCGCCCGTGCTCTCCGACCCCGTCGGCGGCGCGGTCGCGGCGCCGGGCGTGGCCAGCCGGGCCCGGAACATCACCATGTGCGTCAGCCCCGCGTACCGGTAGCCGGCGGGGGCCGGGGCCAGAAGCTCGACGCGCTGCCACGCGAAGACCGACAGGGCCGACGGCTCCAGGAGAAGACCGGTCTCCTCCTGGAGCTCACGGACCACGGCCTCGGTGGCGCTCTCACCGGCCTCCAGGTGGCCGCCCGGGATGTCCCAGCCGCGCCCGACCCGGTCGACGCACGTCAGCAGCGCCCTGCCGATGCTGTCGGAGACGAACGCGAACGCCGAAGTCGTGCTGCCGGCGGGCGGGAGGGCCGAGGAGAGGATCACGTCGAGGCGGTGGTCGACGGGGATCCACGGCACGACGCAGGAGGCCACCACATGTGTCATGCCCCTATTTCACACGCCTTTGCGCATGGCCCGGTTGCCCAGGTACAGCCCGATCGCGGCGACCAGGCAGGCCGACGCGGTGCCGTACAGGACGGAGGGGTTCGCGAGGTCGCCGGAGAACAGCGCGCGCTGGGCCTCGACGATGTACGTGACCGGGTTCGCCGTGCCGACCGCCCGCAGCCAGCCCGGCGCGGTGTCCAGCGGGAGCAGCACGCCCGACAGCAGGAGCAGGGGGAACAGGATCGACTGGCTGACGATGTAGAACAGCGTCCCGCCGGGCGCCGACCGGATGGCCAGGACGAACGAGAACGCCCCCAGCCCCACCCCGAAGACGGTGAGCTGCGCCAGCCCCGCCAGCACGCCCGCCGGATACAGCTCGAACCCCAGCGGCACGGCCAGCACGATGATCAGCACGGCCTGCGCCAGCAGGACGACCATCGCCTTCAGCGCCCGGCCCACCAGCATCGCCGTCCGGTTCAGCGGGGTGACCAGCATGCGCTCCAGTGAGCCGCCGATCAGCTCCACCAGCAGCGTGTAACCGGCGGACATCGGCCCGGTCAGGCACATCATGACCAAAATGCCCGGCACGAACCACTGCCACGACGAGCCCACCGCGCCGTCCAGCAGCGCGCCGAACAGGAACAGGAACAGCAGCGGCTGGCCCATCTCGAACAGCAGCGCGACCGGCTCGCGCAGGACCGGCCGGAACTCGCGGGTGAAGACGGTGGCGGTGTCACGCAGGAAAGTCGTCATCGGTCAGGCTTCTCCCGGTGAGAGTGAGGAACACGTCGTCGAGGGTGGGGCGGGCGGTCTCGGCTGCGGTCACCTTGATCCCGGCGGCGTCCAGCGCCCGCAGGCAGCCGGGGAGCGCGGCGGGCGCGTTCGCCACCCGCAGGCGCATGGTGAGGCCCTCGGCGTGGCCGCCGGTCAGCTCGGCGGCCCTGGCGGCGTCCTGGGCGGTTTCGGCGGTGACCGTGACGGTGTCGCCGGCCAGGTCGTTCTTGAGCTGCTCGGCCGTGCCGTCGGCGATGATCGTGCCGTTGTCGATGATCACCACCCGTTCGGCCATGTCGTCGGCCTCCTCCAGGTAGTGGGTGGTGAGGAAGAGCGTGGTCCCGTACGCCTCGCGCAGGCGCAGGATGTGCCGCCAGATGTCGGCGCGGCTCTTCGGGTCGAGGCCGGTCGAGGGTTCGTCGAGGAAGAGCAGGTCGGGGCGGTGGATGAGGCCGAGCGCGATGTCCAGGCGGCGGCGCTGGCCGCCGGAGAGCGTGCCCGGCCTGCGGCCGGCCAGGTCTTCGAGGTCGAGCAGGCGCATCAGCTCGCCGGCCCGGGCGACGGCGTCGGAGACGTTCAGGCCGTAGCAGCGGCCCTGCGTGACGAGCTCGTCCCGGACGCGGAAGTTCTCGCCCGAGCTGTTCTTCTGGCCGACGTAGCCGATGCGGGAGCGCACACCGGCCGGGTCGCGGGTCACGTCGTGACCGGCGACGACGGCGGTGCCGGAGGTGGGCGGCAGCAGGGTCGTGAGCAGGCGCAGGGTGGTGGACTTCCCGGCGCCGTTGGGGCCTAGGAAGGCGACGAGCCGGCCGGGTTCGACGTCGAGGTCGATGCCGCGTACGGCTTCGACGGTCTCCTTCTTCAGCGTGAACACTCGGGTGAGACCCCGGGTGTGGATCATGGGTGGTCGCCTCCTGGGCATGGCGAAGAAGCCCCTGGTCAGGGGCCCTTTCGGGGATCGGTTCAGTTTGAGCCGGGTGATATCGATTTGGCAAACGCGAATGTGACGTTCATGTACGGCTCTGACCTGCGGAAACGTCGTCCTGGGAGGTGGCCGCGGGAGGCTGATTTCCGGGCCGCGACATGGGGTTTTGCGATTTTTCGCGAAGAGACGCAATATTTCAGGTCTTGCGGTGTATGTGGTGGCTCCGTCATGATCTCCGGCGTGAAAAGTCTGTGGTTAATTGCGGTAATTGCCGCAGTCGGCATGACAGGGGTCGCGGAGGCGGCCGACGGTGTTCCCGGCGTCGACGTCAGCAACTGGACGGGCGACGTGGACTGGGCGAGCGTGGCCTCCGGCGGCGGCAAGTTCGCGTTCGTGCAGGCCACCGAGGGCACGAACTACCGCAATCCACGGTTCGACGCACAGTTCGCCGGAGCCGCGACGGCCGGTCTTCTGCGCGGCGCTTATCACTTTGCGCAACCGCATGAATCCGACGGGACAGCGCAGGCCGAGTATTTCCTGCAGAACGGCGGAAACTGGACCAGCGACGGTCAAACGCTGCCCGGCGTCCTCGATATCGAGGACAACCCGTACAAGGACAAGAACGGCAAGAACAACTGTTACGACCTGTCCGCCGAGGACATGGTCACCTGGATCAAGGACTTCGCCAAGAAGTACCGGCAGCAGACCGGCCGGGACGCGATCATCTACACCACCACGAGCTGGTGGCAGACCTGCACCGGCAACTCCGCGGCGTTCAAGGCCAACCCCCTCTGGCTCGCCCGCTGGGGCGGCGACCCCGGTGAGCTGCCGAAGGGCTGGAAGAGGCACACATTCTGGCAGTCGGCGGAGAAGGGCTCGCTGGCCGGCGGCCAGAACTCCTTCAACGGCACGGAGTCCCAGCTCAGGTCGCTGGCCAACCCGCCCGCCCGGGTGTCGGTCTCCGGCCTGGTCAAGGGCAGGAAGCTCTACCGGGTCACCGTCACGAACACCGGCCCGCACCCCGTCGAGAACATCGTGATCTCCGGGCGCGCGTACGGCGGGCAGAAGGTGGTCAAGGCCCCGGGCTGCAAGTTCAGCGGCACGGCGGTGCGCTGCGCGATCGAGAAGCTGGAACGCGGTCAGAAGGCCGCCTTCACGTTCACCACCAAGCCGAAGCCGACGGGCCAGGTCGGGGTGGTCGTCAAGGTAGGAACAGTCACGCTTAACCTCAAAAGCTGATAAATCGCGATAGGTAGGATAAATCCCGGGATCTCGGCTTAAAGGGGAAACGGGTGGCGCGGCGGCGGTTGAGCGTGTTGGTGACCGGCCCGGTCGTGCCGCTGGTCGTGCTGCTCGTCGTCCTGCTGGCCGGTACGGCGTCCATGCCGTTGTCGACGTTCGTGCCGTCCAGGATCGTCCGCATCGCGTACGAGATCGAGCGGTACGACATCACGTACTCGTGGGGCGGCGGCCACGGCGAGCGGCCCGGCCCCACGAAGGGCACCTGCCAGGGTTACAGTGGCCGGATCAAGCCCTGCCCGGCCGCCCGGACCCGCGGCCTCGACTGCTCCGGCCTGGCCCGATGGGTGTACGCCCTGGCCAACGGCACGGACGTGCTCGGCCCCGGCAACACCGACGACCACGTGCGCAGGATGCGGCGGGTCGAGCGGGCACTGCCCGGCGACTTAGTCTTCTTCGGAAAAATCACGAAAAATAAGATCAAGACGCATCATGTGGGCATCTATCTGGGCCGTGGGAAGATGATGAACGCACCTGAGACGGGGGCTCTGGTGCGTATTGACGATATCGGGCGAAGATCGGACTTCGCGGGCTTCTACCGGTACTGAAAAAGGGTGCCATGATCCAGTTACACCTCCTTGGACCGCTCCACGCCACCCTGGACGGCCGCCGCCTCGACCTCGGATCCGCCAGACAGCGCGCCGTGCTCGCCCGCCTGGTCGCCGCCGACGGCCAGGTCGTCTCGACCGACCGGTTCATCGAAGATCTGTGGCAGGGACAGCCCCCGCCCAAGGCACTGGCCGCCCTCCAGGTCTACGTCTCGAACCTGCGCCGCGCCCTCGAACCCGACCGGCCGCCGCGCGCCCCCGCCCGCGTCATCGTCAGCGCCCCGCCCGGTTACCGGCTCTGCCTGCCCGACGAGGCCGTGGACGCCTGGCGGCTGCCCGGACTCATCGACGCGGCCGGCGCCGCCCTGAAGCGGGGCGCGGGAGCCGTCGCGCACGACCTGCTCGACCAGGCGCTCGACCTGTGGACGGGCCCCGCCTACGCCGAGTTCGCCGAGGAGTGGGCCGCGCCCGAGGCGGCCAGGCTGGCCGAGCTCAGGCTCGTCGCCGTCGAGTACCGCGCCGAGGCCGCGCTGCTGAGGGGCCGCCACGCCGAGGCCGTGCCGGAGCTGCGCGTCCACGCCGACGCCCATCCGCTGCGCGAGAACGCCGTCCGCCTGCTGGCCCTGGCCCATTACCGCGCGGGCAGCCAGGCCGAGGCGCTGGCCGTGCTGCGCCAGGCCCGCGAGAGCCTGGCAGAGGAGCTCGGCGTCGATCCCGGCCCGGCCCTGCGCGCGCTCGAACAGGACATCCTCCGCCAATCCGAGTCCCTGCACGCGCCCGAGGTCGTCGAACGCGTCCAGGAACGGCACGTGGTCACGCAGGAGCCCTCGATCGTGGGCCGGACGCGCGAGCTGGCCGTGCTGCGGGAGGAGGCCGCGCGACCGGCCCGGCGCACGGTCTGGCTGGGCGGCGAGCCGGGCGCGGGCAAGAGCGCGCTGGCCGAGGCGTTCGCGGCCGAGCTGACCGAGCGCGGGTGGCGGGTCGCGTTCGGACGCTGCCCGGAGATCGACGGCGACGCGCCGCCCGCCTGGGCGTGGAGCGAGATCGTCCGGCAGCTCGCCGCCGTCCGGCCGCCGTCCGCCGCCGACGCGGCCCGCCTGGCGCCCCTCCTGAACGACGGCGTCGCCATCCAGAACCAGTTCCAGCTCGCCAGGGCCGTGGCCGGCTACCTGGCGGGCTGCGCGCCCCTGCTCGTGGTGCTGGAAGACGTCCACCGGGCCGACGGTGAGACCCTGCACCTGCTGCGGCACCTGGACCCCGCCGCGCGGATCATGGTCGTCGCCACCTACCGCCCGGCCGAGACCACCGAGGACCTGACCGCCACCCTGGCCGCGCTCGCCACCGGCAGCAGGCACGTCGAGCTCGCCGGGCTCGACGAGGACGCCGTCGCCACGCTGCTCGAACGCCACTCCCAGCACACGGGCCTCGACCCCGCCACCGTCCGCACGGTCCTGGAGCGATCGCTCGGCAACCCGCTGTTCGTCTGCGAGATCGCCCGCCTCCTGGCCTCGGAGGGGCCGCAGGCCGCCGAGGCGCTGCCGCCCGGCGTGCGCGACCTCATCCGCCGCCGCATCACCCGCCTGCCCGCGACCGCCCAGACCGTGCTGCGCAACGCCGCCGTCGTCGGCAGGGACGCCGACGTGGACGTGCTGATCGCGCTGCACGACGGCGACGAGGACACCGTCTTGGACGGCCTGGAGGCGGGCGTCATGACGGGCCTGCTGGCCGAGCCGGGACCCGGCCGCGTCAGGTTCACGCACGTCCTGGTCAGGCAGGCCCTGTACGAGGACACCGCGCGGATCCGGCGTACCAGGCTGCACGGGCGCGTGGTGTCGGTGCTGGAGCGGCTGCGGCCGAACGACGTGGCGGCCCTGGCGCACCACGCGCTGGAGGCGGCCGCGCCGAGCGCGGTGCGGTACGCCAGGGCGGCGGCCGTACAGGCGTCGGGCCTGCACGCGCACCGCGAGGCGGCGGCGCTGTGGCGCGCCGCGCTGGAGTTCGCCACCGACGACGGGACCAGGCTCGACCTGCTGTGCGGACTGGTGTCGGCGCTGGGACACGCGGGCGACGTCCTGGGCGCGCTGGCCGCCAGGGCGCGGGCCGTCGAGCTCGCCGCCGCCCGCGGCGCGCTCGCCCGCGCGCTGACCTCCTACGAAGCCCCCGTGGTCTGGACGATCCAGGTGGACTCCCGCTACAACCGGGAGTTCATGGAGGCCGTGGAACGCGAGCTGGCCGCCGGACCCGACGACGAGACCCGCTGCCGGCTGCTGGCCGCCCTCGTGTTCGAACTGGAGGGGCACGACGACGACCGCGTGGACGCCGCCGGTGCCGAAGCCGTGGCCCTGGCCCGCCGCCTCGGCCGTCCCGACCTGCTCTGCCTGGCGCTCAACGCCCGCTACTTCGCGCTGCTCAGCCCCGAACGGCGGGACGAGCTGGAGGCCGTCGGCGCCGAACTGCTGGAGCTGGGCCGCACCCACCGCCTCGTCGGCTACCTCACGCTGGGCCACTGCGCGCTGCTCATGGCCGCGCTCGGACGCACCGACCTGGACGCGGCCAGGCGCCACGCCGACAGCGGCGTGGCGGTCTCCACCAGCGGTCAGCTCGGCATGTCGCTGGCCATCCTGACGCTGTTCGGCGCGCTGCGGAAGCTCGTCGAGGGCGAGTTCGACGAGGCGGAGGCCGTCTACACCGGGCTCACCGAGCAGATGGCCGAGCGCGGCGGCGTCAACGCGCGGGCCATGGGTGCGCTGTGCAGGTTCGCCGTCCGGATGGCCCGCGGGAACGTCCGCGACTCCCTCGACGAGCTGGCCGCCATCCGGGAACGCGTGAACAGCGACACCGTGCACGAGATCTACGCCGGGGCGCTGGCGGCCGCGGGCGAGCTCGACGCGGCCCGGCGGGTGTGGCGGCCCGAGTCGTGGTTGCCGCGCAACTACTACTGGCTGATGTGGCAGGCGCTGCGCGGCCAGACCGCCGTCGCCCTGCGGGACCGCGAGGTGGCCGGACGCTCCTACCGCGTCCTGCTGCCGTGGGCGGACGAGCTGGCCGGGATGAGCAGCGGGTCGATCACGCTCGGGCCGGTCGCGCTGGTGCTCGGTGACCTGGCCGAGCTGCTCGGGCTGCCCGCCGACGGCCACTACGCCCAGGCCCTGAAGGTGGCCGAACGCGTCGGCTCACCCCACTGGGCGGAGGCGGCCCGCCGCCGGACGACCCCCTGACCGATCTGGCGGGCTTGCCGCCGGGCGATCTCCTGACCGGCCTGGAGGGCTTGCCGCCGGGCGGCCTTCTGGCCGGCCGGGAAGGCTCATGGTGTGCCGAAGATGAGGGCCTGGCGGCGCTGGTGACCGCGCCGCATGAGCGCGAGCAGCACCACGAGCACCGGCCCGGCCAGACGCCGCAGTTCGGCCAGCTCCGCCGGCTCGGCGTACTGGGCGATCCTGGGCAGGTCGAACCGGGCGTCCCCGCCCTTCCGCACCTCGGTCTCGACCTTCTGCCAGTCGGCCTCCGAGACGTATTTGGCGACGACCGGGAAGATCAGCCGTTCCTCCTCCTCGATGTGCTCGTCCAGGAGGTCGGCCAGCGCGGCCAGGGACTTGGCCATGCGCCGGGCCGCCTGCCCGTCTGCGCCGAGCTGCGCCGCGGCCGTCGTGATCTCCTCCAGCAGCGGGTCGAGCGCCGCGTGGTCGTCGGTCAGGTCGCTCAGGTCCACCTCGGCGCCCGCCGAGCGGACGATGACCGGCCAGAGCACGTTGTCCTCCGCCTGGTGATGGTGGTGGATGCCCGCGCAGAGCTTCGCGGTGAACGTCGCGATCGCCCGCAGCCGTTCCTGACCGGCCCGCTGTTCGCCGGCGGCGATCGCGCTCATCACCTCGGCCAGACGGCGGGTGTCCCCGCGCATGGCCCGGTGCGTGATGCGGAAGCCGAGCATGTTGGGTGCCATTTCGGTGCTCCTCTTGTCGTGTGGGCACCAGCGTGGGCGACCGCTCTTAGACACTTCTTGGTGCCGACTTGTGCCGACTTGGCATGGCTGTAACACGTGTGGCCGGACGGAAATTGAGAGACCCGCGGGCTAAGGTGTGCCGCTATGGACAGGCGATGGGTCGGCCTCGACGGCGTCGAGATCGTGCCGGCGATGCGAGCGGGCCGGCAGGTGCTGCGGGTGCTCAGGAACGGGTGGCTCGTCGCCGACTGCCGTTCGGTCGAGGAGGTGGCCGGACACGTCGACCTGGCCGATCTGTGCGAGGTCGTCGATCTTGCCGCGCGCCGCCGATCCGCCACCGCGACGGAGGTCCGTACGAGTTCGCATCATGGCTGAGTGCCGTGTATGGTTACACCTGTCCGCAGCGAGCGGACAGGCCCCTATAGCTCAGTCGGCAGAGCGTCTCCATGGTAAGGAGAAGGTCAACGGTTCGATTCCGTTTGGGGGCTCTTGTAGTGAGCAGGCGCGACGCCCGGACCAAGGTGACTTGGGGCCGGGCGTTTCTCGTTGTCCAGAGCCATCCGCCATGAGAGCCCATTGATTCCGCACGCGAAGTCGGAAATTCGCCTCCCCGCGAACCCCCATCGGGGCGTTCGGCTCCCGCTCTCCGCCACGAACGGAGCCGGCAACACCCTCATCTCGGATACATCGGCGGATAAGGCGGCTGGTAGACGTTCTGGATCGGATACGTCCTGGTGACATTCCAGCCGATGAACGTGAGCGGGATCGCGGCGAGCAACCAGATCCCCATGCTGCACCCTGCCAGCCACCAGTGCACGAACAGCCACAGGCAGAGGTGCACGATGAACGCCGTCGGGTTGAACCCGCGCTCGCGCACCGTGACCCACTGCACCGGCCCGACCTGGGGTGCCTGCCACGCCTGCTGGTACGGCTGCGCGTAGGGCCGCACCTGGTAGGGCTGGCTGTACGGCTGAGGCAGGTAGTGGTGCGGCCCCTGCTGCCCGTACACCTGCGGGTCCTGCGGCCCTGACGGCCCATAGGGCTGCCCGTACGGGTCCTGGGGCGGCTGGGGCGGATAGGTCATGGGGCGACTCCTGAGACATCGGCCCCTATGAGACGTCGCCGCTCTCCGTTTGGTTGCCCCTGACCTTGTCCGCATCCGGACACTCGTTCTGGCTGCCGGGGACGGATGCCATGGCGGCGGGCGTGAACGCGGCTGTGATCGCTGCGGCTGGCGTGCGGGTGGCGTTCACTGCCAAGAGCACGGATGGCGGCGTCAAGGCGGCCATCCTGGGCTCGCCCAGGCGGCAATGTCCGCGGCGGTCCCCTTCGCAGGGGAAGCCTCGCCTGAGCAAACCGCGGTCTTGATGTCGCAGGCGGGCGCCGCCGTGGCGGTGCTCGTGCGGCAGATCAGCGTGCCTAAGACGGCGTGAACCATCGCTGTACGGCGCCGGGGTCGCCGATGGGCGACCCGCCCCTTCCGGCCTACCATTCGGCGAATGCGACTGATTACTTCTCTGTTCGTGGCCGCAGGAACTTCGCTTGTCGCATGGGGCCTGTATGTAGCTCTCTTCCAAGTGCAGGGCTACATCGTCTCCGAAGGCGGCCCGTTCCAGGTGGCGATGGCGTTACATGCGTTGGCGAAGCCCTTGTTTCTGGTGTTGGCCGGGGCGGGGACGATGATGGGAGGGGTTGCCATGGCAATGCTGGCTGGTAAGCGTCAGGCGTGATCCCGTCTCCGCCACGGGAGACCGTGGCACCCACGTAAGCGGTACAGCGGCGGGTTGTTGTACGACTACAGCTCGGTGCGGTACTCGACCCAGGCACGGCAAGCCTCCGCTGTCCACCGGCGCTTCGCTGTCAGGTGCTGTGGGCCGACCTCGGCCATCCGGCTGGCGAAGAGGCTGCGAACTGCGGCCAGAGCAGTGACCTGCTCCCTAGGGGCGTCCGCCCACGCAGGTACCAACGCGGCCACCTGCTCGGCCTCGGCGGCCGTGTGCCCTGCGTCGACGAGCCGCGGCACCAGCAGTGCAACGTCCAGCCAGGCAGATCCACGGCACGCCATCGACCAGTCGACAATCTGGACCCTGCCGTGGTGGGCGAGGAGGTTGTCCTGATGGAGATCGCCGTGGACGAGGATGTCGCCGTCGAAGGCTGCCACGTCCAGGGCCTTGACGAGCGGCTCCAGGTCGTTGGTTGGCGATTCGGCGAGGTGCTCTTGGGCGACCCGGAGGAGGCCGCCGATCTTCCTGGTGGCTGGGGGCGCCGGCCACGTGCAGGGCCTGGCGATGGACGCGACGGCTTCCATGACGCCGGCGAGGTCGGCGGAGCCAGGGGACAGGTCTGCCGGGGTGCCGTCGACGTGATCGAACAGCAGGAGGTGCCAGCCTTCGACATCGTCAGTCCACAGCAGGCGCGGAGCCGGCACGCTCGACTGCAGGGCATGGGCGGCGGCGCGCTCCTTGAGCAGATGTCCAGCGATGGGGGCGGCGGCGGGGCCGCCTTCACGAAGAAGACGGCACCCTCAGTGCTGCTGATGCTGGCCGCAAGCCCGGAGGTCAGCCCGATCTCCGCTGACCGCGTGACGGCCACGGGACCGGTCTGTGCCTCCACGGCTGCGCGGGCCTGCTCCGGCAGATCAGCCCACCTTCTTCGGCGAGTCATAACACCCCTCGTGACACTGGTGGCACTTGTCGCCGCTGCATTCAGCGGCCGTCGGCCACAGCGCCGGGTTGACCCGGTAACCCGCGGCCTTATCGCCTTGACGGTGGCGGCGAGGCCGGCCGCGCCACTGGTCTGGCCGGGGACGTCGTCCGGCTGGTGGTGGATGAACCTGCCCGCGACCCGGGCGCTGAACCGAGCGTACTCCTCCGTGTACATCAGGAAGGTGTGCCAGCCGATGTCGACCAGCTCGGACGAACCGAGGCCGGCGCCGGGGTTGGCGGCGCAGGCGGCGAGGAACGCGAGCGCCTCCGCCATGATGTTCTCGGCCTGGTGGGCGTGCTCGGGGTGGTCGGCGCGGATGCGCGCGGTGGGCCGGTCGAAGAGCTGCGGCGTGACCAGCATCGTGGCGTCGGCCAGGGTGGGGCGTTCGATGGTGATGGTCATGTCGTCCTCCCACAGGGATTTGGGATGCGCCCCGGGCCGGGGCGGCTTCGGCAGCACACACTTTCGGCAGTCCGCACTTTGTGCGGCTGCGGCCTCTAGTTGTTCTTACTGGTCAGCGAAGTGTGTACTACATACTTCGTAGGTCTAGACCGAGACATGGTCAACGAGTATGTAGTACATACTTCCGCTAAGGTGAGGTGGTGATCACATCAGGCGGCTATCGCGACGTGGCGGCCACAATCCGTCAGGCCATCCATGACGGCGTCTATCCGCGTGGCTCTCTGCTTCCCAATGAAGATCAGCTTGCCGAAGAACTCCACGTGAACCGGGCCACCGTCAACAAGGCTCTGCGCATCTTGAAGGGGGAGGGGCTGGTCTATGTGCACATGGGTGTGGGCACCTATGTTCATGCTCTGCCGCCTCTGTTGCGTGACGCCGCTGTACGGCATAGCCGTGATCACCGTGAACGTGGAGATGTTCGGGGATCCTTGGCGAGCGAGCTTGCCCAGCTCGGCCACGAGTTGAACTCTGCCAACACGGTCGGCCCCGGCCGCCCCCCACTGGACGTAGCCGATGTCCTGGGCGTCGACGCCGGCACCGACAGCGTCATCATCCGCGCGCGACGCATGAAGGCCGACGACGTCCCCATTCAGATCGCCATCAGCTACATCCCGCGGGACATCGCCGATGGGACGCCGATCGCCGAAGTCGACCCGGGAGTCGGCGGAATCAGCAGCCGCCTGGCCGAACTGGGGCATGCGCAGGTCGAGCTTGAGGAGAACGTCCGGGTCCGGCCGCCTACGCCCGATGAGGCGCGCTTTTTGCGGATGATCCCTGATCAGTGGGTGTACGAGATCTTCCATATCGGGTGGACGGCCAACGGTCGGGCCGTCAAGGTCACCACCTATGTGATGCCGACATATCAGTGGAATCTGCGCTACCGCTACCCTGCGGACCCTTCGTGACTGGTGGTCCTGGCTCTCTGTGGCCGGGATTCCGGTGAGCGGGACTCATCGCCAGGTCGACGTGCTGCACGATCTGGCCGATGGTGCCGTAGTGGCTGAGGGGGGCGGCTGTTCGCGGTCTGGGTGGCCTTGAGGCGTTGTCTCGCCCCGAGGAGGCCGCGGGGGCCGTGCCGGCGTGTCACGCCACAACTCTGCGCAAAACGGACAAAAGCATAGAAGGTGGACTGGTGGGCAGTAGGCCGGTGAGGGTTGGTTGCCCATCCACGAAAGCTCCGGACGTGGGGAAGCGTCCGGAGCTTTCGCGTGTCCGGGGTTCCGTCGCTAGGCGGTCTCGTCCAGGGGCGGGTAGGCGAAGTGGCGGGTGTCGGCGAACGTCTGGGGGCCGGTGAGCCGGTAGCCGTGGGCCGCCTCGCTGGTGGTGTGGTACGGCCCCACGTCCACGGTGTCCGCGATCGACCAGACGCCCTTCACCTGCTGCCTGACGACGTAGAGGAACTCGTTGAAGTCGAGGGAGGAGGAGACGAAGGTGTTGACCACGGTGAGCGAACGACGGCCCGCGGTCAGCGCCAGCGGCAGGTCGACGGCCTGGTCCCGCCAGCGGTAGGTGTTCTCGACGGGCAACGGGTGCCACATGCCGGCGGGGGCGCCGTTCACGGTGATGGCCGCCTGCTGCATGGAGATGCCGGCGTCCAGGCGGCGGATCAGGCGTACGCCGGTGTTGGCGGGGTCCACGGTCACCGTGAACCGGCTCGAACCTCCGGGGCCGAACGCGCGCCCGTCGTCCGAGACCGGCCGGCCCAGGGTGAGTGGCTCCACCTGCCGCGGCGCCATCCACAATCCGACCGCCACCCCGACCCCGACGGCCCCGGCCAGCACCACCGCCGCCACCCCGATCACCCTCCACCGCCCCGACCCCCGCGCCCCACCCGCCGAAGCCCCCACCCCGCCTGGAGCGGTCGCCACCCCATCCGCCGAGGTCGCCACCCTGCCTGCCGGAGCCGCCATTCCGGCCGGCGGAGTCGCGACCCCGCCTGGCGAGGCCGCCACCCCACCCGCCGCCGGACCGCCCGGCCCCCCGCCGACCGGGGAAGCGTCGGCGGGGAGAGCATCGGGCAGAGAAGCGTTGGCAGGGAGAACAAGAGGCAGAGGAGCGGCGGCGTGGGCCCTGCCGAGGGCGGGAACACCCTCCGCGGACGCCTTCGGCGTGTGCTCGCCGGCCGACGGCTCGCCACCAGGAGTTCCCTCACCAGGAGGCCTGGCGGCGGAATGCCCCCCGACGGGCAAAGCGCCCATCGGGGATGCGGCGCAAGGAAGGCCACCGACCGCCGAACCACCAGAAAGCCCGCCGAAAGCCAAACTGCAGGGACGCCTGTCGCCCCCCAACCCGCCGCCGGAAACAACCGGGAGTGCACCGCTGGGGAGGCCGCCCACCGTAAGCCCCCCGCTCGACAGGCTCTCGACTGGGAGACCGCCGGTCGGGGGGGTAGCTGATGGTTGACCGCCGCTGACGGGCGCGCCGACAGAAGGGGCACCGGCCGGAGGCAGCCCACTCCACGCCATCTGAGCATCTGTCGAGCGGCCTGTCCCGTCATGAGGCTCGGTGAAGCCTCCGGCGGGGTGGGCGGAGAGCCCCTCGGTAGGCAGGGCAGCGCCTCCAAGCGGCGCGTCAGCGGCTCCGCCAGGCGGGGTTGCAATTCCTTCGGACGGAATGGCGGCTCCGAAAGGTGGGGCAACGGCCCCAGGCGGTGTAGCACTTCCGACATGCTGGGAGCCGGCTTGGGCGAAGCCTCCAGGAGGCTCAGCATCCGGCAGAGACGTCCCTCCAGAAGGCGCGACGACCTCGCCGAGCCTGCCGGGGAGCGCAGGGCCCTGACCAGGCTCTCCAAGGGGCGTGGCGCCTTGGCCCGGTCCCCCGAGCGCTGCGGTGCTACCACTGGGCCCACCGAAAGACGCGGCGCCTTGGACGGGCCCTCCGGGAGGCGCGCCAGGCTCGGCGAAGTTCCCGACGAGCACGGCACCCGGTTGGCCCGGCCCCATGAGAGCCGCGGTATCCGGTTGGCCCGGCCCCGTGTGAGGCGTGGCACCAGGTTGGCCCAGTCCCGTGTGAGCTGGGGTGCCTGGCTGGCCCAGTCCCGCGGGGGTTGTGGTGCCTGGCTGGCCCAGTTCCGTGAGGGCTGTGGTGCCCGGGTGGCCCATCCCCTCAAGAGGCGGCATGTGCGGCGGGTGCGCGTCCACCAGGGGGCCGGGGGTCGGCTGGGTGGGGGCGGTGGGAGAGGCGGCGGGGGCCGGGAGAGTGGGGTTTTCGGGGGAGAAGGTTGTTGCGGCGAGTTGGAAGCCGTTGGGGGGCATGCGGGCGATCCGTACGCGTTCCCAGGCCCGTTCCCACTCCGGGACCCGATGATCGGGCACCCCGCAAGCCCGCAGGAACGTCACCATCACCGCCTTCTTCGGAAACCGTCGCCCGGCCAGCATGTCCGCGCAGGTCGCCCGGGGAAGCCGGGGCCCGCCCGCCCTGTCCGCCCGCGCCTGGAGCTCCCGCAGCGACACGTCGGCTCGCGCGAACTGCTCGGCCAGGAGCCTCACGAGGCCCTCATGACAGTTCACCGACTCCACGCCGGGTTCCGCGCCTTCCTGGTCCTCGCCCATCGCCCCTCTCCCCGACCGGCCGTGTCCTGTCCGACAGTGTACGAACGATGACCGTACGTGTCCGGGGGGATTTCAGTGGCGTCCGAGTCAGGCTCGCATGTGGACGACTCCGGACGAGCCTGTCCGCCCTGCTGTTGGACACCGGCGCCCGATGGCTTTCCTGGCATTCGAGCGCAGAACAGCGCCGAAACCCCGAGCAGTACGAGCAGAAGAGGAAGACGACATGAACAGGAAACTGGCCCTCGTCGCCGGTGTTGCCGCCGCCCTTTCCGGCCTTGTCATCCCGTCCGCCCCCGCCTCGGCCGGCAGCCTCCAGTGCAACAGCGGCCGGGCCCCGGAGGACGGCTACGTCGGCCGGGCCGACTGCCACAACCCCACCGGGCAGACCTGGGTGTACCGCGCCGTGATCACCTGCGGCTGGAGCCCGGACGTCGTCGGCCCGTGGGTCACTCTCGGCCCCGGCGGCTCGGGCAGGTCCGAGGGCAAATGCGCAAGCTGGGGCAGCGGCGTCGGCGCTGTCGGCGTCGACGAACGCCAGGCCTGACCCCGACGAACCAGCACCCTTCGCCAGGCCCGCCCGGCCCGGTCTGACGCGGCCGCCATGAAGCGCGACGGGCGGGGGACCGGTTTCGTCGTGCAAGAGCCGGGACGCGGTCGAGGTGGGCGGCACCTCGCCGGACATCCGCGCGAAGCGCCCCCCTTGCGTGGCGCGCGGGTGTCCACCGCGTTCCCCTTGCGCCGCGCACGGGTGCGCACCGCGTTCCTTCGCGGGTCACCGCGTTCCTTCGTGTGGCGCGCGGGTCACCGCGTTCCTTTGCGTGGCGCGCGGGTGTCCGCGTTCTCCTTATGTGGTGGACGGGTGTCCGCCACGCTCCCTTTGTCTGCCCCAGAGCTACCCGCTCTGTCCATCTCGTCACTGCGCTGGCGCCGACTGCGCGTCACCCCCTCTGGTGGTGCGCAGACGTCCGCGACGGACCCCCTCTGCCGCTGCGCCGGCGTCCGCCGCGGACACCCCTCCGTCGACTGCGCGAATGCCCGAAGCCGGGCGGCCTTTCCCTCGTTGCGTGCCTGGTCCAGGCGTTCGCGTGGGCAAAGGACGGCTGCTACTGTGGCGAGAGCCTCCGCAGGTGATTCCCCAGGCGAGACCTAGGTGGCATGATCGGATTTCGATTGTCGGAGGTACCTGGGGCATACTGGTGGCACCCGCCCGATCAGGTGAGTTACTAATGTGCTCCCAGCTTCGGGTATCCTCTACGGGCCGGGAGTTTCCGGCCAAGGCGGAGTAGCTCAGTCAGGCAGAGCAAACGGCTCATAATCGTTGTGTCGCCGGTTCAAGTCCGGCCTCCGCTACTACCCAATCCCAGGTCAGTCGGCCTGGGTACGGGTGTGTCCATGTCCCGAACGTAGAAAGGCACTCCCAAGTGGCTGCCACCGACGTTAGGCCGAAGATCACGCTGGCCTGCCAGGAGTGCAAGCACCGCAACTACATCACGCGGAAGAACCGGCGCAACGACCCGGATCGGCTTGAGCTGAAGAAGTACTGCCCGAACTGCCGCTGCCACCGCGCGCACCGCGAGACCCGCTAGCGGTACTTCTGCCTCCACATCGCACAACCGGCGTCCCGTCTGGGGCGCCGGTTTGTCGTGTTCTCACTGCCTTGAGCGTCCTTCCTGGGCGCTTTCGCCCTGGTATGGGCGCCCATCCTGGGCACTGACCCAGGCCCCGGCAAAAAGCACGCCATGAGCGGCGACAGCCGAACCTTGTTCTGTTACCGTCTGCCTCAGCAGCGCTCGTTGAAGACATACGAGGGAGCACTGATGGCCTTGAACCGTGACTTCGTGGGCAGGACCTACCCATCCGCCGCCCCGTACGAGGTCAGCCGGGGGAAGATCAAGGAGTTCGCGGCCGCGATCGGCGACCACAACCCGGTCTACCGCGACAGGGAGGCCGCCAGGGCCGCCGGATACCCCGACGTGATCGCGCCGCCCACGTTCCCCATCGTGTTCAGCCTGCAGGCGGGCGGCGAGGCGCTGGTCGATCCCGAGCTGGGTCTGAACCTGGCGATGGTGGTCCACGGCGAGCAGCGGTTCGAGTACGTCAGGCCCATCTGCGCGGGCGACGAGCTGGTCACCACCGCGACGATCACCGACATCCGGAGCGCGGGACGCAACGAGCTGCTGACGATCAGGAGCGACGTGACGACGGCCGCCGGAGAGCCGGTCTGCACCACCTACAACACGATCGTCGAGCGCGGAGGGGCGGGCTGAGATGGCGGCCACGGTGAGGTACGACGAGGTCGAGGTCGGGCAGGAGCTCCCCGTCGTGGACTACAACGTCCGGCGGCTGAACCTGGTCATGTACGCCGGCGCCTCCGGCGACTTCAACCAGATCCACTGGAACGAGCGCTTCGCCAGGACGGTCGGGCTGCCCGACGTGATCGCGCACGGCATGTTCACAATGGCGCAGGCGGGCCGGTACGTCACGGACTGGGCGGGCGATCCGGGCGCCGTGGTGGACTTCGGCGTGCGGTTCTCGTCGATGGTGATCGTGCCGGACGACGACCACGGGGCGACGATCTCGGTCGGCGGGGTCGTGGAGGAGAAGCTTGAGGACAAGCGGGTGGTCGTCGGGCTGACGGCCAAGGCGGGCGACGCGGAGGTCCTGTCGAAGGCGCGCGCGGTGATACAGCTCTCCTGATGCCGTGATATGTCGGGCAGGTCGCGGGTAGCCCGTGTTGTTATGAGTGAAGTTGCGCGACAGGTCTGGCCCACCGTCCGTTCCATCCCCGTGTCGTCCGTGACCGACACCAAGCCGCCCGCTCACCTGCGTCCCGCGTCCCCTGAGCAGGTGGGAGGCAGCAGCGGCAGCGGACGGGACACCACCGGCGGCTCCGCCACCGGGGTCGGCACCGGACGGGCCCGGCCCAGAGGCGTGGGCGCGCACGGGAACCCCGCCGCCGCGCTGGGCTTCTCGGGCGACCCCGGCCAGCACGGCGACCCCGACGACACGATGCTGCACGCCCAGCGCGTCTGGGACGCCACCCTCGCCACGAACCGCATGGACGACCTGGGCGTCAACACCGAGCGCCAGCGCGTCGAGACCAGGGACGTGACGGTCTCCGTCGGGCTGCTCGTGGATGGCCGGCCTGAGGACGTGCTGGCGTGCGTTCAGTCGGTGATCGACCACACGCACACCCGGATCCTGGCCCTCGACCTGGGGAACGTCGACGGCGCGGGAGACGTCCTGGACGAGCTGGCCGCGCGGTACCCGGAGCGGATCGCGGTGTGGCACGTTGCCGAGACCTCGCGGGCGGACGGGGGCACGGCGGGGTGGGGTGAGGGGCGTACCAAGCTGTTGCGGCTGGACGAGTCCGAGGTGCACGTGCTGATGGAGACCTCGCTCGCGCTGACCGGCGACGCGGTGACGCCGCTGGTGGCGGCCATCGTGGAAGGGGCGGTGGCGGCGGGCTGGCGGGCGGCCGAGGCCGAGGAGCCCGGCAGGGTCCAGGCGTTGCGCTGCGACCTGATGGCGGTGCGCAGGGCGGCGGCGCTGGGCGCGTTCCCCGAGGACGCGGAGCGCGGCGAGGACGCCGACCTGGAGTTCTCCCACGCGCTTGAGGGCAGCCTCGTGGTGCCCGAAGGTCCGCTCCCGGTCCTCCGGCTCGACTCCGAGCACCACGGCGAGCAGGCCCTCCACGGCTGAGCCCACCCCAAGCCCCCCAACCTGCGAAAGCCCCCCGAACGGGCGGACGCACCCACGGGAAGGGGAGCCTCCCGGATGGGGGTGCGGCTCGGGTGGGGTGCTGCCCGGCTGGGAATGCCACCCGGAGGGAGTGCTGCCCGGAGGGGGTGCTGCCCGGCTGGGAATGCCACCCGGACGGGGTGCTGCCCGGGTGGGAGTGCTGCCCGGACAGGATGCTGTTCGGGTGGAGGGGGCGGTGGAGGGGGTGCTGGGTGGGCTGGGGGGCTCATAAGCTTGGGGCTCATGGAGATGCTCGCGCCGCACACCACCCTGGGCCTGGGCGGCCCCGCCCGCGACTTCGCCGAGGCAGTCACGGCGGAGCAGCTCGTGTCCCTCGTCGCCGAGGCCGACATGAACGGGGTGCCGACCCTGGTGCTCGGCGGTGGCAGCAACGTGGTGATCGGTGACGACGGCTTCGACGGGCTGGTCGTCAAGGTGGCCACCGAGGGCGTGACGGTCTCCAGGGACGGCGAGCAGGTGCTGCTCACGGTCGAGGCGGGCCAGGACTGGGATGTGCTGGTCGAGCGGGCCGTGGCCGAGGGATGGTCCGGCATCGAGTGCATGTCCGGCATTCCGGGCCTGGTGGGCTCGACCCCGATCCAGAACGTCGGCGCGTACGGCCAGGAGGTGGCGCAGACCATCAGGTGCGTACGGGCCTACGACCGGCTCACCCGGCAGGTGGTCGACCTGGAGGCGCGCCAGTGCGGGTTCTCCTACCGCGACAGCGCCTTCAAGCGGGACCTGTCGCGGCACGTGGTGCTCGCGGTGACGTACGCGCTGGACGTGTCGGACCTGTCCGGGCCGGTGGCCTACCAGGAGCTGGCCGGGCGGCTCGGGGTGGAGCTCGGCGGCCGCGTGCCCCTCGGCCTGGCCCGTGAGGGCGTCCTGGGGCTGCGGCGGGGCAAGGGCATGGTCTTCGACCCGGCGTCCGACCCCGACAGCCGCAGCGCGGGCTCGTTCTTCACCAACCCGATCCTGACCGCCGAGCACGCCGACGAGCTGGCCGGACGCGCGCCCGGCCACCCGCGCTGGGACATGCCCGACGGCCGCGTCAAGGTGCCGGCCGCCTGGCTGATCGAGCAGGCGGGCTTCCCCAAGGGCTACGAGCGCGGCCCGGTGCGCATCTCCACCAAGCACACGCTGGCCCTCACCAACCCGGTGGGCGCCGCCACCACGGCCGACCTGCTGGCGCTGGCCGCGGAGGTGCGCGACGGGGTGCGGGAGAAGTTCGGCGTCACGCTCGTCAACGAGCCGGTGCTGGTCGGCTGCACGCTGGCGGACGACCTGGGGGAATGACGGCTCTGCGTGGGCTGTTATGGTGTGTTGGTAATTCCGAAGGGGAGTAGTCCCAATCGTGTGATCGACATACTGGCGCGTGATCGCGCCCGGTCACACGGGCCTGAACGGGCGGACGAGACCTTCGGCCTGGCAGTCATGACACAAAGACGCTGCCGGGCCGAAAGTCGTGCCCGAAGATCCCCCGGGTGCCTGCTTCCGGTCTGGTCGCGCGGAAGAGGACCGGTTGGACGCGTTCTGGATCAGTCTCGCGGTCATTTTCGTGGCCGAGCTCGGTGACAAGAGCCAGCTCATGGCGATGACGTTCGCCACCCGTTTCAAGCCTTGGCCCGTGCTCGCGGGCATCACCATCGCCACCACGGTCGTGCACCTGCTGAGCGTGGGTGTGGGCGAGCTGGTCGGGAAGGCGCTGCCGACGACGGCCATCTCGATCGTGGCCGGCATCGCCTTCCTCGGGTTCGCCCTGTGGACGTTGCGGGGCGACGAGCTGACCAAGGAGGAGGAGGACAAGGCCCGCCGTACGACCAGGAACGTCCTGGTCGCGGTGACCGTGGCGTTCTTCCTGAGCGAGCTGGGCGACAAGACGATGCTCGCCACGATCACCCTGGCCACGCAGCACGGCTGGTTCGGCACGTGGATCGGCTCGACTGTCGGCATGGTCGCCGCCGACGCCCTGGCCATCCTCGTGGGCCGCCTGCTCGGCAAGCACCTCCCCGAGAAGGTCATCCGGTACGGCGCCGCCGCCGCGTTCGCGGTCTTCGGCATCGTGCTGCTCGTCGACGCGATCCTCTAGGAGCGCGGCGGCAGCGCCTGGTGGACGTCGGCGAGCAGGCCGAGCACGGGCTCCCTGCTCTCCCGGGCGAAGGCGGCCTCCACCGCGCGCGCCGCGGGCCCGCCGGCGAGCCAGGCGAGGACCTGGGCGTGGGCGGGGGCGTCGCGGTCCCAGAAGGCGTTGGTCAGCCGCCGCCCGGACAGGCCGCCGGTGACGAAGTCGTGCAGGTGGGCGATCGCCGCGTCGCTCTCCAGCCCGGCCCAGGCGTCGAGGAAGGGCGCGAGGTCCACGCCGGTGGCGGCGACGGCGCACAGCACGGTGTCGGCCGGCGGGCGGGACGGATGGCGGTGCAGCGTGTCGTGCCACCACTCGTGCAGGAACGCGGTGACGGCCGTGCGTTCGGCGGCCGGCCAGTCGTGCCAGCCCGCGACGGCGAGCTTGCCGAGGACGATCTCCGGGTCGGGATAGGAGAAGGCGTCGGCCGCCGCGCATTCGAGCAGGCGCGGGAGGAAGTAGCGGAACTCGGGGACGTCACCCCACGTGGTGAGCGCCTTGGCCGCGTAACGGGCCAGCGAGCCGGCCTCGATCGCCGAGACCGGCCCGGACAGCAGGCACGCCTCCTCGCCCGGCTCCACGCAATGGGGACAGCCGGACACGCTCGCGGGCCGGCCGACGGCTCCGAACACCTCGTAGAGCCGCCCGAGGGCCGTCACCCTCAGTCGAGGGTGAAGTAGTCGGGGCCCGCGTAGCGGCCCGTGGCGAGCTTCTCGCGCTGCATGAGCAGGTCGTTGAGCAGCGAGGACGCGCCCAGCCTGAACCAGTCGGGGGAGAGCCAGTCGTCGCCCGCCGTCTCGTTGACCAGCACCAGGTTCTTGATGGCGTCCTTGGTCGTGCGGATGCCGCCGGCCGGCTTGACGCCCACCTGGCGGCCGGTCGCGTCGCGGAAGTCGCGCACCGCCTCCAGCATGATCAGCGTCACCGGCAGCGTGGCCGCCGGGGACACCTTGCCGGTCGAGGTCTTGATGAAGTCGGCGCCCGCGATCATGGCCAGCCAGGACGCCCGGCGCACGTTGTCGTACGTCGCCAGCTCGCCCGTCTCCAGGATCACCTTCAGGTGCGCGGGACCGCAGGCGGCCTTGATCGCGACGATCTCGTCGTAGACCTTCATGTAGTCGCCGGACAGGAACGCGCCGCGGTCGATCACCATGTCGATCTCGTCGGCGCCCGCGCCCACGGCCAGCGCCGTGTCGCTCACCTTGACCTCCAGCGAGGAGCGCCCGCTGGGGAACGCGGTGGCGACCGAGGCCACCTTGACCCCCGACCCGGCCACCGCCTGGACGGCCACCGGCACCATGTCGGGATAGACGCACACCGCCGCCACCCTGGGGGCGCCGCCGCCCGGGTGCACGGCCTTGGTGCACATGGCCCGGACCTTGCCCGCCGTGTCGGCGCCTTCGAGCGTCGTCAGGTCGACCATGGAGATGGCCAGGTCGATGGCCTGGGCCTTGGCCGTGGTCTTGATGGAACGGGTGCCGAGCATGGCCGCCCGCTGGTCGGCGCCCACCCGGTCGACTCCGGGAAGGCCGTGCAGGAAGGCGCGCAGCGTCGCGTGGGACGAGGCGACGTCCGCGAGCGAGGTAGTCACAGTTGACACCTTCACAGCATCGCCGACCAGGGCCACTACCTCCAAACCGGACGGACGGGAACGCCGCCTAAGGCGGGACGGGCCCCGATCTAGGTATGTCCCGCCCTGGGTGCGCCCGCAGATAGGGCATCCACCCGATGTGCCGGGCCGGGCCTTAGGCCGAACATTGAAGATGTCAGGGAAAAGCAGCACATGTTCAGGAGAACAAGATGAACCCCGAACTCGAGTACGAGCTCATGAAGTCCTACGCCAGCGAGCTCCGGCAGGCCGCCGCCGAGCACCGCCGAGTACGCGAGGCCATGAAGGGAAACAAGACCGAGCGGCGCTCGGTCTTCGGCAAGCGCCGTTCGTCATGACCGCCCCAAGAGTGCCCGGCCGCGTCATCGCATGTGGCGGCCGGGCCTCTGCACCCCCCTAAACCCGTCGAATGCGATTGATAGGGCATGGCATGCTGAACGACATGCTGGGACGTTCGGTGAGTCCCGTCTTCGTCGGGCGGGCGGAGGAGCTCGTCGCTCTCGGAGAGAGCTTCGACGAGGCGCGTAAGGGCACGGTGACGTCCGTGCTCATGGGCGGAGAGGCTGGGGTCGGCAAGAGCCGGCTCGTGCAGCGCTTCGCCGAGACCTGCGTGGCCGATGGCGCGCAGGTGCTGGTCGGTGGCTGCGTGGAGTTGTCGGCCGAGGGTCTGGCGTACGCGCCCTTCACCGCCGCGCTCAGGCAGCTCGTCAGAGAGCAGGGCCCCGCCGCGGTGGCCGCGCTGCTGCCCGAAGGGGGCCAGCGCGATCTGGCCAGGCTGCTGCCGGAGTTCGGCGAGCCCAGCGGCGACGGCGAGACCGACACGGGCCGCGCCCGGCTCTTCGAGCAGTTCCTCACCCTCCTCGAACGCCTCGCGGACAGCCGCCCCACGATCCTCGTCATCGAGGACATCCACTGGGCCGACCGGTCCAGCCGCGACCTGATCGCCTTTCTCAGCCGCAACCTGCACGCCCCGCAGGTGCTCATCGTCATGACCTACCGCTCCGACGACCTGCACCGGCAGCATCCGCTGCGCCCGGTGCTGGCCGAGCTCGGACGCGTCAACGGCGTCCACCGCCTGGACCTGCCCCGCCTGTCGCGCGACGAGGTGGCCGCCCAGATGGCCGGCATCCTCGGCGCCGCCCCCGAATACGTGAAGGTCCAGAAGGTCTACGAACGCAGCGAGGGCATTCCGCTGTTCGTGGAGGCCCTGCTCGACAGCGGCGAGGACTGCACGTTCCCCGAGTCGATGCAGGACCTCATCCTCAACGCCGTCGAACGGTTGCCCGAGGAGACCCAGCGCGTCCTGCGCATGGCCGCGGCGGGCGGCAACCGGGTCGGTCACGCGCTGCTGGCCGCCGTCAGCGGGCTGTCGGAGATCGAGCTGGAGGCGGCCCTGCGCCCCGCCATCGCCGGGAACGTGCTGCAGATCGCCGACAACCGCGCCTACGTCTTCCGGCACGCGCTGATCCGGGAGGCCGTGCACGAGGAACTGCTGCCGGGCGAACACCAGCGCCTGCACTCCAGGTACGCCGAGGAGATCTCCAAGGACCGCTCGCTCGTCCCGCCCGGTCGCGCCGCCGTCGAGCTGGCCCACCACTGGTACGGGGCCCGCAACGACCTCTGGGCCCTGGTGTCGGCCTGGGAGGCCGCGCAGAAGTCGTTCAAGGCGTACGCCTACACCGAGGCCGTGCCGCTGCTGGAACGTGTGCTCATGCTCTGGGACCGGGTCCCCGACGCCGCCCGGCGCATCGGCGTGGACCACACCGCCGTGCTCGAACGCGCCTCCGAGGCCGCGAACGCCGGCGGCGAGGTGGACAAGGGCGTGAAGTTCGTCAAGGCCGCCCTCGCCGAGCTGGACGAGAACGAGGAACCGGACCGGGTGGCCCAGCTCATCGTCCGCCAGGCGTCGTTCAAGGTGTCCAAGGGCCAGATGGGCGTCATCGAGTTGCTCCGGCACGCCCTGCGACTGGTGCCCGAGCCGTGCCCGGTGCGCGCGGAGGTCGTCATGACGCTGAGCAGGCAGCTCATGCTGCGCGGCCACGTCGCCGAGGCCGACGAGCTGATCGTCGAGGGCCTCGACCTGGTCAGGCGGTCCGGCGACCGGTGCCTCGAAGCCGACCTGCTGATGAACATGGCGCTCGGCCACTCGCTGCGGGGTGAGCTGGAGCGGGTCATCGCCGTCAACGAGCAGGCGATCGGCCTCGGCAAGGACGAGGGTTCGGGCCGGATCATCATCAGGGCGCTCGGCAACAACATCGACTCCCTGATCGACATGGGCCGCGCCGAGGAGGCCCTGCGCCTGTCGGAGGAGGCCTGGCGCTACGCCAAGAAGTACGGTCGGCTGCGCGGCAGCGGGCTGTTCATCCTCAACAACTGGGCCGAGGCGCTGGAGTCCCTCGGCCGCTGGGACGAGGCGCTCGACCGCGTGGAGAGCACGCTCAACTACGGGCCGGTCCTGCGCACCCGGTACGCCGTGCTGCGCGTCCGGGCCGACATCGGGCTGGCCAGGGGCGAGGTGCAGCTCGTCGAGGGCATCCTGTCGGAGATCGGCGTGCTCAAGGACCGCCCTGAGGACTTCGTCCAGGACGTCATCAGCAACGCGCGCCTGCACATCGGCTGGCACCTGCTCAAGGGCGAGCCGTGGGCGGCGCTGGCCGTGGCCGAGCGGGCGCTGTCGCATCCGCGGCTGCCGAGCAAGGCCATGCTGGGCTGGCGGCTGCTCTCCCTGCTGCGCACGGTCTGCGACGCGGCGGAAGACCTCGAACCCGACCGGACCGCCGCGGTCCGGGCGCACGCCGCCGAGCTGGCGGCCGAGCTGACGATCAGCGGGCCGGTGGCGGATGCGTACCGGCTGTCCTACAGCGGTGACTTCGACGCCTCGGCGGCGGCGTGGGAGCGGCTGATGCGCCCGCACAACCAGGCCAAGGCCCTGCTGCGCGCGGCCGGCGCCGCGGCCAGGAGCGGCGACAGGGAGGGCGCGGCGACCCGGCTCCGGCAGGCGCGCCCGCTCGCCGTCGAGCTGCGCGCCACCCCGCTGGTCGAGGAGATCGAGGCGTTGTCGCGCCGCGTGGGCGGCGGCCAGCAGGCCCAGGAGACGGCGTCGGAGCTGCTGACGCCGCGTGAGCTGGAGGTTCTGCGCCTGGTGACCCAGGGCCGCACCAACAGGGACATCGCCGCCCAACTGTTCATCTCGGCGAAGACGGTCAGCGTGCACGTGTCGAACATCCTGGCCAAGCTGGGTGTCACCACGCGCGGAGAGGCCGCCGCGGCGGCGCATCGCCTGTCCCTCCTCACGTAGGAGCTCCAGGCCCCTCGGAGCACTCGGACCGACCGTCTACGCTGGCAAGGTGATGTCCCTATACCTCACCCTGGGCTGACGGCGATGTTCGACTACGCACCCGCGCCAGAGTCGCGCGACATTGTCGACCTCAAGCCGTCGTACGGGTTGTTCATCAACGGTGAGTTCGTGGACGGCTCCGGCTCTCCCTTCAAGACGGTCAACCCGGCGACGGAGGAGAAGCTGGCGGAAGTCGCCTCCGCCTCCTCCGACGACGTCGACCGGGCCGTGCAGGCGGCGCGCAAGGCGTTCGGCGTGTGGAGCGCCCTGCCGGGCGCCGAGCGGGCCAAGTACCTGTTCCGCATCGCGCGCCTGATCCAGGAGCGGGCCCGCGAGCTGGCCGTCCTGGAGTCGCTCGACAACGGCAAGCCGATCCGCGAGTCGCGCGACGTCGACCTGCCGCTGGTCGCGGCCCACTTCTTCTACTACGCGGGCTGGTCCGACAAGCTGGCCTACGCCGGGTTCGGTACCAAGCCGCTCGGTGTGGCCGGTCAGGTCATCCCGTGGAACTTCCCGCTGCTCATGCTGGCCTGGAAGATCGCTCCCGCGCTGGCCTGCGGCAACACGGTCGTGCTCAAGCCGGCCGAGACCACGCCGCTGACCGCGCTGCTGTTCGCGGAGATCTGCCAGCAGGCCGAGCTGCCGCCGGGCGTGGTCAACATCGTGACCGGCGCGGGCGACACCGGCGCCGCGCTGGTGGCCCATCCCGACGTCAACAAGGTGGCCTTCACCGGCTCCACAGAGGTCGGCCGGATCATCGCCCGCACGGTCGCGGGCACCGGCAAGAAGCTCACGCTGGAGCTCGGCGGCAAGGCCGCGAACATCGTCTTCGAGGACGCCGCCATCGACCAGGCGGTCGAGGGCATCGTCAACGGCATCTTCTTCAACCAGGGCCACGTCTGCTGCGCGGGCTCCCGGCTGCTGGTGCAGGAGTCCGTCCACGACGAGCTGCTGGAGTCGCTGAAGCGGCGGCTCGGCACGCTGCGGCTCGGCGACCCGCTCGACAAGAACACCGACATCGGCGCGATCAACTCGGCCGAGCAGCTCGCCAAGATCCGCGAGCTGTCCGAGGCCGGGGCCGACGAGGGCGCCGAGCGCTGGTCGCCCGCGTGCGAGCTGCCCGACCGGGGCTACTGGTTCCCGCCCACCCTGTTCACCGGGGTCGCCCAGTCCCACCGGATCGCCCGGGAGGAGATCTTCGGGCCGGTGTTGTCCGTGCTGACCTTCCGTACCCCCGCGGAGGCCGTGGAGAAGGCCAACAACACCCCGTACGGGCTCTCTGCCGGCATCTGGACGGAGAAGGGCTCGCGCATCCTGTGGATGGCCGACCGGCTGCGGGCCGGGGTCGTCTGGGCCAACACGTTCAACAAGTTCGACCCCACCTCGCCGTTCGGCGGCTACAAGGAGTCGGGGTACGGCCGTGAAGGCGGTCTCGCGGGGCTGGAGGCCTACCTTGACGTGTGATCATCGCCGTGCCCGGCGGTCCGGGCGGCGTGCCCAGGCCACCGGCGGCCACGCCTTCGCCCGTGCCGGCCGGCCCGTACGCGTCGGCTGGTTCGCCCACCGCTGCGGCGTCAGCAGGTGCGGCCAGGTGTTCGCCCCGGTTCAGACGACGCAGGAGTCCACGTGGAGAGGTCGGGGCGATGAGTAGGTTGTCCGTCAGAAAGACCTACAAGCTGTACATCGGCGGGGCCTTCCCGCGCTCGGAGAGTGGGAGGTCCTATCCCGTGACCTCGCCCAAGGGCGACTTCCTCGCCAACGCCTCGCGCGCCTCACGCAAGGACGCGCGTGACGCCGTGGTGGCCGCGCGCAAGGCGTTCCCCGGCTGGTCCGGCGCGACCCCCTACAACAGGGGGCAGATCCTCTACCGCGTCGCCGAGATGCTGGAGGGGCGGCGCGGGCAGTTCGCCGAGGAGCTGGGCACGGGCAAGAAGGCCGCCCTTGAGTCGGTGGACGCGGCGGTCGACCGGCTGGTCTGGTACGCGGGCTGGTCGGACAAGATCACGTCGGTGCGCGGGTCGGCGAACCCGGTGGCGGGGCCGTACCTCAACCTGTCCTCGCCGGAGCCGACCGGGGTCGTGGCCGTGGTGGCGCCCGCCGATCCGCTGCTCGGGCTGGTGTCCGTGGTCGCGCCGGTGATCGTCACCGGGAACACGTGCGTCGTGGTCGCCTCCGAGCCCTCACCGCTCGCCTCGATCACGCTGGCCGAGGTGCTGGCCACGTCCGACCTGCCGGGCGGGGTGGTCAACATCCTGACCGGACGGCAGGCCGAGCTGGCGCCCTGGCTGGCCGCGCACATGGACGTCAACGGCCTCGACCTGACCGGCGTCGAGGACGCCGACCTGGCGCTGCGCTGCGAGCAGGAGGCGGCCGAGAACCTCAAGCGCGTGCTGCGTCCCGTGCGCGAGGACTGGACGGCCGATCCGGGGCTCGGGCGCATGACGCGGTTCCTGGAGACCAAGACCGTCTGGCATCCGGCCGGCGTCTAGATGGTTGAGTCCAAGGGGTCCGGGTGATCAGTGGTCGTAGCGAGTGAGTGACCTCTTGACCGGCTGGCCGGTGTGATCGTTGTGCCAGATA
>NZ_JBFAOV010000051.1:0-47545 GCF_040675375.1 Nonomuraea sp. NPDC049607
GGGGGCGCCCCCCCCCCCCCCCCCCGCCCCGCCCCCCCCCCCCGGGCCCCCCCCCCCGTCCGGCGGCCCCCCCCCCCCCCCCGCCGGCCCCCCCCCCCCGGCGGGGGTGAACCCCCGCCGGGCCTGCGCACCACGTGGAGCCGTCAGAAGTCGGCGTCGAAGCTGACCGAGCCGGTCACCCCCACCTGGTACGCCGACACCCGCCGCTCGAAGAAGTTCGACAGCTCCTGCACGTCCTGCAGCTCCATGAACGCGAACGGGTTCTTCGACCCGTACAGCGGCTCGATGCCGAGCTGGCCCAGCCGCCGGTCGGCCACGTGCTCCAGGTAGGACCGCATGTCAGCGGTCGACATGCCCGGCACGCCCTGCCCGAGCAGGTCCTCGGCGAACTGGGCCTCGCACTCCACCGCCTCGGCCAGCATCTCCCTGACCTGACGGGCCATCTCCTCGTCGAAGAGGTCCGGCTCCTCCTGCCGTACGACGTCGACCACGTCGAAGGCGAAGGCCATGTGCATGGACTCGTCGCGGAACACCCAGTTGGTGCCCGAGGCCAGCCCGTTCAGCAGGCCGCGCGAGCGCAGGAAGTAGACGTAGGCGAAGGCGCCGTAGAAGAACAGGCCCTCGATGCAGGCGGCGAAGCAGATCAGGTTGAGCAGGAACGCCCGCCGGTCGTCGCGCGTCTCCAGCCGCTGGAGGCTGCCGATGGAGTCGATCCAGCGGAAGCAGAACTCGGCCTTGCGCCGGATGGACGGGATGTTCTCCACCGCCGCGAACGCCGCGAACCGCTCCTCCTCGTCCGGCACGTAGGTGTCCAGCAGGTTCAGGTAGAACTGGACGTGCACCGCCTCCTCGAACAGCTGCCTGCTCAGGTAGAGGCGCGCCTCGGGCGCGTTGACGTGCTGGTAGAGGTTGAGCACCAGGTTGTTGGCCACGATCGTGTCGCCGGTGGCGAAGAAGGCGACCAGCCGGCTGACCAGGTGGCGCTCGGCCGCCGACAACCTGGCCAGGTCCTTCAGGTCGGAGTGCAGGTCCACCTCCTCGACGGTCCAGGTGTTCTTGATCGCGTCGCGGTAGCGGTCGAAGAAGAGGGGGTAGCGCATGGGCCGCAGGGTCAGGCTCATGCCCGGGTCGAGCAACATCACGTTCTCCTCGGGGGTCACTGGCAGGCTTCGCACGACTCGGGGTTCTCCAGGGAGCAGACCAGGGCCTCCTCGGACTTGTTCATGAGGGGCGCGGGGGGCGCGAGGGGCACGGTGGCCTGCTGGATCCGGGTGGCCGGGCGCGAGCGCAGGTAGTAGGTGGTCTTCAGGCCGGACTTCCAGGCGTACAGGTACATCGAGGAGAGCTTGTCGATCGTCGGGGCGCTCAGGAACAGGTTGAGCGACTGGCTCTGGTCGATGTACGGCGAGCGCGCGGCGGCCATGTCGATCAGCGCGCGCTGGGGCAGCTCCCAGGCGGTGCGGAACAGCCGGCGCACGTCCTCCGGCAGCTCGGCGATGCCCTGCACCGACCCCTCGGCCTGCTTGATGGCGGCCCTGACGCGCTCGTTCCACAGCCCGCGCGACTTGAGCTCGGCCACCAGCGCGTTGTTGATCTGGAGGAACTCGCCGCTCAGCGTCTCGCGCTTGAACAGGTTGGACACCTGCGGCTCGACGCACTCGTAGCAGCCGACGATCGAGGCGATGGTGGCGGTCGGCGCGATCGCGATCAGCAGCGAGTTGCGCAGGCCGTGGGCGGCGATCCGCGCGCGCACCGCGTCCCAGCGCTCGGCCTGGGTGCCGCTCTCCCCCCACAGGTCGTGCTGGAGCCTGCCGCGTGCCGCCCACGTCTGGTCGTAGGCCGGGTGGGCGCCGAAGCGCTCGGCCAGGCCGGCGGAGGTCTCCAGCGCCGACAGGTAGATCTCCTCGGCGAGCCGGGTGGACAGCTCCTTGGCCTCGGCCGAGTCGAACGGCAGCCGCAGGGCGAAGAAGACGTCCTGAAGGCCCATCACGCCCAGGCCGACCGGACGCCAGCGCGGGTTGCTGGCCGCGGCCTGCTCGCTCGGGTAGTAGTTGATGTCGATCACGCGGTCGAGGAACGTGACCGCCGTGCGGACGGTGGCGCGCAGCCGCTCCCAGTCGATGCCGTCGCCGGTCAGGTGGGCGGCGAGGTTGACCGAGCCCAGGTTGCAGACCGCGGTCTCGGCGTCGCTGGACACCTCGATGATCTCGGTGCACAGGTTGGACAGGTGCACCACGTTGCCGGGCTCGGCGGCCTGGTTGCACAGGCGGTTGGCGGCGTCCTTGAAGGTCATCCAGCCGTTGCCGGTCTGGGCGAGGGTGCGCATCATCTTGGCGTACAGGTCGCGGGCCTTGATCTGCCGGACGTACCGCCCGGCGCGCTCGGCGGCGCGGTAGGCGTCCTCGAACGCCTCCCCCCACAGGTCGGGCAGCTCCGGGACCTCGTCGGGGTCGAACAACGACCACGGCTCGTCGGCCTCGACGCGGCGCATGAACTCGTCGGGGATCCAGTTGGCCAGGTTGAGGTTGTGGGTGCGGCGGGCGTCCTCGCCGGTGTTGTCGCGCAGCTCCAGGAACTCCTCGACGTCCGGATGCCAGGGCTCCAGGTAGACGCAGGCCGCGCCCTTGCGGCGGCCGCCCTGGTTGACGGCGGCCACGGACGCGTCGAGCGTGCGCAGCCACGGGACGATGCCGTTGGAGTGCCCGTTCGTGCCGCGGATCAGCGCGCCGCGCGAGCGCACCCGCGACCAGGAGATGCCGATCCCGCCGGCGAACTTCGACAGCTGCGCCACCTGGGCGTAGCGGTCGTAGATGGAGCCGATCTCGTCCCGGGGGGAGTCGACCAGGTAGCAGGAGGACATCTGGGTGTGCCGGGTGCCGGAGTTGAACAGCGTCGGCGAGCTGGGCAGGTAGGCCAGCGACGACATGAGCCGGTAGAACCCGACGGCCTCGGCGGGCGTCTCGGCCAGCCCGCAGGCCACGCGCAGCAGCCAGTACTGCGGCGTCTCCACCACCAGCCGGGTGGACGGGTGGCGCAGCAGGTAGCGGTCGTAGACCGTGCGCAGCCCGAAGTACTCGAACCGCAGGTCGGCGGTGACGTCGATGGCGTCGTCGAGCTTGCGGGCGTTGGCGTTGACGAACTCGGCGGTCTCGTCGCCGACGAGCCCCTCGGCGTGGCCCAGCCGGATCGCCTGGCTGAAGGAGGCCACGCCCTGCCCGCGGACCTCCTTGTCGATGTAGCCCGACAGCAGCCGCGCGGCCAGGCGCGAGTACTGCGGCTCCTCGCCGATCATCTCGGCGGCCGTCTGGATGGACAGCCGGTCCAGCTCGGCGGTGGTGGCCCCGTCGTAGAGCCCGCTGATCGTCTTGGTGGCCACCCGCATCGGGTCGATGTCCGTCAGATCGGTCGCCCAGTGCTCCACCGCGCGTACGATCTTGTTGACGTCGACCGGCTCGGCGGTGCCGTTGCGCTTGCGCACCTGCATCTGGACGCGCCGCGGCGCGGGCCTCCCGTCGTCCGCCCCCGCCGCCTCGGCCAGGTCCGTCATCGGGTCCCCTGTGACCGTCACTTCGCTCTCCCCTCGTGAACTCGGTCAGGTGCCGAGAACACGCGCAGGAGGCAGACGGCGAGGCGCCACAGCCCTCTCGCCGGTACCGTCCGCCGTCCCGCGCGGCCTCGGAGCAGCCACGCACGCATGATCGTGCGCGGCGCGCCGGCAGGTCTTCGGACTCGTGGGCATGCTGTCGCTGCCTACTGGCCGTCGCTTCCCGGGCCCATGGCCCAGTGCGTCTGACGGCGGTCGTTCCCACTCACCGCTGCGGGGCAGTCCCGGATTTCCACCAGGTTCCCTCTTGCCTCGGCCACCCTGGCTGGGCGGGCCGAACCGGCTGCGGGAGACACCATATATAGGGCGGATCAAAAAGTCACACCCAACATGTCGTGTTGCGAAGAGGAAGGCGCCGGCCCGGGACGGGCTAGCCGGCGCGTTCGACGATGCCGTGGGCCAGGCGGGTCAGGGCGGCGGTGATCTGTTCCGGGGTGAGCCCCCGCCTGCGCTGCTCGGCATAGACGTCGGGCCCCAGCGGGGCGAGGAGGATGTCGGCCAGCGCGTCGGGCTCCGGGATCGCCGCCTCGGCCAGCAGCACCCGTACGTGCGCCCGCCAGAACCCGTAGGCGCCGGTGGCGTACCGCGCCGCGCCCTGCTCGGCGCCCAGGACGAGCGAGATGTGCTCGTCCAGCAGCTCGACCATCGCGGCGTAGAAGGCGGCGAGCCGGTCGGCGGGAGGCGCGCCGGGGCCGAGCGGCGGGTCGCCGCGCAGGAGGCGTTCCTGCAACACGCGCTCGTGCTCGTCGAGCAGGGCCTGCGCGATCGAGACGGTGTCGGGGTAGCGGCGGTAGAGCGTGCCCCGGCCCACGCCGGCGGCCTTGGCGATGTCGTCCATTGTCACGCCGCGCGGGTCTCGGGCGGCGAACAGCTCGGCCGCCGCGGCGAGCACCTTGGCGCGGTTACGTGCGGCGTCGGCGCGCTCGCGCGGGCGGCCCGCCTCCTCCACGGGACGTCCGGTCAGCAACTCGGTACGGGACTCCATGGCGGCGACTCTAACCCACACCACGATAAGTGGACAACGTGCCCGCTTAGTTGCTACGGTCATGCCGACCCCCAAAGCGGACGCAATGTCCACTTATTTCGAGGAGCCCCTCATGACCGTTCTGCTCCACCTGGACGCCAGCGCCCGACGCCGCTCGATCAGCCGCGAGCTCGGCGACGCCTTCGCCGAGGCGTGGCGGTCCGCCCACCCCGAGGGCACCTACGTCCACCGCGACCTGGCGGCCGAGCCCGTGCCGCACATCGGGGAGGCCTGGACGGAGCTGTGCGACTACGTCATGGCCAACCGGATCACCGACATCGGCCGCTACCACGAGGCCGCCCGCACCCCGGAGCAGGCCGCGGCCTGGGCGGTCATCGAGCCGCTGCTGGCCGAACTGGTGGCCGCGGACGTGGTGCTGATCGCCACCCCGATGTACAACTACTCGATCCCGTCGGCGCTGAAGGCGTGGCTCGACCAGGTGACCTTCCCCAAGATGTCCCTCGCCGGGCGGCGTTTCGTGGTCACCACGGCGCGCGGCGGGGCCTACTCGCCCGGCGCCCCCAAGGCCAAGTTCGACTACCAGGAGCGCTACCTGCGGGACTTCTTCGCCGGCCACTTCGCCGTCGAGGACACCACCGTGGTCACCGCCGAGCTGGCCAACTCCCGCGTCGACCCCGACCTGGCCCACCTGCGCTCCCGGCACGACGAGCTGTACGCCGCCGCGCTGCGCGGCGCCCGCGACCTGGGCAAGGAGTTCTGACGATGAGCTGGCTCGTCCTCGGGCTGGCCGGGCTGGTCGAGATCGCCTGGGCGCAGAGCATCAAGCCCACCCAGGGGTTCACCAGGCCGCTGCCCACCCTGCTCTGCTTCGTCCTCATGGTGGCGGCGGTCTGGCTGCTGTCGTACTCGATGAAGACCCTGCCGGTCGGCACCGCGTACGCGGTCTTCACCGGCATCGGGGCGGTCGGCGCGATCGCGCTGGGCGTCGTCGTCCACAAGGACCCGATGTCGATCGGGCGGATGGCCGCGCTGGCGCTGATCGTCGGCGGCATCGTCCTGGCGCGGATCACCAGCCCGGAGTGACCTCGTCAGGCGGGGGTCGCGGCCCGTCGAGGACGATCCCCGAACCAGCGGGTGAGGGCCGCCTCCAGGCCGTCGGGGTCAGCGCCCGCCCAGGCGACGTAACCGTCCGGCCGGACGAGCAGCGCAGGGGCGGGAGCGCCGGCGGCGGTCGCGGCCACGTGGCGCACCCGGTCGAGCCAGGGCGCGGCGGTGGCGGCGAGGGCGTCGCGTCCGGTCAGGTCCAGGAACAGGGGGCGGGCGTCACGCAGCAGCTCGGCCAGGCGCCCCGGCCGCCCGTCGCCGGCGGTCAGGGCGAGGGACGGCGCGAACCACCCGGTGGGCGCGGCGGGCCGCTCCTCCCCCATGTCGTACCGGACGTCGCTGCCCGCCATCAGGTCGGCGACCAGGCGCAGGTTCTCCGTACGGCCCAGGAGCTCGCCGAACAGCCGGCGCAGCGCCGTGACCTCGGCCCCGGGCGCCAGCAGGGCGGTCGCGGCCAGGGTGTGGGTGACCACGCGCTCGGCGCACGCGCGGCGCTCGGCCTCGTAGCTGTCCAGGAGCCCTTCGGGGGCCTGTCCGCGCAGCGCGGCGGCGAGCTTCCAGGCCAGGTTGGCGGCGTCCTGGAGCGCCAGGTTCAGGGTGGGCCCGTGGCTGACCTGGGCGGCGTCGCCGGCGATGAAGACCCGTCCGGCGCGGTAGCGGTCGGCGAGCCGGGTGTTGCGCCCGCACAGGCGGCGCAGCATCGACGGTGCGCCCTCGGGCGGCGGGCTCAGGGGCAGGCGCACGCCGAGGACGCGTTCGACGCTCTTCTCCATCTCGGCCAGCGTCATCGGCGCGCCCGGCCCCGGGAAACTGCCCGCCGGGTGGTCCTCCCACTCGGCCGTGTTGATCAGCGGCCGCCGCGGGTCGTGGGCCAGGAGGGTGAAGACGCCGCGATCGGTGCGGTGGAAGTGCGCGGGGATCTCGCCGAGGCCGTCGATCAGGACGCGCCCTCCGGGCAGCATCCGGAAGTGCTCGCCCGGCCCGACGAGGGCCGAGCGGTCGACGACGTGGTCGTCGCTGACGCCGGGGAAGGCGATGCCCGCCGCCTTCCTGACCATGCTGTGGCCGCCGTCGCAGCCGACCAGGTAGCGGGCCGTGAGGGTCGTCGCGACGCCGCCGGGGCCGCGGGTCACGACCTCGACCCGGTCGTCGTCCTGGGCGAGGGAGAGCACCTCCCAGCCGCGCCGCACGTCCGCGCCGAGTTCGGCCGCGCGCTCGCCGAGCACCCGTTCGAGGTCGCGCTGGTCGCAGGGCAGGAGGTGCATCGGGTTCTCCGCGCCGAGCTCGTGCAGCGGCAACGGCATCCCGCCGAAGAAGAAGCCCGGCGC
Organism: Nonomuraea sp. NPDC049607; assembly: GCF_040675375.1. NCBI lineage: Bacteria > Bacillati > Actinomycetota > Actinomycetes > Streptosporangiales > Streptosporangiaceae > Nonomuraea > Nonomuraea sp. NPDC049607. The sequence goes on from NZ_JBFAOV010000051.1 coordinate 7,022, forward strand.
GGGCGCCGGGACGCCCCGGCCGCCGCAGCGTTCGTACAGGCCGCGGTGGTCCAGGAGCCGGACGACCTGACCGGCCAGGCCGTGGGCCTTGTCCGACAGGTCCGGCTCCGGACGCCGTTCCAGGACCAGCGGCCGGGCGCCCGCCAGGCGCAGCTCGCAGGCGAGGAAGAGGCCGGCCGGGCCGCCGCCGACGACGATGACGTCGAACATCATGTGACGTTCCTTAAAGTACAGGGCTGTATCTAATTCAGGTCACCGTAGAGTCCCGCGATAAGATACGCAAGTGAATCTCAAGCACCGTGCCCCCGGCGGCGCCTCCCGCCGGCGCGGCTCCGCGCTGGCGGACGCGATCCTCGACGCCGCCTGGGACGTGCTGGTCGAGCACGGCTACCACGGCTTCACCTACGAAGCCGTCGCCGCCCGCGCCGGCACCAGCCGCCCGGTGCTCTACCGGCGCTGGCCGCGGCGCGACGACCTGCTGCTGGCCACCCTCGCCAAGTTCTGGCGGCTGATCGACGTGCCCGACACCGGCAGCCTCCGCGACGACGCGATCGGGTTCCTGCGCAACGCCGGCGCCGACCGCGCGGGCATGCTGACGCTGATGAGCGTGCAGCTCGCCGACTACTTCCGCGACAGCGGCACCAGCCTGACCGAGCTGCGCGACACCCTGCTCCCGCCCGGCCACGCGACCGCCTTCGAGACGATCGTGGGCCGCGCGGTCGAGCGCGGCGAGCTGCCCGGCGTGCCGCGCTCGTCCAGGGTGGTGAACCTGCCGCTGGACCTGCTGCGGCACGACATGCTGGTGACGATGCGCGGGGTGCCCGAGGAGTCGATCATCGAGATCGTGGACGAGGTCTGGCTGCCCCTCCTGGGCACGTCCACCGCCTGACCGGCGGCCACCAGGGGACGGCCTCCCCGCGCGGGCGGCCGCCCGGGTCAGCTCACGTAGTAGTCGCGGATCTCCCAGAACCGGGAGGGGTGGCCGTCGCAGGTGAACTGGACGGCCTCCAGGTTGTTGGCGGGGCTCACCCCTCCGGCGATCGTCAGGCACTTGCCGGTCTGGACGTTGCGGAACTCGACGTACTGGCCGACGCGGTTGCCGAGCGCCCAGTAGCGCGAGGGGTGGGTGTCGCAGGTGTACTGGAGGGCGACGACGTTGTTCTCGGTGCTGACGCCCCCGGCGATGGTCAGGCACTTGCCGGTCTGGCGGTTCCTGACCTGCAGGGCCGCGCTGGAGTAGCCCCAGACGTCCCAGCGGCGGGAGGGATGGCTGTCGCAGTCGTACTGGACGGCGTGGACGTTGTTCTCGGTGCTGACGCCCCCGGCGATGGTCAGGCACTTGCCGGTCTGCCGGTTCACGAGCTGGACGTTGGACGCGGCCCACACGGCCGAGGCCGACGCGGGCGCCGGGGCGGTGACGAGGCCGAGGGCGAGGAGCGGGGCGACGACGGCCGCCGGGCGAAGGATGTGTGTCTTCATGCGACCAAGCCTGCGGTCGCCGGGCCCGTAGGGCCTGAGTAGCGCGTACTCAATGTGCGCCGCCGGGGTTGCCGCCCCAGACGATCATGAATCAGGATCGGTTCCATGACATCACCACGGATACAAGGAAGGGTCTTCGGCGAGGTCGCCGACGAGTACGACAGGGTCCGGCCCGGCTACCCGGCGCAGCTGGCGGCCGACGTGCTGGCCTACGCCGGGGCCCCGGCGCTGGAGGTGGGCGCGGGCACCGGGAAGGCCACGGAGCTGTTCGCGGCGAGCGGCGTCGACATCGTGGCCACCGAGCCCGATCCGGCCATGGCCGCCGTGCTGGCCCGGCGGTCCGCCGGGCTGCCGAACGTGACGGTCACCGTCTCCACGTTCGAGGAGTACGTCCCGGAGCGGGCCTTCGGCCTGCTGTACTGCGCCCAGGCGTGGCACTGGGTCGACAAGGAGGTGCGCTGGCAGCGCGCCGCCGCGGCGCTCGCCCCCGGCGGCGGGCTCGCCCTGTTCTGGAACATCGACTGGCCCGCCGACGACGGGGTGACCGCGAGGCTGCTGGCCGCGCACGAGAGGTTCGCCCCGCACATCAGGCCCAACACCGGCCCGATCGCCAGGCCGATCGGCGAGGAGGCCGGGGCCCGCGAGTGGGCCGCGGAGATGGGGCTGCCGCCCGAGTTCGGGGACCTCGGCACCCGGCTCTACCGGTCGGAACGCACGCTTCCGGTGGCCGACTACGTCACCCTGCTGTCCACCCAGTCGTCCTACCGCATCCTGGACGAGGACGTGCGAGAGAGGCTGTTCGGCACGCTCCTCGACACGCTCGGCGCGCACGTGACGGTGAACGTCGAGACGGCCCTCTACCTGGCCCGCCACCTCCCCTGACCGGCGGCACGGCACGGACGGGCACTCCCCGTCACGGCTGGGCCCTGCCGGTCGCCCACGCCCAGGCCGCGATCATGACCCGGTTCCTGGCGCCGATCTTGCGCTGGACCGCGGCGATGTGGTTCTTCACCGTCCCGGGCGACAGGAAGAGCTCGGCGGCGATCTCGGCGTTGGTCCGCCCCTGAGCCACCAGGACCACGATCTCGTCCTCCCGCTCGGTGAGCACCACGTCCGAGACCTCCCGTCGCGGGCCGCTCCCGCGCAGCAGCCGGACGGTGAGCTGCGGGCTGATGAGCATGTCGCCGTTCATGGCCGCCCGGACGGCCTCCACGAGCAGCGCGGGGCCCGAGCGTTTGAGCACGAAACCGGCCGCGCCGTGCCGCAGGGCCGCCTGGACGTACTCCTCCAGCCCGAACGTGGTGACGACCACGACCTGGATGCCGGTGCCGGACAGGGCGCGGGTCACCTCGATGCCGTCGGCGCCGGGCATGCGGATGTCGGCGAGCACGACGTCCGGCCGGACGGCGAGGGCGGTGTCGATCGCGGTGCGCCCGTCGGCCGCCTCGGCCACCACGGTCATGTCGGGCTGGGCGTCGAGGATCAGGCGGAAGGCGTCGCGGATGCCCTCCTGGTCATCGGCGACGAGGATGCGGGTGCTCACCCAGGAGATTGTCGCAGCGGCAGCCGCGCCGTCAGCGACCACCCGTCCGGTACGGCCCGCGCGGCCAGCTCGCCCCCCTGCTCCGCCACGAGCGCGGCCAGCGCGGGCAGCCCCGATCCGCCGCGGCGGCGGCGGGCCGCGCCGGTCACCCCGTCGTTGGTCAGGGTGATCTCCAGGACGTCGCCCGGCGTCGTGACGGACAGCTCGACGCGCCCGGCGCGCGGCGCGTGCCGCCGGATGTTGGTCAGCCCTTCGATGACGATCCGGTAGGCCAGCGCCGCCGTCTCCGCCGGGACGGCCGCGACGGGGTCGATCCGCACGCCGATCCGCGCCGGCCCGGCGGCGGAGAAGCGGTCGGCGGCCTCGGCGATGCCGCCCAGGTCGCCGACGGGACCCAGGGGCCGGTCGTGGTGGAGCGTGTCGAGCGTGCGGTCGAGCGTGGACAGCGCCCGCAGGCCCGCCGCCTCGACGCGTTCCAGCGCCCGCAGCGGATCGCCCGCGACGGTGCCCGCCTGGGCGTGCGCGACCATCTCGCTGATGTCGTGGGCCAGGAAGTCGTGCAGGTCTCCGGCCAGCCGCAGCCGCAGGACCGTCCGGGTGTCGGCCACCGCCCGGTCCTTCCGTACGTCGAGCAGGCGCAGGTAGCCGCCCACGGCGGCGGCCGCCAGCACGCCCGTCCCCCAGAACGCGCACGCCCCCAGCGCCTCCAGCGGCGAGGCCGGCGCGAAGACGCGCAGCAGCCAGGTGGCCGCGGCGAGCCCCGCCAGGATCGCCGCCGGCGCGGCCCGGCGGACGGGCGCGTACCGGACGACCAGGCCGGTCGTGACCGCCAGCGCCACGCTCTCGATCATGCCCAACGCGCCGCCGGCCGGGGTGGACGGCCCTCCGGCGGCCGGCCACCCGGCCGTGACCGCCAGGGACAGGCCCGCGGCCGGCAGCGTCAGCACGGGCAGCCACCTGGCCCTGCCCCCGGCCAGGAACAACCCGATGGCCGCCACCGCGACGGCGACCGCCGCCGGCACGGAGGCGGCGACCATCCACAACACGTTCATCCGGGAAACGATATGCGCCCCCGCCGGCCCGCCCCACGTGCCGAACGGCACCGCCGCGGCCTCCAGGAGGTGCCGAACGGCATCTGCCCGCCGTGCGCCCGCGCTGGAAGGCTCGTCGGCATGACGATCTTCACTTCCGTCCGGTACGGACACGCGGCGGCGCTGTGGGCGGTCGCCTACGGCCTGCTCGGCGCGGCCTGGGCGCTCGGGGCGCCCGGTTACCCCTGGGGATCGAACGATCCCGACCCCGACGGCGCGCTGTCGATCCTGGCCGGCACCGCGCCGGCCTTCGGCTGGTGGATCGCGGCGTTCTCGGCCCTCACGGCGGCGACCGCGCTGCTCCTGACCCGCCCCGGCGATGCCCGCCCACCGGCCGGAGCGGGGGCGGACCTCCGAGGCGGGGAACGTCCGCCGACCGGAGCGGGGCCGAGCCCTCGTGGCGGGGGACGGCGGCCGGGCGGGCCGCTGGGACGGGTGGCCGTTCTGGTGGCGTGGCCGGTCGCGGCGCTGCTGGTGCTGGTGGTGCCCGACTCGCGGCTGATGATGGGCGTCGCCTACACGCCGCTGCTGCTGGTCGCCCCCGTCTTCGGCTGGGGGCTGGGCGGCGCGACGTTCGCCGACGCCTGGCCGTGGCCGGTGCTCAACCAGCTCGTGTGCGTGCTGGGCGGCCTGCTGCTGGCCGCCGCCGCCCGGGAGCACGGACGTGGCCGGGCGAGCTGGTTCACCCCGGCGCGCGGCCGGATCGCGGTGTACGTGGCGGTCGCGGTGCCGCTGGTCTACTGCGCCACCCGGTGGGCCTGGGCGCTGGGCATCCCGCTCGGCGTGAGCGCGGAGTTCCTGGCCGAGGGCGAGGACGGGCTGTGGCTGGCGGGGGCGTACCTGGCGACGTTCGGGGCGTTGGGCGGCGTGCTCACCCTCGGGCTGGTCCAGCGGTGGGGCGAGGTCTTCCCGCGCTGGATCCCGGGGTTGCGCGGCCGGCGGGTGCCGCCGCTGCTGGCGGTCGTCCCGGCCGCGTTCGTCTCGATCATCGTCACGGTGGCCGGGCTCACCTACATCCGCTGGACCGTGGCCGGCCGGTTCACCCTGGAGGAGTGGGGCGCCTGGCTGCCGGAGTGCTTCTGGCCGGTCTGGGGCGCCGCGCTGGCCACCGCCACCGTCTGCTACCACCGGCGCCGCCGGGAGACGCCGTCCGGGACGGCGCGGCTCAGCCCGCGCTCTGCCGGTCGGGCTCGATGACCAGCACCACGCGCTCCTCCTCGCGCGAGTAGGGCCCGCCGATGTACTTCTCCGCGATCCGGTCGACGATCTCCCAGCCCGCCTCGCCCTCGATCCACTCCACGACCCGGCCCCTGATGAGCACCGGCTGGAACGGGTTGCCCACCGGGGTCAGCGAGAGCGCTACCCGGGGGTCGCGCCGCAGGTTGATGGCCTTGCGGGAGCGCGGGCCGGTGAGGATCACGACGTGGTCGCCGTGCGTGCCGATCCAGACGGGGACGGAGTGGGGGGCGCCGTCGGGGAGGAGGGTGGCGAGGTGGGCGATGGGGGTGCCGTCGAGCACGCCGCGCACGTCGGGGTCGAGCTTCATGGTTCTCTCCGGTCTGACGAAGTTCCTTGAGGAGACTCCATTACCGTAGCACCTGAAGTTCCCTCAGGGAACCCCGAAGAGGTAGACTGCCGCCATGCAACGCACGAACTTCGCGGAGATGGCCTGCTCCATCGCACGCACCCTCGACGTGATCGGGGAGCCGTGGTCGCCGCTGGTCCTGCGGGACGTATGGGCCGGGGTGCGACGGTTCGACCAGCTCCAGGCCGACCTGGGCATCTCCCGCAAGGTGCTGACCGAGCGGCTCAACCACCTCGTCGACCAGGGCGTGCTCGAACGCCGTCCCTATGATCAGCGGCCGCGTCACGAGTACCACCTGACGGCCAAGGGCGCCGAGCTGGTCGACCTGCTCATGGTCATGGCCGGCTGGGGGGACAAATGGCTCGCCGGGGAGGCCGGGCCGCCCGTGCTCTACCGCCATCACGCCTGCGGCGAGATCAGCGCGGTGGACCTGCGCTGCGCCCGCTGCGGCGCCCCGATGCACGCGGGCGACGTCGAGCTGCTGCCCGGTCCCGGCGCGGCCGATCGGCCGAACGGCGCGGAGGATCACACTTTCGGCTGATCCCGGCCCCCGGCGCCGATCAAGAAGATCTCCCGTGACCATCGACGTCACGCAGGGAGTTCGACATGAGATCGACCGGATGGCGGCGGGCACTGGCGCCCGCCGCCGCCTTTTGCCTGATCCTGACCGCCGCGGCCCAGCCCGCGGCGGCGGCGGGAGCACGCGCCGACGCCGGGAGCTGGACGGCGACCTGGGGCAGCGCGATGCAGCGCCCCACCAAGGGCACCGCCGACACCGGCCCGAACTGGTCGCTGTCCGGGTTCGGCGACCACACGCTCCGGCAGGTGATCAGGGTGACGGCGGCGGCCCCCGAGCTGCGGGTACGCCTGTCCAACCGGTACGGCACCAAGCCGCTCAAGCTCTCCGGCGCCACGGTCGGCAGGTCGGCCGGCGCCGCGGCGGTGTGGCCGGGCACCTCGCGCGCGCTGCGCTTCGGCGGCCGGACGCGGACCGAGATCCCGCCCGGCGGCCAGGCCGTCAGCGACCCGGTCGCGCTGCCCACCTCGCCGCTGGAACGATTGGCCGTGACGCTGCGCCTGCCCGAGGCGACCGGCCCGGCCACCTTCCACCGGTTCACCACCGCGACCTCCTACCGGGCCGCCGGCGACCGGCTGTCGGACCTGGGCGGCAGGGCGTTCACCGAGTCCACCGCCGCCTGGTACTACCTGACCGGGGTGGAGGTCGCCGCCGCCGCACCCGCCGTGGTGGTCTTCGGCGACTCCCTCGTCGACGGCGTCGGCTCCACTCCGGGCGCCGAGACCAGGTTCACCGACCAGCTCGCCGAACGTCTCGTCGCCGCGGGCAGCCCGGCCTCGGTCGTCAACGCCGGGATCGCCGGCGGCAGGCTGCTGAACGACTCCCCCTGCTTCGGCGACCGGGCCCTGGACCGTCTGGGACGTGACGTGCTGGACCGTCCGGGCGTCAAGGCCGTGGTCGTCCACCTGGGCGCGAACGACCTGGCCTATCCGGGGCTCGACGACCCGTGCGCCAAGCCCGATCCGAAGGTGGGCGTGGAGGAGCTCATCGCGGGCCACCGGCGGCTCATCGCCGCCGCCCGCGCCCGCGGGATCAGGACGGTCGGCGTCACGGTCATCCCGCTGCGAGGGGCGCTGTTCCCGTTCTGGACGAAGGAGATCGAGGCGGCCCGGGTGGCGCTCAACCACTGGATCCGGACGAGCGGCGCCTATGACGTCGTCCTGGACGCCGACCGCGCGATGTCCGACCCGGCCGCGCCGGACCGGCCCAGACCCGGCTACGTCTTCATGGACGGCCTCCACCCGGACGACGCGGGCGCCCACGCCATCGCCGCCGCCCTCGACCTGCGCCGCCTGCTCTGACGGACGGTAATCCAATGGCCGGCGCCACGGACGCTCTGCGAACCTGAACCATGCCCCCCACGGAACCGACCACGTACCGAGCCGGCGGAACGGCGCTCGGCCGGGGTTCGACGTGCGGTTCGCCGGATGCGGCAGGTTCCCCGGCGTGCTCTACCCCGCGCCCGGCCCGGAGCGGCCGTTCCGGGAGCTGACGGAGGCGGTCGCCGCCCGGTGGCCCGAGGCCCCGCCTTACGAAGGCCGGTTCGCCTCGATCGTCCCCCATCTCACGGTCGCCGACCGGCAGGAGCCGGAGCTGCTCGACCACGTGGAGGCCGAGCTGGCCGCCGGGCTGCCCCTGACGGCCCGGGTGCGGGAGGTGCGCCTGCCGGTCGGCGACGGCCGCCGCCGGCGCGAAGAGCGGGCCTTCCCGCTCGGCGAGATTCGTCACTGACCGTGATTTTGTCATTCCTTGGCGTTACGATCCGGGAAGGTCGTCCTCCCCTGATCGATCATGGAGTGCCGCATGGAGCGAACGGTTCTGGCCGCCGTCACCGAACACCCCGACGCCGACTCGGCGCTCGCCGAGCAGATCCGCCGGGTGTGTGCCGAGATGGGCGAGCTCGGGCTGCAGGTGCGCTGGACCCACCGCACGGCCGACGCCCTGGCGGTGGTCGGGTCCGACGCCTCGCTCACGGCGATCCTGGCGGCCTGGGACGCCCCCGGCGCCGACGACCTGCTGACCGCGGTGGCCAGGCGCTTCCGCGGCCTGCCGGTCTTCCTGATCACCCAGGACCAGGAGCTCCCCCTGTGGGTGTACGAGGTCATCCAGGGCTACGTCTTCCCGCTGGAGGACACCCCGCAGTTCATCGCCGGGCGCATCGCGCACGCCGCCGACCAGTACGCCGAGCAGATCCTGCCGCCGTTCTTCCGCGCGCTGCTGCACCTGGAGGACCACCACCCCTACTCCTGGCACACCCCGGCCCACGCGGGCGGCGTGGCGTTCCTGAAGTCGCCCGTGGGCCGGGCGTTCTTCGACTTCTACGGCGAGCGGCTGCTGCGCACCGACCTGTCGATCTCCGTCACCGAGCTGGGGTCGCCGCTCGACCACACCGGGCCGATCGGCGAGGCCGAGCACAACGCCGCCCGCGTCTTCGGCGCCGAGCGCACGTTCTTCGTGGTCAACGGCAACTCCACCGCCAACCGCATCGTCGGGCACCACGCGATCGCCCGCGGCGACACCGTCCTGGTCGACCGCAACTGCCACAAGTCGATCCAGCACGCGCTGGCGATCAGCGGCGCGCGGCCGGTCTACCTGGTTCCCGAGCGCAACGGGCTGGGGCTGGCCGGGCCGATCCCGGCCGCCGCGCTGGAGGCGTCCGCCGTCCGGGCGCGGCTGGCCGCCCATCCTCTCGCGGCGGGCGACCCGTCGTACGCGGTCGTCACGAACTCCACCTACGACGGCGTCTGCCACGACGCGGTCCGGGTCGCCGAGCTGCTGGGCGCCAGCGTGCCGCGGCTGCACTTCGACGAGGCGTGGTTCGCCTACGGCCGGTTCAACCCGCTCTACGCCCGCCGGTACGCCATGTCGGTCGACGAGCGCACGCTGCCCGGCCCGGAGCGTCCCACGGTGTTCGCCACGCAGTCCACGCACAAGCTGCTGGCGGCACTTTCCCAGTCGGCGATGTTGCACGTCCGGCCCTCGCCGCGGGCGCCGGTCGACTACGACGCGTTCAACGAGACGTACCTCATGCACGCCTCGACCTCGCCGCTGTACCCGATGATCGCCTCGCTCGACGTGGCCGCGGCGATGATGGACGGCCCGTCGGGGGCCTTCCTGACCGGGGAGGCGATCGTCGAGGCGGTCCGGTTCCGGCAGGCGATGACCCGGCTGGCCGCCCGCGTCCGCGAGGACGGCCGCCGGCCCGAGTGGTTCTTCGGCCTCTGGCAGCCGTCGTCGGTGATCGACCCGCGCACCGGCACGGCCGTGCCGTTCGCCGACGCCGACCCGGCGCTGCTGTGCGCCGAGCCGCGCTGCTGGGTGCTGGAGCCCGGGGCCGCCTGGCACGGGTTCGACGGGATGACCGACTCCTACGCCATGCTCGACCCGGTCAAGGTGACGATCACCTGCCCCGGCGCCGACGCGGCCAGGGGCACCCTGGAGTGGGGCATCCCGGCCAAGGTCGTGGCCGCCTACCTCCAGCGGCGCGGCATCGTGGTGGAGAAGACCGGCGACCACACGCTGCTGGTGCTGTTCTCGATGGGGATCACCAAGGGCAAGTGGGGCACGTTGATCGACGCGCTCACCGACTTCAAGAACGCCTACGACGACGACAAACCGCTGGCGGACGTGCTGCCCGGGTTCGGGCCGTCCGGGGTGTCGTTGCGCGCGTTCTGCGCCGAGGTCCACGCCAGGCTGCGTGACTCGGAGGTGGGCGCGCTGCTCGACCAGGTCTTCACCGCGCTGCCGGTGCCGGTCTCGACGCCCGCCGACGTCTACCAGGCCATGATCCGCTCCCGTACCGAGCGGGTCCCGCTGGCCCGGCTCGCCGGGCGGGTCGTGGCGGCGACCGTGGTGGTCACCCCGCCCGGGATCCCCATGCTGATGCCCGGCGAGGCGACCGGCGAGGCCGACGGGCCGCTGATGAGGTACCTGCGGGCCCTGGAGGACTTCGACCGGGCCTTCCCCGACCTGGCCACCGACATCCACGGCGCCCACCGCGACGGCGAGGGCCGCTACTGGGTGGAGGTCGTCCGCGACTGACGGCCGGCCCCGGGCCGAGTCCCTGAGCCGGGGCTCCGAGCCGAGTCCCCGTGCCGGGCCCCCGCGCCGGCTCGGGGCAGGGTCAGGCAGGGCCAGGGCAGGGTCAGGGGAGGGCCGGTACGGCGGGCCGGAAGTCGGTCCAGCCGACCTCGGCCAGGGTCGTGACGTACGCCTTCCCCGGCTGCTTGCCGCCACGCCGCTCCTCCGACAGCAGGGCCATCCTGCCGGTGTCGACGATCAGCCGGGTGGTCTCCGGCACGGCCGCCTTGCCCGTCCCGTTCACCGTGTCGATCACGACGGCGGCGCCCGACCGGCCCAGCTCGTCCTTGGCGACGCCGTCGGCGCGCACACCCGGCATGGTGAGCATCCCCTGGTAGGCGGCGTTGCGCACCTCCTTCGGCGCGGGCAGGACGTGCAGGAGCTGGGGCAACGTCTGGGCGACCCAGCCGGGCAGGGCGGTCCCGGGGATCTGGGCGACCCGGCCCGCCCTGGTGAGCCAGTCCTTCAGCAGGGCGGGGTCGGCGGGCAGGCGCTGGATCTCGTCGTAGGTCAGCCACTGCCCGGCCAGCTCGAACTGGTTGCGCTCGCGCACGCTCCCCAGGTGGCCCTTGGTCGGCTCGGTGGACAACCGCACGGTCTGCCCGTCGATCGACTTGCCCCACCTGCTGGGTGAGCCGTCACGCTGCCACGCCTTCTTGTCGGCCGCGCTGCCCGGTGTCGTCCCGAGTTCACGGTAGGCGTACCAGGCCCGGCCGTCGGGGGTGGTCCACCGTTCGGTGATCTGCCGTTTGACCAGCGAGTACGAGTTGGAGCTGGTGCCGAACAGGCGGGGCTGCGGCATGGTGAGCAGTTCCTTGACGTGCCAGTAGGCGCCCTCCGGCGGGGCCGCCACGACGGGCGCGGGCGCGCCCAGGGCGGCGCCCACGGCCAGCCCGGCGCCCAAGATGATCAGTCGGCGGAACGTCACCGTCCCTGCCCGTGAATGCGAAGTCATGCCCCTCCATACGCCTGAGCCCCCCGAACGGTTGCCCGCCGCATTCACCTGCCCCCGTGGGCAACCGCCGCGAAAGCCCAGGCGTATAAGGAAGCGTGAATTCGGACAGACAGCCATGAGCGCCTCGGAACACGACTTCGGCGCCTTCGTGGCCGCACGTGCCACGAGCCTGCTGCGGGTCGCCTACCTCGCCTGCGGCGACGAGGCCGAGGCCGAGGACCTGCTGCAGACCGCGCTGGAGCGCACCTACCGGAACTGGGACCGGGTCCGCCACGACAGCCTCGAACCGTACGTGCGCCGGGTCATCGTCAACGCCGCCATCAGCCGGGCCCGCCGCCGGGCGATCCTGCGGATCATCCCGATGCACAGCCCGCCGGACACACCGGATCGCGCGACGGACACCGACCTGCGCCAGGTGCTCATGGACGCGTTGCGCGCCCTGCCGCCACGGCAGCGGGCGGTGATCGTCCTGCGGTACTGGGAGGACCTCAGCGAGGCGCAGACCGCCGAGGTCCTCGGTTGCTCGACCGGCACGGTCAAGAGTCAGGCGTCCAAGGCGATGGCCAAGCTTCGGTCGGCCCTCGGACGGGAGACAGTGGAAGGAGTGATCAGGAATGCCCACGCTTGAGGAGGAGCTCCTCCGGCTCATGACGGAGGAGACCGCGCGCCTGCACGCCGCGCCCGACCTGGTGGAGCGGGTGGTGCGCGGGTCCCGGCGCAGGAGGACTCGGAGCCGGATCGCGGCGTTGTCGGCGTCCGTGGCCGTCGTGGCCGCGCCGGTCGCGTACATGGGGATGGGCGCGGCCACGACGACGGGCGGCGAGGTCACGATCTCCGCGACGCCGGAGCCGCCCGCCATCGACGACGTCCCGCCCCAGCCGTCCGAACCGCCGACCCTCGGCGACCTGGGCGACGGCAAGGCGTTCGGGCACGTCAAGGTGGGGTACCTGCCCGAGCGGCTGATCTGGTCCCGCTGGTCGGTGAACTTCGGCGACAAGTACTCGACTGCCTACGGTTACGAGGGCGACGACTCGGGCTTCTACCGCGTGCAGATCTACATGTACGAGCAGGCGACCGTCGAGGAGGTCGCCGACCGCATCGCGGCCCACCGCGACGAGGGGGAGGGCGAGGAGGTGACCGTCGGCGACCGCACCGGATACCTGGTCGTCCAGGACGTCGGCGAGGACGGCATGAAGGGCACGCCGACCCTGTTCCTCAAGATGGGCGAGCGGCAGTGGGCGGAGATCATGATCAGCCCGGTGTACGCCGGTGAGCTGGGCGACGCCGATGCCGTCACCGCCGAGCTGAGGAGGATCGCCGAAGGGCTCACCTCCACCCTGTGACCCTCTCCGTCCCGCCGGCGGCCGGGCGTGCGCGGCACAATACCTCGGGGGGTATATTGGCGGTGGAGGTGGAGCGAGTGGACATGGACGCGGCCGTCCTGGCCGACGCGCTCACCCGGCTCAAGCGGGCCCACGGCCAGCTCGGCGGGGTGATCGCCATGATCGAGAACGGCGACGACTGCGAGCGGGTGCTGACCCAGCTCGCGGCGGTCTCCAAGGCCCTGGACAGGGCAGGATTCAAGATCATCTCAACCGGCCTGCAGCAGTGCCAGATGGCGCGTGAGCGCGGCGAGGAGCCGTCGATCACGCCGGAGCGGCTGGAGAAGCTGTTCCTGGCCCTGTCCTGATCCCACCCAAGGGCATCCGAAGGCGACGGCGGGGGCCGTACGCCGGAGTATGCCCTTGTTTTTGCCTGACGTATACCCCCTAGGGTATCGCCGGTTAGAAACGTCCCCGACCGGGAACCGACCGTGACGACACGAAGGCGGCGAAGACGATGAGCACGATCCACATCGAGGTGGTGGCGACCTCCTCCCTGGGCGACCGCAGCTACCTGGCCCACGACGGAGACGTCGCCCTGGTCGTGGACCCGCAGCGCGACATCGACCGGATCCTCGCCCTGGCCGGACGTCTCGGCGTGCGCATCACCCACGTGGCCGAGACCCACCTGCACAACGACTACGTCTCGGGCGGTCTGGCCCTGGCCAGGGTGACCGGCGCCGCCTATCTGGTGGCCGCCGACGAGAGCGTGCGGTTCGACCGCCGGCCGATCTCCGACGGCGAGGAGGTCACGCTGTCCGGCGCGATGACCGTCCGGGCGGTGGCCACCCCCGGTCACACCTTCCACCACCTGTCGTACATCCTGACCGGCCCGGACGGCCCCGAGGGCGTCTTCACCGGCGGCTCGCTGCTCTTCGGCACCACCGGGCGCACCGACCTGCTCGGCGCCGAGCACGCCCACACCCTGGCCCACAGCCAGCACACCTCCGCGCGCCGCCTGGCCGACCTGCTGCCCGACGGCGCCCAGGTGTGGCCCACCCACGGCTTCGGCAGCTTCTGCTCGGCGACGCAGGCCGACGCCCCGGCCTCCACGATCGGCCGCGAGAGGCAGGCCAACCCGGCGCTGCGCCTGGAGGCCGACGACTTCGTCGCCCAGACCCTCGCCGGTCTCGACGCCTACCCCGCGTACTACGCCCACATGGGCCCGCGCAACTCCGAGGGCGGCGATCCGATCGACCTCACGCCCGTCCGGGCCGCCGACCCCGAGGAGCTCAGGAAGCGCATCGAGGCCGGCGAATGGGTGGTCGACCTGCGCTCCCGCAAGGCGTTCGCCAGCCGCCACCTGACCGGCACCCTCAGCTTCGGCCTGGACGGCCCCATGTCCACCTGGCTCGCCTGGATGGCTCCCTGGGGCGCGCCGATCACCCTCCTGGGCGAGGACGCCGGGCAGGTCGCCGCCGCCCAGCGCGAGCTGGCCCGCATCGGCGTCGACCGCCCGGCCGCCGCCGCGACCGGCGACCCGGATCAGTGGGCCGGCGGCCACGACGACCGGCTGGGCGAGCTGGCGGTGGCCACGTTCGCCGATCTGGCCGCCGTCCGGGCCGGGCGCGCCCCCGCGCACCTGCCCGCCCCGGACGTCGTGCTGGACGTGCGCATGACCAACGAATGGCGGGCCGGCCACGTCGAGGGCGCCACCCACATCCCCCTGCCCGACCTGCCGCACCGCCTCGCCGACGTGCCCGCCGGCACGGTGTGGACGCACTGCGGCTCCGGCTACCGGGCCGCCGCCGCGACCAGCCTGCTCGCCCGCGCCGGACACCGCGTCGTGCACATCGACGACGCCTACGCGGCGGCCGCCGAAGCGGGCCTGACCATCACCGAGGCCGACGACTGACCCTGACGGCACCGGCACGTCCGGCGCGGCGGTCAGGAGTGGGCGTGGCGGTCGATGCCGAGGGTGGCGATCAGGTCCTCGTGCAGCTCGAACCAGACGCGGTGGCAGGAGTCGACGTCGGTGCGGTCGACCCAGGCGCCCTCCCCGTTGCGGGCCCGGGCCAGGGCGGCGGCGAAGCGGGTGTCGTACCCGCCGAACCGGGTCAGGACGCCGGTGAGCCGTTCGGCGAGCGGCTGGAGCGCGCGGCCGACGACGGAGAGCTCGTGCAGGATCCGGGCGTCCCAGGCGGGGTCGGAGTGGTCGTTGGCGGCGAGCCGGTCGCGGCCGTCCGGGCGCAGCTGCCAGTCGGTGCACGCCTTCAGCAGGAGGGCGTTCAGCGGGAGGAACTCGCGGTAGACGCCGTGGACCTCCTCGGCGCCGCCGACGAGTTCGAGCTCGGCGGCGAGCCGCCGCTCGTCCTCGGCCCGGCCGGACTCGGTCAGCGACCAGCCGCCGGTACCGGCGAACGCGGTGTGGCTCACCCAGCCGCGCGCCTCGGCGTCGCGCAGCTCCTCTTCGGTCTCGGCCACGCCGAGCGCGTACCGCCGGGCGAGCACGGGGGTGTCGGCGAAGCCGGTGACGCGTACGGCGTGCAACACCAGCAGGTCGGGCGCGGAGTTCCTGGTCATGCGCCGGCCTCCTGACGGGCGGTCAGGCGGGTGTAGTGCTGCTGGCACGCCTGCGGCGAGTTGAACCCCATCGCCTCGGCCATCTGCGCCCAGGTCAGCCCGGCGCTGCGGGCGGTGAACAGCAGGGCGGACTCGATCGCCTCGACCTCGGCGCGCGCGGCGGGCAGCAGGGCGAGCGCGCTCAGGGCGTCCTGCTGGTCCAGGTCGGCGTTGCGCCAGACGGCGAACCGGGCCAGGTCGACCGCCGACGGCGGGACGGGCGGCGGTTGCCAGGGACGGGGTTCGAGCCGGTCGGCGCCCAGGTCCAGGAGACGCCGGCGCGCCTCCCTCTCCCTCTGGGCCTGGAGATGGTCGGCCCGCGTGGTGTGAGCCTGGTCGTGGTTGCGTTCCATGCGGGACATGATTCACAATCGGCGGGACATCGTCAACATTTTGTTGAAAGGCGGGGCGGATGATCGTACCCCTCAAGGAGGCCGTGGCCGACACCTGCGGGGGCAAGGGCGGCGCGCTCGGCGCGCTGATCCGGGCCGGGCTGCCGGTTCCCGGCGGCTTCGTGCTCCCGTTCGCCGCCTACCTCGCCGCGGTCGGCGACCTGGACCTCGCGCGGCACGCCGCCGGACCGGACGGGCTCGCCGCGGCGCGGCAGGCGATCGAGGGGCGGCCGGTCCCCGCCGGGGTGGTGGCGGCGCTGGCGGACGGGTTGCGCGCGCTCGGCGGGCTCGGCGACCCGCCGGTGGCCGTGCGGTCGTCGGCGGCCGACGAGGACACCGGCCTGACCTCCGCGGCCGGCATCTACGAGAGCTTCCTCGCCGTACGGGGGGTCGCCGGGGTCACCGAGGCCGTGCGCGCCTGCTGGGCCTCGCTGTTCTCGCCCCGCGCCGCCGTCGGCGACCGGTCGGGCGGCGACCCGATGATGGCCGTCGTCGTCCAGCGGCACCTGGACGCCGCGGTGTCCGGGGTCATGTTCACCCCCGGCGGGCCGGACGAGCCCACCAGGATCGAGGCCTCCTGGGGGCTCGGGCCCAGCGTCGTGGGCGGCACGGTCACCCCCGACTCCTACCGCGTCGCCGGGGACGGATCGGTCGAACGCGCCGTCGCCGACAAACGCACCCGGCTCGACCGGGAGGGCGCGCGGCTCGTCGTCCGTGACGTGCCGGCCGGCGTCCGGGGGCGGGCGGCGATCGACGACGCGACCGCCGTCCGGCTCGCCGGGCTGGGCGCGGAGATCGCCGCCCTGCGCGGCGGGCCGCAGGACGTCGAGTGGGCCGTCGCCGACGGCCGCGTCTGGATCCTCCAGGCCCGCCCGGTCACCGCCGCTCCCCCGCTCGCCGACCCGCTCACCCGCGCCGCGGACGGACCGGCCGGGGCGCTCGTCGGGACGCCGGGCAGCCGTGGCGCCGTGACCGGCATCGCGCGGATCGTGCGCGGGCCGGCCGACTTCGCCCGCGTGCTGCCGGGCGACGTGCTCGTCTGCCCCTTCACCGACCCCGCCTGGACGCCGCTGCTGCGCATGGCCGCCGGCGTCGTCACCGAGACCGGCGGCGTGCTCTCCCACGCCGCGATCGTGGCCCGGGAGCACGCCATCCCGGCCGTCCTGGGCGTCCCGGACGCGACCGGCAGGCTCCTGGACGGCACGCTCGTCACCGTCGACGGCACCGCCGGCACCGTCACCGCCGCCTGACCGAACACCTGAGAGGAGAGGGGAGCCGGCCCCGCGGGGCGCGCTTCCCGGACATCGATGACGACGCGACACCTCTACCTGGCCCGCCACGGCGCGGCCGACGCGTTCGGGCAGCTCACCGACGCGGGACGGCGGCAGTCGGCCCTGCTGGGCGACCGGCTGGCGGGCATGCCGATCGACGCCGTGTGGCACTCACCGCTGGCGCGCGCCGCCGAGAGCACGCGCGAGCTGGCCCGGCGCCTTCCGGACGTCCCCGTGGCCGAGGCCGCCGAGCTCGTCAACCACGTGCCGTACGTCCCCGCGCCCGCCGAGACGCCCGCTTCCTGGGCCGGGTACTTCGACGGCTTCGACCGGGCGGAGGCGGCCTCGGGGCGGGCGCTCGCCGACGCCCTGGTCGCCCGCTTCGCCCACGCCCCCGACGGGCCCGCCTCCGACGTGCACGAGGTGCTGGTGACGCACGCCGGTCAGATCGCATGGCTGGTACGGCACGCGCTGGACGCGCCGTTGCCCCGCTGGCTCGGCCTGAACAGCGCCAACACCGGGCTGACGATCATCGAGTACCGCACCGGGCTGCCGCCCACGATGGTGATGTACAACGACCTGAGCCACCTGCCGGCCGACCTCCGCTGGACCGGCTTCCCCCAGGACATGTGGCCTTGAACCCTCCGGTTCCGCCGGTCGGCCCGCCTCCGGACGCGAACCGGCCCGCCGCGGTGACGCGCGACGGGCCGGTCCGGTGGCCGGTGGGCCGATGGGCGTCAGGAGATGCTGCGGCCTTCCACGGCGTCCAGCACCAGCGGGCTGGAGCCGGGGTCGCCGCGGACGCCGAAACCGTAGCGGTAACCGGCCCTGACCTCCGGGTCCGACAGCGCCGGCAGGTGTTCCAGCGTGGCCGCGGTCACCAGCTCCCAGCCGGAGCCGGTGTCGGCGTACATGGCGGCCCGCTCGCCCACCAGCGACAGCGCGAAGCGGCCGCCGTCGGGGACGGTCACGCCCTGCTTGACGCCGAAGACCGCGAGCCCGCCCGGCACCTGCGGGCCGCGCACCTCGAAACCGGCGAACTTCTGGCTGTTGACGTAGAACGCCACCACGTCCGTCTTGCCGTCCTTGACCAGGCCCGTGTAGACGGTGTCCATGTCGGCGGAGTCGCCCTGGAACTTCCTGATCGTGATCGCCGTGGCGAACGCCGGGTTGCGCGGCGAGACGCCCGACGACATCAGCCCGAACCAGGACGCCGACGGGTGCCCGGCCGACAGCGCGCCGTCCGCGTACGTCACCTGCGGCAGCTCCTTGTCCTCCGGCAGCACCCGGTGCGCCTGGTAGTCGCCCGCCAGGTCGAAGCCGTCGGCCAGCTCCTGGTTGGCGAAGGCGTCGGGGGCCGGCGGCACGTACGCGGCCTGCGGCGGCAGCCGGAACGTCACCCGGTCCGTGTGCCCCAGGTAGGACGCGCACACGACCGGATACTCCTGGTTCGCGGGCGCGTACGCCGTCAGCGCGGTCTCGAACGTGCGGCTCTCGCCGGTGCGCAGGCCGGTCACCCGCAGGGCGGCCGGATCGACGCCCACGCCGTCGCAGGCCGACAGCGTGACCCGTCCGGCCATCGGCAGCACGTCCCGGTTGGTGACGGTGAAGGTGACCTTGGAGCCGATCCTGCCGCGTTCGGCGGTGGACGCGCTCACCTCGACGTTGCGCCGGGCGAGACCGGGCACCGCGGCCGCGGCGAGGCTCAGCCGGTCGATGTCGTACGAGCCCGCCCAGTCGGAGCCGACCGAGCCGCGTACCCACACCTTGACCCGGGAGATCGCGGCGCGCGGGGCCCAGCGGGACAGGTCCAGCGTGAGCCGGTTCCAGCCGAGCGCGGGGTCGATCGTGCCGACGCCCTCCGCCACCGCGCCGCCGCGCCCGTACGCGCGGACCCTGGCGGTGAAGACGTTGCCCGGCTTGAAGCCGTCGTCGGCCTCGGCCGGCACCCGGATCGACACCGACAGCGACGGCGTGCGCGAGGCGTCGAGCGGCTTGTCGAACAGCACGTCGGCACCCTTGTACGACTTGGCGTACCGCGACCAGCCGGGCAGGTCGCGGTCGAAGCGCACGCGCAGCGCGTGCCCGCCGTCCACGGCCGTCCGCTCGACGGCGGCGGCGTTGTCCGAGGGCCGCCAGCCGCCGGTGTCGGTCTCGAAGCCGGAGATCACCCGCTCGGCCACCGGCTTGGCGTCGAGCTGCGTGCCGGCCACGGCGGGCGGCTTCCTGACGGCCAGCTCGGCGGGGTCGAAGCCGGGGATGACGTCCTTCCAGTCGGAGATGCCGATGATCTTCTTGGCGAACTCGGTCACCTCCAGCGACCGGTCGGTGTCGATGCCGGCGAACACCTCGTGCAGCGGCTTGCGCTCGCCCGCGTTGGAGGGCGCGCTGTGCTCCTCGTCCCATGTCCACAGGCCGAGCCGGAGGCCGCCCTCCTGCTTGTGGTCGACGTGCCGGTGCAGGATGAAGGAGTCGATGCCGTCGGCGAAGGCGATCTTGTAGTAGGCGTAGGCGTAGGCCGCGGCCTGCAGCTCCAGTTCCTTGGCGGAGTAGTCCTGGGAGTTCAGGCCCTGTTCGGAGAGGATCACCCGCCGCCGTTGCCCGTTGTAGGTCAGCTGGTCCTGGGCGAGGTAGCGCGGCAGCAGCTCGATGTTCTTGAACGTGATCCGCAGGGTGTCGAAGCTGTCGGTGGCGGTCTTGTCGTTCCAGAACGCCGGGTTGAACAGGTTCTCCGGGTAGGGGTGGTAGGCGATGTTCCAGTCGAAGTCGCCCTGGCGCTTGGTGAGGGTGTTGAGCCCGTCCACCACGTCGCGGCCCTTGTAGGTGTACTTGGGGTCGTCGTTGGCGGCGCCCGTCCAGAAGTGCGTCAGCGAGGTGTAGACGCGGGCGGCGGCGTCGGCCTTGCGCACGGCCTGCCAGGTCAGCCGCATGGCGCGGGCGTACTGGTCGAGGAACACGTCGCGGTCCTGGCGGCCCATGTTGTACCAGAACTGCTGGGCGTCGATCTCGTTGCCGACGATCCAGCCCCACGCCCGGCCGTAGCGGCCGTCGGCCTGGCTGTAGCGCTGGGCGAAGAACTCCATCGCGGCGGTGAAGTGCGCCTCGCCCTCGGCCGTCTTGGTGTTGAACGCGTACACCGTGCCCTTGCCCAGCTCGGCGTCGGGGTGGATGAGCGTGCGGGCGGCGGAGTTGGGGGCGCCGCTGTTGTAGACCAGCACGATCATGTTGACCAGGACGCCGTTGTCCGACAGCGGCTTGACCTGGGCGTCGAGCCCGGCGACGGCGCCGCGGTCGAAATAGTACGTCTTGCCCTGCGAGACGAACTCGATGGTGTTGCCCGGGGCGCCCGGCCCGGCCATCATGACCGAGTCGAGGGCCAGGTTGATGCCGGCGTGCTGGACGCCGATCTCCTCGGCGTCGTCGGTCATCTGAACCTGCAACCCCTTTTTGCCCGACATTTCGGGATAAGGGGTTTGGGTGGCCGACGCGAAGCTCAGTTCGTCGGCGTAGTGCACCTCTCCCAGCGGGCCGTCCGCGCCCACCGCGAGGAACTTGTCGTAGAGCCGGTCCTGGTCCCCGTCCATCCGGGGCACCTCGACGCGGAACGGGCCCGCCTCGACGGTCGCGACCGGCCGCTCCCCCGTGGTCGAGTCCTGCCAGGTGTCCAGCGCGTACAGCTCGGCCGGGCCCGGGGCGACCCCGGTGACGGTGATCGTGCTCCCGCCGACCTCGACGCCGCTCACCCCACCGGCCGCCGCCGCGCGCGCGGGCAGGGCCTGCGCCGGGACGGCCAGCATCGGGACGGCCAGCGCCAGAGCCATCAACAATCGCATGTCATCTCCTCCTACTTGGCCCAGTCCTCGTCGCCCCAGGCGTTCTTCTTGATCCCGGCCTCGATGCCGCGCTTCCACCACTTGTCCAGGTCGGCCAGCTCCTCCTCCAGGGACCGCCGGCCGAGCAGGTAGCCGTCGAAGACGTCGCGGAAGGAGGTGCCCTCCGGGCCGCCCGGCAGCGCCACCACCCGGAACGGCTTGCCCCACTCGCCCTCCAGCAGCCCGGCGGTCTCGGCCGACGGCTGCACGCCCTCGACGGCGGGCAGGCCGCCGGTCGCGTCCAGCCAGGGCTTGATCGCCGGCGAGCTCATGTACTGCAGGAACTTGACCGCCGCCGCGTACTTCTCGCCCTTGACGGTCGAGGGGATCATGTAGCTGGTGCCGCCGATCGAGGCGCCGTAACGGGCCGGGGCCTCCGACGACAGCGGCGTGCTGTCCTTGGTGATCGTCGGGAACGGCATCGTGCCGAGCGCGAACTTGGCGTCCGTCTTCAGCGCCTCGACGGCGAAGTCGGTGCCCCACGACATGGCGGCCTTGCCCGAGACGAAGTCGCGGTAGCCCACGGTCGCACCGCCGTCGGCCACGCCCGTCCAGTTGGGGGTGCCGCAGTCGAAGAACTCCTTGTAGATCTTCAGGGACTCGGCGACCTCCGGCGTCTTGGTGGTGAGCGTGCCTTCCTTGATGGCCTTGCTCATCGACTTCTCGGTCACGGTCGGCGCCTTGCCCGGCTTGCCGGTGGCGTCGAAGAAGTTCCAGTCGTCGTGGTACTTGTCGATGAGCTGGGTGCTGACCGCCTCCCACGTCCAGCCGGTGGCCAGGCCGCCCTTGTCGAGGGCGACGGGGTCGAAGCCGGCCGCCTTGAGCTTGGCGCAGGCGCCCTTGAAGTCCGCCCAGGTGGCCGGGGGTTTGTCGAGGCCCGCCTTGGCGAAGGCGTCCTTGTTGTAGAACAGGCCGATGGCGACCAGGTTGAAGGGGATGTACTCCAGCTTGCCGCTCTCCTTGCTCAGCGCCTTGGAGACGGCGGGGCCGTAGTACTCCTTCCTGAACACGTCGATCCAGCGCTGGTTGCCCGGCACGTACGGGTTGGGCTTCTGCAGCTCGTCGTCGAGTGCGTGCACCTCGTGGGCCTTGTGCGGCGGCTGGTTGAAGACCAGTTCGGGCGCGGTGCCGGCGGCGAGCTGGGTGGTGATCGTCTGCATGAAGCCGTCGAGGGGCAGGACCTGCGTCTTGACCTCGATGCCGGGCTCGCGCTTCTCGAAGGAGTCGACCAGCGCCTCCCAGGCAGGTCCGAAGCTGCTGCCGCTGGCGTTCCACTGGTTGGGGCCGGCCAGGGTGATCGTCACCTTGCCGCCGCCGTCCTGGGCGGACGTGCCGCCGGTGCCGAGCAGGCCGCAGCCTGTCAGCGCGAGCAGCATGGCCGAGGCCGCCAGCCCGCTCTTGGGGGGTGTTCTCATCGGGGTAGGGGTCCTTTCCTTATTGATACGTTTCAATCGCGGCGGCGGCTCACTTGCCGGACACGATGCCGCCCTGGATGCCCGCCAGGAACCACTTGGACAGGAACGTGAACAGCACCACCAAGGGGAGACTGGCCAGGACGTAACCGGCGAACAGCGGGCCCCACTGCTGCACGTTCTGGTTGGCGAAGAAGGCCAGCCCCGCCGGGATCGTCCGGTAGGCATCGGTCTGCACGGTGAGCAGCGGCCAGAAGTAGTCGTTCCACACGCCCAGCACCGTCATCAGCGCCACCGTGCCGATCACCGGCCGGGCCAGCGGCAGCATGAAGCCCGCGAACAGCCGGACGCCGCCGGCCCCGTCCACCCGCGCCGCCTCGAAGATCTCCTCGGGGATCTGCGCCATGTACGTGCGCATGACGACGATCCCGAAGACCGTGTTCGCGGTGACGTGCGGGACGATCAGCACCAGCCGGCTGTCCAGGATGCCGAGGTCGCGCATCAGCACGAACAGCGGGATCAGGCTGGTGATCGAGGGCACCATGAGCAGCGCCGCGACCAGCCCGAACAGCGCGTTGCGCCCCGGGAAGCGGTAGCGGGCGAACACGAACGCCGCCGCCGGGGCCAGCAGCATCGTGCCGGCGATGGCCAGCGCCGCCACCACGAACGAGGTGAACAGGTACGGGCTGACCTGCTCCCAGGCCGCCGCGTAGTTGTCCAGGTGGACCGGCCAGGCCGGAGACCAGTAGCTGGCGAAGAACTGCTCGTTGTCCTTGAGCGACGCGGCGAGCATGAACAGGTACGGGAACAGCCCGGTGAAGGCCAGCACCGCCAGCACGCCGCCGGCCACGAGATCGGTCCTGCGGGTCCGGTTCACGACGCCGACCTCCTGCCGAGCGCCAGCGCGACCAGGCTCACCCCGAGGGTCAGCGCGAACAGCACGGTGCCGAGCGCGGCCGCGTACCCCCAGCTGGTGTCCACGAAGGCGGCGTCCAGCATGCGCAGCACCGGCACCTGCGTGGCGTTGTCGGGGCCGCCCTTGGTCATGATGTGGGCCTGCATGCCGTACTGGAGCACCGAGATCACCGCCAGCACGAACAGCAGCTTGACGTCGCGGAACATCATCGGCAGGTCGATGCTCCAGAAGCGGCGCAGCCGCCCGGCGCCGTCCACCTCGGCGGCCTGGTAGATCTCGGCCGGCACGTTCTGCAACGCCGACAGGAAGACCAGGAACGGCAGGCTCGCCACCCACGGGAAGCCGATCGTCATCAGCGCGGCCAGCGCCGTGGCGGGGTCGCCGATCCAGTTGCCCGCCAGCCCGTCCAGGCCGAGCGCGCGCAGCAGGCTGTTGACGACGCCGTCGCGCGGGTCGTACATGAACTGCCACAGCAGCACGTTGACCACGGCCGGGAAGGCCAGCGGCAGGATGAGCAGGGTGCGGAAGACGAACCTCAGCCGCTCGCTGGACAGCGACATCACCAGCTCGGCGGCCAGCAGCGGGAAGACCCACATGAGCGTGACGGCCCAGACGAAGATGATCCCGGCGTTGCGGAAGGAGGCCCACCACAGGTCGTCGCCGAGCATCGTGAGGTAGTTCTCCAGGCCGACGAACGGCGACTGGAAGCCCGGCCGCCACTCGTAGAGCGAGTGCAGCATGCCGTTGAGCGCGGGGTAGTAGGCGAACGCCGCGAGCAGGGCGAAGGTGGGAAGGAGGACGAGGTAGACGCCCCACGGGATCCGGCGGCGCGCTTTTGTGCTGGTCACGATCGTCAATGCCTCTCAGCCGTCACAGGGTGCGGAACGCGTACGAGCCCGAGCCGACCCGGTAGACCGCGGCCCCGTCGTCGAGGCGGTCGAAGGTTACGCCCTCCGCCTCGCCCGCCGGCCGGCCGCCCTCGGTCACCCGCTCCGGCGGCGCGGGCACGTGCACCTCGGCGCGGGTGTTGGGCGGCACGACGACGTCCAGGGCGAAGCCGTCGTCGGCGAGCCGCCAGGAGATCTCCACCTGGCCGTGCCGGGTGCGGTGGGCGGTCCGCGCCCAGCCGATCCCGCCGCCGGGGCGGGGGCGCACGACGATGTCGGCGTAGCCGGGCGAGCCGGGGGCCAGCCCGCCGACCGTCCGGTACATCCAGTCGCCGACGGCGCCGTAGGCGTAGTGGTTGAAGGAGTTCATGCCGGGGTCGTGCAGCCCGCGGTGGTGGCTCCAGGAGTCCCAGCGCTCCCACATGGTCGTCGCGTCGCCGTGCACGACCGGGTAGAGCCAGGACGGGAAGGTGTCCTGGGTCAGCAGCCGGTAGGCCACGTCCAGCCGTCCGGTCGAGGTGAGCGCGTCCAGCAGGTACGGCGTGCCGAGGAACCCGGTCGACAGGTGGCCGCCGCGCGCCTCGACGTCCCCGGCCAGCCGGGCCGCGGCCCTGGGCAGCTCGTGCTCCTCCAGCAGCCCGGCCGTCACGGCCAGCACGTACGCGGTCTGCGTGCCGCTCGCCACCACGCCGGGACCCTCGACGAAGGCCGCGCGGAAGGCCCGGCGCACGCGTTCGTACAGCTCCAGGCAGGTGCGTTCGTCGGCGTCGCGACCGAGCGCGGCGGCGAGCCCGGCGAGCTGCCGGGCCGACAGCGCGAAGATCGCCGTGCCGACGAGCCGCTTGGGGGTCTCGGCGCCGATCGACAGCCAGTCGCCGAACCCCTCATCGGGGAAGATGCCGCCGTCGGAGCGCTGGTCCAGGTAGGCCAGCCAGCGCAGCATCGGCTCGAAGCAGGCCGCGACCACGCCGGCGTCGCCGCGCAGCCGGTGCAGCGCCCACGGCAGCATGATCAGCGCGTCGCCCCAGCCGGGCGAGCCGGCCTCCTTGGGGTTGGGCGACAGGCCGCGGCCCGACAGCACGTCGGGCACCACGTGGGTGACCGCGCCGTCGTCGCCCTGGGCGTCGACCACGTCGGTCAGCCAGCTCCGCAGGAACGCGGCGGCGTCGTAGTTGAACAGCGCGGTCGGGGCGAAGGCCCAGATGTCGCCGGTCCAGCCGAGCCGCTCGTCCCGCTGCGGGCAGTCGGTGGGGACGGCCAGGAAGTTGCCGCGCTGCCCCCACACGATGTTGCGCTGCAACCGGTCGAGCCGCTCGTCGGAGCAGGTGAACTCGCCGGCCGGCTCCATCGCGGCGTGGGCCACCCTGGCCGTGATCGACTCCGGGGCGGCGTGCAGGCCCGACACCTCGGCGTACCGGAAGCCGTGGAAGGTGAACCTGGGCTCGAACGTCTCGGCCTGCTCGCCGCGCGGCAGGAACTCGTCCGTGGCGCGGGCCGAGCGCAGGTTGGCCAGGTGCAGGCCGCCCTCGTGGTCGAGGACCTCGGCGTGCCGCAGCACCACCGGGCGGTCGCGGCCGGCGCGGCCGGTGAGCCGGACCCAGCCGACCAGGTTCTGGCCGAAGTCGGCGATCCACACACCGGGCCGGGACTCCCACACCGCCACCGGCTCCACCTCCTCGTGCACC
This sequence comes from Nonomuraea sp. NPDC049607, assembly GCF_040675375.1. Classification (NCBI taxonomy): domain Bacteria; kingdom Bacillati; phylum Actinomycetota; class Actinomycetes; order Streptosporangiales; family Streptosporangiaceae; genus Nonomuraea; species Nonomuraea sp. NPDC049607. The sequence continues at coordinate 32,711 of NZ_JBFAOV010000051.1, forward strand.
CGGATCGGCGGCGCGACGGAGGCTGTCACCCGGCCCGCCGGGGGGCTCACCGGCACCGCGGGCGCCCATCCCGAGTCGTCGAACCCGGCGGCCGTCCAGCCGAGCGGCTCGGCGGCCAGGTCCTGGCGTTCGCCGTTCTGCAGGTCGGCGTAGCGGATCGCGCCGGAGCCCGCGCGCCAGTCGGCGTCGGTGCGCAGCCGGGTGCGGGAGCCGTCCTCGTGCAGGATCTCCAGCTCGGCGCGGAAGGCCAGGCGGCGGCCGTACTGGAAGGAGCCGAACCAGCTGATGTTGCCGGCGTACCAGCCGTCGGCGAGGACCGCGCCGATCGCGTTGCGCCCCTCCGACACCAGCGCCGTCACGTCATAGGTCTGGTACGCGACGCGGTGACGGTAGTCGGTCCAGCCGGGGGCCAGGTGGTCGGCGCCGACCCGTGCGCCGTTGAGGTGGATCTCGTAGACGCCGAGCGCGGTGGCGTACAGCCTGGCCCGGCGCACCGGCGACGGCACGCCGAACTCGCGCCGCAGGTACGGGCTCGGCCGGTCGCCGACCGGCTCACGGCCCAGCGGCGGGTCGCCGTGCAGCCCGACCTCCTCGGCCAGCCGCCAGTCCGCGTCGTCGTGGCCGGGCTGCTCGAAGCCCTCGACCGGCCCGTCCTCGGCCCGCCACCGGCCGCCGGAGGTGACGGTCACCGTGCCCTCGCCCGCCACGGGGACGAGCTGCGGCAGCGCGGGCCGTCCCTCGACCACGACCTCCAGCCGCACGCACAGCCCGGACCCGGCGGCCCTGATCGCGAGCACGTTCTCCCCCGAGGCCACCAGGTCGCCCGCGTCGGCCACGAACGCCCCCTCCCGGAGCTCCCCGGCGACCCGCACCCCGTTGACGTACGCCTCGACCCCGTCGCCGCCGCCGATCACCAGCCACGCCGACAGCGGCCTGGCCCCGCCCGGCACCGAGAACCGCGTCCGGAACGCGCCCACCGGCGACGCCGACGGGCCGAGCGGGCCGGCGACCCAGATGCGCGGCACGTTCTCCAGGGACGGCAACCGCTCGGAGCCGGGCACCACGGGGGTGCCGATCCAGCCCGCCATCCATCCGCCGGCCTCGCCGAGCCCGGTCTCGAACCAGTGCGCGGGGCTCCAACCGGACCACTGGCCGCTCTCGTCGGCCACCTTGACCCGCCACTGGTAGCGCGTCCGGGGCCGCAGCCCGGCGCCGCCGTAGGGGACGTCGAAGGTCGCCGCGGAGGCGACCACGCCGCTGTCCCAGACCAGCTCGGCCTCGTCACCGGCCGGATCGCACTCCCGGGCCACGACCAGCCGGTACGCGCTCTGCGAGCGTCCTCGCCCGGCACCGGTGATCCGCCAGGAGAACTCCGGCGCGCTCACGTCGAGGCCCAGCGGTTCGGCCAGTCCTTCGACACGCAGGTCGGTCACGGCGAAATGCATCAAGGGGGCTCCAAGCTAGTTGAAACATTTCAAGCAATGCGCACGGTAGGCACCCCGAGGTACTTCCGTCAATGCCTCTGTTCCAGATGTGCAGGCCAGGGTCGTTTGGCTGAAACATTTCAACCAGTAGACTGGCTCTCTCTGCCAGGTGACCAGAAGGGCTGCCCACCGGTGACCGACATCCACAAGCCGGCCGAGCGCCGGCGGCTCAGCATGGTCGACGTCGCGGCCCATGCCGGCGTGTCCGTGGGAACGGTCTCCAACGTGCTCAACCGGCCCGAACTGGTGGCCGAGCGCACGTTGCGCCGGGTGCGCGCCTCGATCAAGGCGCTCGGCTTCGTGCCCAGCGCGCCCGCCCGGCAGCTTCGCGGCGGCTCCGGCCGCTCGGTGGGCGTCCTGGTGCGCGACATCGGCAACCCGTTCTTCACCGAGGTGCTGCCGGGCATCGAGAACCGGCTGTCGCAGGAGCAGCTGCTGCTGGTGTTGTGCAGCTCCGGCGACTCGGCCGAGAAGGAGGCCCACTACCTGCAGATCCTGGAGCAGCACCGGGTGCCCGGCATCCTCATCACGCCCGCCGGGCCCGACATCTCCCATCTGGTGGAGCTGCGCAGGCGCGGGGTCGGCATGGTGCTGCTCGACCGGCCGGGCGCCGACGCCCAGCTCTGCGCGGTGGCGGTCGACAACGTCAGGGGCGGCGAGCTGGCCGGCGCCCACCTTCTGGGGCTCGGCCACCGGCGCATCGCCTTCCTCAACGGGCCGCACATCGTGCGCCAGTGCGCCGACCGGCGGGAGGGGCTGACCAGGGCGGTGCGGGCCGCCGGGCTCGACCCCGACGAGGTGATCACCGAGGTCACGCTGCCCGCGCTGACCCCGCGCGAGGGCGAGGCGGCGCTGGGGCGGCTGCCCGCGCGCAAGGGGCCGACGGCGCTGTTCTGCGTCAACGACACGGTGGCGCTGGGCGCGCTGCGCGGGCTGGAGCGGCGCGGTGTGCGCGTCCCGCACGACATGGCGGTGATGGGCTACGACGACGTCGAGTTCGCCGAGCTGCTGTCGCCGTCGCTGACCTCGGTCCGCCAGCCCAAGCACCAGCTCGGCCAGGCGGCCGCGGAACTGCTGCTCACCGACGCCCGGGGCGACGTCAACCACTGGCACCAGGAGATCGTCTTCCAGCCGGAGCTCATGGTCAGGGCCTCGACCGTCCCTCAGTGACGTTTCAATTCGGCCTACCGCAGGAAATCGGGTCTTGCCTGGCCGCCTTCTGGGCCTCATTGTTGAGACGTTTAAATCCCAGGAGGTCCCATGCGTTGGGTTGCCCGTCTCGCCGCCGTCCTGTTACTTCTCCTCCCAGCCGCGCCGGCCGTCGCCGCCGCGGCGGCCGCTCTGCCGTACCCGGTCAGGTCCGACTACCGCATCAAGGGCCTGCAACCGGACTTCTGGCCCGACAAGAACGAGATCGCCGGCAACAACGCCGGCGGCGTCGCCATGAACCTCATCTGGGCCGAGTGGGAGCCCAGCGTGAAGACGCCGCCGTGCGCGGCGGGCGCGCAGGAGTTCGACGGCCACTGCTTCACCGTCGGCTCCGCCGTCGACGCCGCCATCAAGGACTGGACCGCCCGCGGTCTCGTCGTCACCGCCGTCGTCTACGGCACCCCGGCCTGGGCCCGCGGAGCCCGTCCCTGCACGCCCGCCGCCGCCGGGTTCGAGAAGTTCTGCGTCCCCGACAACCCCGCCGACTACGGCCGCTTCGCCGGCATGCTGGCCCAGCGCTACGACGGGCAGCACGGCAACGGCCGCATCGCCGACTTCGTCGTCATGAACGAGGTCAACAGCAACACCTGGTTCGACATCGGCTGCGGCCAGGGCACGGCGTGCGGCACGACCGCCTGGCTGGACGCGATCGCCGCGAACTACAACGCCGCCTACGACGCGGTCATGGCCCAGCAGCCCACCGCGAAGGTGCTCACCTCGCTCGACCACCACTTCGGCACCGCCTACGACCAGCCGGCCGCCTCCGACGCGATGTTGTCGGGCATGACCGTGCTCAAGGGCCTGGCGGCGCGGGCCGGCAACCGGGCCTGGCGGGTGGCCTACCACCCCTACCCGCCGAACCTGCTGGCGCCGCAGTTCTCCGCCGACGACTTCCCGAAGGTCACCTACGGCAACATCGGCGTGCTGGTCGGGTGGCTGCGCCAGCAGTTCCCGAACACGCCGTCGGCCTGGCAGGTGCAGCTCACCGAGAGCGGCGTGAACTCGTTGTCGCCCTCGTCCGAGGCCGCGCAGGCGTCGCAGTTGTGCAACTCCTTCCGCAACGTCCTCGGCACGCCGGGCATCGAGAGCTACGTCTGGCACCGCATGAGCGACCACCCGGACGAGACGGCCGCCGGTCTCGGCGTGGGGCTGCGCCGTACCGACGGCTCGGCCAAGCCGGCCTGGTCGACGTGGGCGCTGGCCAACCGCAACGACCTGTCGCCCCCGCAGTTGTCGTGCGGCTTCGAGCTGCTGCCCCACACCCAGCTCCGGCGCGGCTACCAGGCGAGCAAGGGGCACGTGGCCAGCTCCCGGCTGCTGCCGCCCGGCTTCACCCAGGAACGCGTCTGGAAGCTGCTGCGCAACCAGGCGTCCGGCACCGTGCCCCTGTACGAGTGCAAGGTCGGCGCGCACACCTTGCTCACCCGCGACCCGGGCTGCGAGGGGCAGTTCCCGATGGGCCCGGTCGGCCACATCTACACCAGCCAGGTGCCCGGCTCGGTCGCGCTGCACCGGTGCCGCGCAGCCAGCGGCGACCACCTCGTCACGGACCAGGCCGGCTGCGAGGGCCTGATCCACGAGCAGGTCCTCGGCTACGCGCTGACCTGACCCCGGCCTGAACTGACCTGACCGGGCCGGTGGCCGTCCTCCATTGCGGCCACCGGCCCGGTGGCTATCCGGCGGCCCGTCCGGTCTTCTTCCCGGCCGGGCCGCGGACCAGGGTGAAGTCGTCGACGTCGAAGTTCGCGCCGGTGAACACCAGGTACAGCCGGGCGGCGCCGGAGGGGACGCCCGTCAGCGCCGTGGAGACGTCGGCGTAGGACTCCCAGCCGCCGGTGTTCGGGACGGTGACCGCGCCGAGCACCGGCCCGGTCGGCGAACCGGAACGGACCTCGAAGCCGCCCGACGGCCCCGGCGAGGCGACCCGGGCTTTGAACGCGGTGACCCCGGTGAGGTCCACGTCGTAGGCCGCCCAGTCGCCCGGGTTGACGTAGCCGAGCACGGTGCCGCCGTGCGCGGGGGTGTGCGGGTAGGTGGCCACGCCGGACGCCTGCGTCCAGGTCTCCGCCTGGACGACGGAGTCCCCGGTGGGCGGCCCGAGGTCCTTGACGCGGATGTTGCGGAAGGACACCTCGTCGCCGTCGCTGTGGTTCTGGAGGCCGATGTGCCCGTTCTTCAGCGAGCGGGCGGGGTCGGTGTTGGTGAAGTCGTTGATCTTCACGCCGTTGAGGAAGACCTGCAGGCGTTCGCCCTCGACCCGGATCTCGTAGGTGTTCCACTCCCCCGGCGGGTTCAGCGCGGCGTCGCAGGCGGCGGTGTCGGCGGCCTTGAAGCCGTAGACCGAGCCGGTGGTCTTCTCCGGGGCGTCGGTGGCGTCGATCTGGATCTCGTAGCCGTTGTTCACCGCCGAGGACGGGTCGGTCGAGGGCGGGAAGCCGACGAAGACGCCGGAGTTGTCGTCGCCGGCCAGCTTCCAGTCGAGCTTGAGCGAGTAGGAGGCGGTGTACTCCTTGGCCTTGTACCAGAACAGGCCCATGCCGCCCTGCGAGGTCAGCGTGCCGCCGGAGTTGGCGAACCCGCCCGGCCCGGCCTGCTCCCAGCCGGTGGTCGAGCCGTTGTAGAGGGTGGTGTAGCCGGTCTCGGGGCGGCAGTCGGCCTTGGCCTGGCCCGTGGCGTAGGCGAGGCCGCCGCGCAGGTGCTGCCGGAAGGCGGGCTCGGCGAAGGACTCCGCGGTGTGCCCGCCGCCGGTGTAGAAGGAGCGTCCCCCGTCGTACGGCTTGCACCAGGCGATCGGGTGGTCGGCGCCCATCGTGCCGCCCGAGTACGTCGACTCGTCCAGGGTCGCCAGGACGTGGGCGCCGGTCCTGGCGTTGGTCCGGTAGTCGTACCACTCGTCGGTGCGCGGCCAGGAGGCGTCCAGGTGGGCGGTGGCCGGGTGCGCCCGGTCCTCGACCTTGACCGTGGCCTTCTGCACCGCCGGGTGGGCGGCGAACCAGGCGCCGACGAGGCCGCCGTACCAGGGCCAGTCGTACTCGGTGTCGGCCGCCGCGTGGATGCCGGCGTAGCCGCCGCCCGCCTTGACGTACGCCTCGAACGCGGCCTGCTGCGTGGCGTCGAGCACGTCGCCGGTGGTGTTGAGGAAGACGACCGCCTTGTAGGCGGCCAGGTTCGCCGCGGTGAACGCCGCCGGGTCCTCGGTGGCGGTCACGGCGAACCCGAGGTCCCTGATCGCCTGGACGCCCGCCGCGATCGAGTCGTGCCGGAACCCGGCCGTCCGGGAGAAGACCAGGACGGCGGAGCCACCGGCGGCCGGGGTGGCCGTGGTGAACCTCTGCGGCGCGCCGCCGTTGCACGTCCGGATGACGAGCTGGGCCGGGTCGGTGGCGTCGAGGCACTTGCCGAGCGCCTTCAGCGCGCCGCCCTCGGCGGTCCACTTCTGCGCGCCGGTGCCGTTGCAGGTGTAGATCTGCACCTTGGTGCCGTCCGCGCTGTCGGCCCCGGCCACGTCCAGGCACTTGCCGAGCGCCTTGACGGTCTGGCCGTCGATGGCCCAGTTCTGGGCGTTCGTACCGTTGCAGGAGTAGAGCTGGACCTTGGTGCCGTCGGCGGTGGCGGCTCCGGCGACGTCCACGCATCTGCCGTCGGCGGCGTGGATCGGGCCGGTGGCGATCGCCTCCTTGGCCAGGGTGAAGTCGTCGAGGTCGAACAGCGCCCCGGCGCCGCCGGTGAAGACCAGGTAGAGCGTGGTGGTCGCGGCCGTCGCGCCGGTCAGCGGGGCCTGCACGTCGGTGAAGGTCTCCCAGCCGCCCGTCACCGGGACGGCGGCCTTGCCGAGCAGGGGCCCGGTCGGCGAGCCGGCGCGCACCTCGATGGAGCCGCCGACGCCGCCGGAGGAGACCCGGGCCCGGAACGTCCTGGCGTCGTCGAGCCGGTAGGGCCTGAAGGCGATCCAGTCGCCGTTGTGCACGTCGCCGACCGTCCTGCCGCCGTGGGCGGCCGCCTTGGAGATCTGCGAGACGCCGGACATCGTCGTGTAGTGCTCGGCCTGGCGGTGGCGCGGTTGCAGGACGTTCTGGGTGTGGGTGGTCAGGCCGCCCTTGTCGGTGTACTCGGCGTCGAAGACGGCGAAGATGTTGGCCGCGTCGTCGTGCTCGCCGTCGACCGGGATCGTCAGCTCGCCCGCGCAGCCGTTCTTGGAGGTGATCTGGTGGCCGTGGCTGTCGTGGCCGAGCACGTACGTCATCCGGACCTTGGCGCAGTCGACCGTGGTGTCCTCGGGGTCGGTCACCCCGATCGTGAAGGGCACGGTGTCGCCCCAGGTGAACAGCGTCCCGGCGGCGGGCGCGCCGATGGTCACGGTGGGGGCAGTGTTGCCGGCCGTGACGACCACGCCGGCCGTGCCGGAGTTGCCCTGGGGGTCGCGCACGGTGAGCGTGGCGGAGAACTGTCCCTCGGCGGTGTAGGTCTTGGTGGGGTTCGGGGCGGTGGAGGTGGTGCCGTCGCCGAAGTCCCAGGCGTAGGTGAGCGCGCCGCCCTCGGGGTCGGCGGAGCCGGCGCTGGAGAAGGCCACGGTGAGCGGAAGTTTCCCGGACGTCCTGTCGGCCGTGGCGACCGCGACCGGCGAGCGGTTCCTGTCCTTGATGTACTCGACGCGGTAGAGGGCGGAGTTGGCGTCGCCGCCGAAGTAGCCGGAGCCGTAGTCGAGGACGTAGAGGGCGCCGTCGGGGCCGAACGCCAGGTCCATGACCTGCGTGCCGGTCCAGGGGAAGGCGGCGATCTCGCCGCGGGTGCCGTCGGCGGCCAGGTCGATCGCCTTGATCCACTTGCGGCCGAACTCGCCGGCGAAGAAGTGCCCGTCGAGGTCCTGCGGGAACTTGACGGCGGAGTTCAGGGCGGCGTCGTAGCGGTAGACCGGGCCGCCCATCGGCGACTCCGAGCCGCTGCCGAACTCCGGCGGCGAGCCGGCGTCGCCGCCGTACCTGATCCAGGCGGGCTTGGCGGGCGGGAGCTTGGCCAGGCCGGTGTTGCGCGGCGAGTCGTTGGCCGGGCCGCCGGCGGCGCAGTCGTACTTCTGGCCGGAGGGCCCTGAGGGGAAGGCGTACTCGTTGTAGGTCTCGGCCAGGGTGTTGGTCCCGGTGCAGTACGGCCAGCCGTAGTTGCCGGGGCCGGTGACGCGGTCGAACTCGACCTGCCCGGCGGGCCCGCGGCCCGGGTCGCTGCTGCCGGCGTCGGGGCCGTAGTCGCCGACGTAGACGACGCCGGTGGCCTTGTCCACGGTCATCCTGAACGGGTTGCGGAAGCCCATGGCGTAGATCTCGGGCCTGGTCCTCGCGGTGCCCGGCGGGAAGAGGTTGCCCGAGGGGATCGTGTAGGTGCCGTCCGCCGGATCGACCTTGATGCGCAGGATCTTGCCGCGCAGGTCGTTGGTGTTGCCGGCGCTGCGCTGGGCGTCGTAGACGGGGTTGCGGTCGGGCCGCTCGTCGATGGGGGCGTAGCCGGAGGAGTCGAAGGGGTTGGAGTCGTCGCCGGTAGACAGGTAGAGGTTGCCCTGGGCGTCGAAGTCCATGTCGCCGCCGACGTGGCAGCACATGCCGCGGTCGGCGGCCACGTCGAGCACGGTCCGCTGCGAGGCCAGGTCGAGCGTCCAGTCGGGCTTGACGGTGAACCTGGCCAGGCGGTTGACGCCCTGCCAGGCCGACCAGTCGGTGCCGGTCGCGGGCGCGTCGCCGGACGGCGTGCTCAGTCGGGGGGCGTAGTAGAGGTAGATGGTCCGGTTGGTGGCGAAGCCGGGGTCCACGGCGACGCCCTGTAACCCCTCCTCGTCGTGGGTGTAGACGGACAGCGTGCCGACCACGCCGGTCTGTCCCCGCGCGTCGGTGCGGCGCAGCGTGCCGTCGCGCGCGGTGTGCAGCACCGACAGGTCGGGCAGCACCGCCATGGTCATCGGCTCGCCCATCTCGGCGACGCCCTTGGCCAGCTCGACGCGCTGGTAGTCGGCGGGGTCGATGGCGGCGTGGGCCTGGGCGGGCGGGGCGGCCACGGTGAGCACGACCGTGCCCGACATGGCCAGGATCAGGGCGCTGGTCCGCGCCGTCCATCGGGACAGGCGGGTGGATCCGCTGGGGGGCATCGCGGAGGTTCCCTTTCCGTGGGGGGTGGGCCGGGAAGGAGGGTTCCATTGGCGGACGATCGAAGAACCTTCGTAGCTCGGGACATTAGATGTCACTTTTGATGATTGTCAACGAAAGTCTGTTAAGTCCTAGACGTAACGAGTTGACGCCCTGGCCGGAACGGCGAAGCCCCGCCCTGCGCGACGGACGCGGGGCGGGGCTTCGGGCGTGGACGTCAGCCGGCGAGGGCGCTGTCCACCGCCTCCGGGGCCAGGACGTGCTCCAGCACCATGACGGCCGCCCCGATGACGCCGGCCCGGTCGCCCAGCTCGCTGCCCTGGATGCGCAGGTGCTGGGTGGCCAGCGGGAGCGAACGTTTGTAGATGGCCTCGCGGACGCCCGCGAGCAGGTGCTCACCGGCGTCGGCCAGGTCGCCGCCGATCACGATGGCGGCCGGGTTGAAGAAGTTCACGATCGTGGCCAGCACGTCGCCGATCTCCCGCCCGGCCTGCCGGACGAGCTGGGCGGCGTCGCGGTTGCCCGCGCGCAGCAGCGCGACGACGTCCCGGCCGCCGGTGGCGGGCACGCCCGTCGCCGCGATCCGGGCGGCCAGCGCGGCCCCGCCCGCCAGGGCCTCCAGGCAGCCCACGTTGCCGCAGTGGCACAGCACGTCGTCGTCGGCGGTGGCGACGCGGATGTGCCCGATGTCGCCCGCCGCGCCCTGGGCGCCCCGGTGGAGGCGGCCGTCGGAGATCACGCCGCAGCCGATGCCCGTGCCGATCTTGACGAAGACGAGCTGGCCGGTCTGCTGCCGCCCGGCGCGGTGCTCGCCGAGCGCCATGATGTTGACGTCGTTGTCCACGAGGACCGGCACGCCCAGCCGCTCCCCCAGCCACTCCGGCACCGGGAAGCGGTCCCAGCCGGGCATGAGCGGCGGGTTGACCGGGCGCCCGGTCGAGTACTCGACCGGGCCCGGCAGGCCGATGCCCGCCCCGCACACGTCGGCCAGGTCGCGGCCGCTCTCGTCGAGCAGGTCGGTGAACGTCCGGACGAGCCGCCCGAGCGCCGCCTCCGGGCCCCGGTCGATCGGCGCGTCGGCGGTGCGCTCGGCCAGCACCGTGCCGCCGAGGTCGGTGATCGCGACCCGCTCGTGCATGACGCCCAGGTCGGCGGCGAGGACGAGCCGCGCGGTGCGGTTGAAGGCGAACATGGCCGCCGGCCGCCCGCCCGAGGAGACGACGTCGTCGGCGGGCAGCACCCAGCGGTGCCGCAGCAGCGCGTCGAGGCGCAGGGACACGGTGGACCTGGCCAGGCCGGTGAGCTGGACCAGCTCGGTCCGGGTGCGCGGAGGCCCTTCCCGTAGCAGGGAGAGCAGCGCGCCGGCCCCCGCCGTCGCGCCGTTGAGCGTGTCCAGAGTCAACACCAGCCTCTCCGCCGATGACGGCAGCCACTTCAGAGGACCCCAAGTCTATCTTCGACGGCTGGAGACTGACTTATGACCGTGCGTCGGCATAAGTCCTGGGGTCCGGCGGACGGTCAGGTCGCCAGCGGGAGCCTCAGGACGAAGCGGGCGCCGCCCTGATGGTCGGCCACGAAGAGGTCGCCCCCGTAGGCGTGGGCGATCTCGCGGGCGATGGGCAGGCCGAAGCCGGAGCCGCCGGCGTCCAGCGAGCGCGCCTGCTCCTCGCGGTACAGCCGGTGGAAGATGCGTTCCCGCTCCTCGGGCGGGATGCCGGGCCCGTCGTCGAGCACCTCCAGGACGGCGTACGGCGGCGCGGCGGCGACCACGAACTCGATCCTGCTGGTGGTGTGGCGCTCGGCGTTGGCCACCAGGTTGGACAGCAGCCGGGCCAGCCGCACCCGCGAGGCGCGGACCACCACGTTCTCCTCCAGCCGCGTCAGGACGGACGCGCTCGGCGGATGGGCGTCCAGCTCCTCCACGACCAGGCGGGCGAGGTCGACGAGGTCGGCGCCGGGCGGCGGGGCCGTGTAGAGGCGGGCCAGGGCGAGCAGGTCGCCGACGATGTCGTTGAGGCGTTCGGCGTCGCGGTGCAGGCTGTGCAGAGTGCGGCGGAGGTCGGCGCCGGGGTCGGACAGCGCCTCCTCCAGCTCGGTCAGCAGGCCGGCGATCGGGTTACGCAGGTCGTGGGCGGCGTCGAAGACGAACCGCTGCTGGTGCTCGATCGTCTCGTGCAGCATCGACACCTTCTGCTGCTCCTGGCGGTAGGCCTGGTGGAGCAGCGCGTTGGGCTTCAGCGGCCCGGAGACCCGGCCGCCGGTGGGGCCCGGCGCGGCACGCCGGGATTCGAGCGGGCCGCTGACCTCCCCGAAGACGACGACGATCTCCTTCACGTCCCCCGACGGGTCGAGCACCGGGGCCTGCGTGAGGCGCCAGTGGCGCTGGTCGGGCGGGTCCCAGTCGTCCCGCAGCAGCGGCACGACGTCGCCGACGCCGGCCCCGGCCACCCGCTCCAGCGAGGCACGCACCTTCGCCGCCCCGGACGCGCTCAGGTCCGCCAGGACCGGGGCCTCGCCCAGCAGGGCGCGGCCGATGACCTCCGCCCGGTCCTGGCCGGTCATCCGCAGGTAGGCGTCGTTGACGGCGAGCACGACCCCGCCGCGGGTGAGCACCATGCAGGGACACGGCAGTGCCTCGAATGCCGCCTGGTAGTCGACCGACGCTCCCATCACGGGTCCCCCTCAGCCGCCATCTACCCCCACCGGGCCTGTGACATGCGGAAACACGCCAGAGTTGTCATTCTCATTCTCGATAGTGATAACGTCTTGCGTGTGACGACCTCGACAGAGCGCTGGGCCGAGCTGGCGCTGCATCCCGTGCGGATCCGCATCCTGCGCGCCGTCGCCGGGGGCCGCCGTACGGCCTCCGGCCTGGCGGGCCTGCTGCCCGACGTGCCGCAGGCGACGCTCTACCGGCAGATCGCGACGCTGGCCAAGGCCGGGATGCTGGAGGTGGTCGAGGAGCACAAGGTCGGCGGAGCGACCGAACGGGTGTACGCGGTGCCCGAGGGCGGCCTGACGCCGTCCCCCGAGGCGCTGGCGACGGCGACGGCGGAGGACCACGCCCGGTGGTTCACCGCGTTCGCCGGGAGCCTGCTGTCGGAGTTCTCCCGCTATCTCGACCGGGAGCGCGTCGATCTGGCCGCCGACGGCGCCGGCTACCAGCAGATGGTGCTCCACCTGGACGACGAGGAGTTCGTCGCCTTCGCCCAGGGATTCGCCGAACTGGTGCGGCCCCTGCTGGCGAACGAGCCGGGAGGGGGGCGTACGCCGCGCTTGCTGGCGACGGTCCTGCTCCCCCTGAAGGAAGGCTGAGCTGTGGCAACGGTAATGGTCAACGAGGGTCTGGTCACGATCGTCTTCGGCCCCTGGGAGCGGTTCCTCACCGGTCACGGCCGGTACACGTTCCCGCTCGCATCCGTGCGGGAGGTGCGGGTCGCCGGTGAGCCGTTGCGCGTCCCGCGCGGCGCGCGGAAGGGGCTGAGCGTGGCGGGCCACGTCAAGATCGGGGTGTGGGGGCTGTTCGGGGGGCGGCGGCAGCTCGTGTCGGTCACCCGTGACACGCCTGCGGTGCACCTGCTGCTGGACCGCGCGGGGGCCGGCGGCGAGTTCGACGAGGTGGTCGTCTCGGTCCCCGACGCCGGACGGGTCGCCGCCGCCGTACAGGCCGTGGTCACGTGACCGGCGTCGAGGTCAGCGGCCTGACCAAGCGGTACGGCGAGCTGACCGCCGTCGACGACCTCAGCTTCACGGTCAGGCCGGGCGCGGTCACCGCGTTCCTCGGCCTCAACGGCGCCGGGAAGACCACGACGATGCGCATGATGGTCGGCCACGTCACCCCCACCCGCGGCGTCGTGACGATCGGCGGCCGGCGCTACCGCGACCTCCCGCGCCCGACCACCGTGGTGGGCGCGACGTTCGACGCCGCCTCCTTCCATCCCCGGCACTCGGTCAGGGACCACCTGCGGATCTACGCCGCGATGGGCGGCCATCCCGATCGCCGGGTCGGCGACCTGCTGGGCCTGGTGGGCCTGGCGGGGGCCGCCGGGCGGGCGACCGGCGCCCTGTCCACCGGGATGCGGCAGCGGCTCAACCTGGCCACCGCCCTGCTCGGCGACCCCCGCGTGCTGCTGCTCGACGAGCCGGGCAACGGCCTGGACCCCGAGGGCGCGGCGTGGCTGCGCTCGTTCCTGCGCGGCATGGCCGCCGAGGGCCGTGCCGTCCTGGTCTCCAGTCACGTGCTGGCCGAGGTGGAGCAGGTCGCCGACGACGTGGTGGTCATCGGGCGGGGGCGGCTGCTGGCCGCCGGCCGCCTGCGCGAGCTGTGCGGCGCCGAGCCGGACGTGCTGGTGCGCACCCCCGACGCCGCCGCCCTGCGCGCGGTCCTGGCGGGCGAGGCCGAGCTGGTGGAGCCGGCCGGGCCGCACGACCTGCGGGTCCGCGGCCTCGATCCGGCGCGGGTCGCCGCCCTGGCCGCGGCCCACGGCCTGCCGGTACACGGCCTGACCACCGAACGCCCGACCCTGGAACGTCTCTTCCTCGGACTCACCGGCGAGGGGGCGCGGGAGCGGGCGGACGGGAGCGAAGGGACAGGCCCGGGAGAGCGGGCCGACGGGAGTGCAGGGGCGGGCCCGCGGGAGCGGGGCGCGAGTGGGAGGGCGGGCGTGTGAGGGGTTTCGTGCGGGCCGAGTTCCGCCGGTTGCTGGCCACGCGGATGTGGTGGGGCATGCCGCTGGTGGCCGTCCTGCTCGGCGGCGGGCTGATCGGGCTGCTGGCCGTGGTCGGGCCGGAGAACTTCGAGCCGCCGATGCCGGGGCTGGACACCGAGGCGGGGGTGCGGGCCGTCCTGGGGTTCCTGGGGTTCACGGCCTTCGTGCCGGCCGCCGCCGGGACGCTCGCCGTGACGTCGGAGTACCGGCATCGCACGGTGAACTTCACGTTCCTGTTCGCGCCGGACCGCTGGCGGGTGCTGGTGGCCAAGCTCGCCGCCCACGCCGTGGCGGGCCTGGCGTACGGGCTGGTGCTGGCCCTCACGGCGGGGGCGGCGCTGTTCGGCGTGGCCGCGGCCCGCGGCGTCGAGCTGGGGCTGCCGGCCGGGACGATCGTGGCGCTGCTGGCCCGGCTGGGGGTGGCGATGGCGGTCTACGTGGTGCTCGGCGTGGGCCTGGGCGCGCTGATCCGCAACCAGGTCGCCGCGCTGTGCGTGGTGATCGGCTACCTGTACGGCGGCGAACTGGCGCTGATCATGATCCCCGGGGTGCGGGAGCTGTACCCGTGGCTGCCCGGCGGCGCCACCTCGGCGCTGACCGACTTCACCGCCGTGGCCGACGCGCTGGCCGCGCAGTTGTCCAGCGAGCCGGTCCGGCTGCTGTCACCGGCCGCCGGGGCGCTGGTCCTGCTGGCGTACGCGGCGCTGGCGAGCACGGCCGCCGTCCTGAGACCGCTGCGCCGGGACGTGGCCTGACCGCGACCGCCCGAACCCCGCCTGATCGCGAACCGGCCGAGACCCCGCCGGACGGCCAACCGGCCGGGACCCCGCCTTACCGGGAACATTCGTACAAGCCCGCAGGGTGGGCAGGCGGGGACAGTATCTCGGCAAGCCGCTGCTGGTGCTCTTCGGCCAGGACGACCGGAGATGGCGCTCGTCCTCGGCCGCCGACTACCGGACGGTCCCTGGCGTGACCGTCGAACTGCTGCCCGGGACCGGGCACTCCCCCATGCTGGAGGACCCGGCCCGGACGGCTGCGTCCCTGCTCGCCTTCGCCTCGGCCCACGACGGGCCGCAGGCCGCGACGGCGGGGTGAGCCCTGGGCGCGAGGGCCGGATGCGGTCCGCGCGCCCAGGGCCCGGGGTCAGAACAGGCCGCCCAGGAAGTCGTCCAGGCCGCTCTGGTCGATCCAGCGGGTGACGCGGGCGCCGGCCCAGGCGGCCGCCCAGGACCGCCAGCAGGTCGGTCAGCATCGCGGCGAGCTCGTCGGGGCTGAGCCACAGCGTGCCCTGCCGGTAGGAGACCG
>NZ_JBFAOV010000052.1:0-47034 GCF_040675375.1 Nonomuraea sp. NPDC049607
GGCCGGGGGCGGGGGCGGGGGCGGGGGCGGGGGCGGGGGCGGGGGCGGGGGCCGGGCACGAAGTCGCACCTCGTCCTCGCAGCCAACGGTTCGGAGCGCGGCGCCGTCCGGTGGGGGCCGACCTGTGCGCAAGGTTCCTGCATCGTCCGGGGATGTCGGCGTCCCGCCCAGGCGGCCGGGTATCGCGGCGGCCGGCACCGCTGCTCGGCCGATGCGCTCGGACGGCGCGTCGCCTCGTACCGGCGGCGCCCGTGTCTCCCCTGCTGGGCCGCCCTCCTCGCCGGGGGTGGAGGAGCGGGGCGTGCCTGAGGTGGGTCAGGATGTCGTCCCGTCCTCGAACGTTCTGGCCGGCGCTCCTCATCTGGGGGACGGGACCGCGCGTCCCGATCTCGTCGTCCTGGCGCCCGTCGGGCCTCTTGACGGGGTGCTGGTCAACGAGCTGGCCGACTTCGGCATCCCGCATCTGCTGGCGTCGGCCTTCGAGGGGCACGGGTCCGTCGGCCCGCTGGTGCTTCCGGGGGAGACGACGTGCCTGCACTGTCTCGACCTGACGCGCCGGGATCACGACCCCGCCTGGCCGATCGTCACCGCCCGGCTGGGGGGCTATCCGCCCGGGGAGATCGCCTGCGACACGACTCTCGCCACGCTCGTCGCGGCCGCGGCGACCGGCCATGCGCTTGCTCATCTCGAAGGCCGTGCGTCCTCTGTGACGAACGGCACAATGGACGTAATGCCTGATTGGTGCTGGAAAACGCGGTCGTGGAGCAGTCATCCGCAATGTCGTTGTATGCGAAACAATCCTTATTCGCTAACAATGGACATGTCACCTACCAGCGACTGACGTGCTCAGGGGACGACCACGAAGGGGGGAAGCGGCATCTCGGGAGAGGTTCCGCGCATGAGTGTGAGCGATCTTCCGCGCCGGGCAGTCACCCGCTCTGCCAAGTTGGCCACCCTTCCGCTCGGGTTCGCCGGGCGGGCCGCCCTCGGCCTGGGCAAGCGCATCGGCGGCAAATCAGCAGAAATCGTGGCCCAGGAGGTTCAGCAGCGTACTGCCGAACAGATCTTCAAGGTGCTCGGCGAGCTCAAGGGCGGGGCGATGAAGCTCGGGCAGGCATTGTCGATCTTCGAGGCGGCGCTTCCGCCGGAGATCGTCGGCCCCTACCGGGCGACCTTGACGAAACTCCAGGACGCCGCCCCTCCGCTTCCGGTCGCCACCGTCCACAAGGTGCTCACCGAGCAGCTGGGGGACGATTGGCGCAAGCACTTCCTCTCGTTCGACGACCGGCCCACGGCCGCCGCCTCGATCGGCCAGGTGCACAAGGCCGTCTGGAACGACGGGCGCGAGGTGGCCGTCAAGATCCAGTACCCGGGGGCGGGCAAGGCGCTGCTCGGCGACTTCACCCAGCTGGCCCGGCTGGGCAAGATGTTCGGGGCGCTGCTGCCGGGCCTTGACATGAAGGCGCTGCTGGCCGAGCTGCGCGAGCGGATCGCCGAGGAGCTCGACTACCTTCGCGAGGCCGAGGCCCAGCACGCCTTCGCGCTGGAGTTCAACGGCGATCCCGACTTCCACGTCCCTGACGTGGTGGCGGCCAACGAGATGGTGCTGGTCAGCGAGTGGATGGACGGCACTCCCCTGTCGCGGGTGATCTCCGAGGGCAGCAAGGAGGAGCGTGATCATGCGGGGCTGCTGTTCGTCCGGTTCCTGTTCTGCTCCCCCGCCCGGGTCGGCATGCTGCACGCCGATCCTCATCCGGGTAACTTCCGCGTCCTGGCCAACGGCAAGCTCGGCGTCCTCGACTTCGGCGCGGTCAACCGTCTGCCTGAGGGGTATCCGAAGGTCTTCGGGCAGCTCACGCGCATCTTCAACCAGGGCGACATGGGCACGGTGATGACGGGTCTGCGCGAGGAGGGCTTCATCCGCGAGGACATCGACATCGATGCCGACGCCCTGCGTGGTTTCCTGGCACCGTACGTGGAGCCGACGGCGGTGGAGGAGTTCACCTTCAGCCGGGAGTGGCTGCAGGCCCAGGCCGCCAGCGTCGCGGATCTCCGGCCGACGAACGTGGTCCGCCAGCTCAACCTGCCGCCGTCGTACGTGCTCATCCACCGGGTGCATGCGGCCGGCGTCGGCGTCCTCTGCCAGCTGGGCACGACGGCCCGCTTCCGTGACGAGGTGATCCGCTGGGTCCCGGGCTTCGCCGACGACCCGAACGACGAGGCTCTGGCGATCGGCTGACCTGGACGGCGCTCTCGCTCGGGGGAGAGTGGGGTGCTCTGTTGGGTGGAGTGTGCTTCGAAGGACTCCGACCGGCCGTCTTGCTGGGGCCTGTTGGGGATGCGTCAAGGAACCGACGCACCGCCGGGCAGGAGTTCGTGGAGCACTTCGACGGTCGTCGGGGCGAGCCCGGCTCCTGCGGCATGCACGTGACCCTTGCCGACTTGCACATGTCTGCTTCTCCTGAGCGAGAGCCGGTCCGCCTGACGCCTCGGTACTGTGACTTCGCATGACCGACACCGAGATCGAGATCACCGCAGATTTGGTCCGCGACTTGCTGCAGGAGCAACATCCAGACCTTGCGGGGCTGGCCATCCGCGAGGTGGTGGGCGGTTGGGGCAACCAGATGTGGCGCCTCGGCGACGAGTTGGTCGTGCGCATGCAGCGCATGGACCCCACCCCGGAGCTCCAGCTCAACGAGCGGCGGTGGTTGCCCGTACTGGCCCCGCGCCTGCCGCTCCCGGTGCCGAACCCGGTCCGGTTCGGCGAACCGTCCGAGCGCTTCCCCAAGCACTGGACCGTGATGACGTGGGTTCCCGGCGAGCCGCTGGACCACGGCTCGATCAGCCGCGGCGCCCACGCGGCCGACACACTGGCGGACTTCCTCAAGGCACTCCATGTGGAGGCGCCCGCCGAGGCGCCGATCAGTACGGACCTCGGCGCCCATCCCAGGGACTGCACGGACGGCTTCGAGAACTTCCTCCAGGCCGTTGCCCTCGACGACATCGCTGCCGACGTCCGGGCCGTCTGGGCCGACGCCGTTGCGGCCCACGCGTGGGAGGGGCCGCCGGTGTGGGTGCATGGCGACCTTCATCCCGCGAACGTCGTCGTCTCGGACGGAACGCTCTCGGGCGTCATCGACTTCGGTGCCATGTTCGCCGGTGATCCGGCGTGGGATCTCGCCGCCGCATGGGTGCTGCTGCCCGCGGGCACGGCCTCACGGTTCTTCGACAGGTACGGGCGTGCGGACGAGGCGGCGATCCGGCGCGCCCGCGGGCTGGCCGCCATGAAGAGCCTCTTCCTGGTGCTCATGGGACAGAACGGAGATCGGGGCCTTCCCGGCGGCAAGCCGCACTGGGGACCTGCGGGCCGGGCGGCACTTGATCGTGTTCTGAAGAGCGTTTGACACGCACACATCTGGGACTTGTCCGAGATCTTGGTCGAGGGCCATGCGGCAGCCCATCTTCGTGGGGTTCGCCGGTCACCGCGCGTGGCGGCATGCCCAGGTCCACGGCAGGCCGTCTGTGATCGGCCGTTCAGGTCTGTTCGTGCGGCCTCCGTCACCACCAGGCACCCAACTGCCGCTCTGCGCGGAAGCAGCAACCGCGCAGGAACTCGTCATGACGCTCAAGCGCCCGGGTGGTCGACGGGGGCCATCGCCTCCGGACGTCCTCGCTCCGGGACCAGTGGCGTCAAGGTGGCCGCCGGGCTTCGGAGCCTGAGCCCCTGGACGATGCATGGCGCGCACGACGCCTGGTGACCTACGCGGCATCGTCCCTTCGGATAAGGATCATGTCGCCATCGTGTCATGGGCAGGGAGAGGGTGGCCGTTCGTCTGGGCTCGGCTGGTCCTTGTGAGGTCCGTACGGGTTGGGGCGCGGAGGTGGCGGATCCCCTTGAGACGCCGTCTCTGGACGCTTGGTCGCAGGCGGAGCCTCGGAAGGGTGTTGCGCGCGGCGAGGCCATCGCTGGGGTGACGTTCCTGCACGTGGGGCAGGGGACGGCCTCAAGGACGCGCCCGGGGCGACGGTGCCGAGTGCGGGTCAGGAGCGGCGTTCCTGGATGCGGATCAGGTTGCCGGAAGGATCGCGTACGGCGCAGTCGCGAACGCCGTACGGCTGGTCCATCGGTTCCTGGACGATCTCGGCGCCGTTGGCCTTCAGTCGTTGGAACGTGGCGTCGAGGTCGGTGGTGGCGAGGTTCACGCCGGCGAAGGTGCCTTTGGCCATCATCTCGGTGATGGTGCGGCGTTCGTCGTCGGTGATGCCGTAGCCGTTCGCGACCGGTGGTTGCAGGACGATGGAGGTGTCCGGCTGCCCGGCCGGGCCGACCGTGAGCCAGCGCATCCCCTTGTAGCCGACGTCGTTGCGGACCTCGAAGCCGAGGACGTCGCGGTAGAAGGTCAGGGAGGCTTCCGGGTCGGTCTGTGGGAGGAAGCTGGAGTGGATGGTGATGTCCATGGAAGTCACGCTAATTGGGGTCAGGTAAGCGCGGTCTCTCGGTTCCTGATGGGTCTGGTCACCTGTTTGGCCACGCACGACGGCATGCCCGCGGTCGCGCTCGCCGCGCGGCGGCGGTAGACGCTGGGGGGTACGCCGACCAGTTCGGCGAAGCGGGTGCTGAAGCTGCCCAGCGAGGAACAGCCGACCGCGAAACAGACCTCGGTGACGCTCATGTCACCGCGGCGCAGGAGCGCCATCGCGCGTTCGATGCGGCGGGTCATCAGGTAGCCGTACGGGGCCTCGCCGTACGCGCGGCGGAACTCGCGGCTCAGGTGGCCGGCCGACATGTTCACGCCGCGGGCCAGGGCCTCGACGTCGAGCGGTTGGGCGTAGTCGCGGTCGATGCGGTCGCGGACGCGGCGCAGCAGGGCGAGGTCACGCAGGTGCTGCGCTTCGGCGGGTCTGCTGGTCACATGGGCCATCGTACGTCGCTCGGAGGGCGGGACGCGCCGCAGGACTCCCAGCTCACAGCGGGCCCGTACCCCTTCAGCTCCGCACAAGGGCGATGGGGCCCCAAAGCCGGAAGGCCCGGTTGCCGCCCCTCAAGAAGGCCGCCCAACGGGATCACAAACGCGCCAAGGCCCTGGGTTGCGGATCGGGGTGAAGCCCGGCGGCCAGACGGCGCGTGACGGAGGCCGGTACAGAGAGGCGCTCGGAAGAACCACCCCCGACCTCATGGCGCGTGACAGAGGCGGAGGTCTTGAAGGAATCGCCCTGCACCGGCGCGTGACGGAGGTCGGTGCAGAAGCAGTCACATGGAAAGAGCCGGGCGCTGGGTGCGCCCGGCTCTTCTGGTGCAGGTGAAGATCAGGAGATCCTGCGCCGGCGGCAGGACCTCCGCGATCACATCTGCTGACCCAGCGCCCTTCGCAAGCGGTCGTTGGCCCGCTTGACCTCGCGTCGCGCCCGCTGTACGCGGCTTACGCGCAGGATGAGACGCTGCTCCTCCGCCTCTCGGTGGAGAGTTTGTATTCGGTCGTTCACCAAGTCATGAAACAGATACGGCACGGCCAGGCTCCTGGTGGAAGAAGTGTTCATCGGTGTTCTGGTTCTTTCTTGTTCGTAGGGCCGGAAGGTGGTCAGGCAGCGACCGGGTGCTTGCGGGGACGCCCGCGCGGACGCTTGCGGGGAACAACCGTTCCCCTGAGGATCAGTTCGCCGCCCCAGACTCCCCAGGGCTCCTCGCGCTCCAGCGCGCGGGCCAGGCAGGCCTGCTGGATCGGGCAGCCGCCACAGAGAGCCTTGGCGAACTCGACGTCCTCGGGTGACTCTGCGAACCACAGGTCAGGGTCGGTACGACAGGGGATCTTGGCTTCGTCGATCAGGTCCATGATCGTCTTCGCCCCCATCTGCTTCTCCTTTTGATCGAGCTTTTTGATCTTGGTCGGGCACCTCGGAGGTGGTCGGGGATCGCGGAAAAACAAAGAGGCCGCGGATCCTGTGTGCGGATCCGCGGCCTGGGGGCTGCTATGTGCCGGTCAGGTTATGACCGGAGCATCCCTCCAGGGTTGCGGACCGCACAGTCCACCCTTGGTGAGCTGGTTGGTCGGGGCAGCGATACCTGCGCCATAGACAGGAACGCCTTGCGGAGCGGCGACACCCGCGTGAGCCCTCGCGCGGAAGGCGGGGGCCTGGATACGGGCAGACTTCTCCTGCCGCAGCTTGGCCGGCCCATCGGCGAGCCTCACCGAGTCACGGCGTGCGGAAGCGAGCCACTGCGTGGCCGACATCTTGATGCTCATCACCGGGGCTCACCTCCACTCATTTGATCGTCGGAAACAGGAGTGTCCGACTCGCTTGTCCATGACCCTAAACCGGGAAGCCGGGAAGGGGCAACATATTTTCTACCTGCGATTTTGTGACACAACCACGGTGTCACAACCCGCTGTGACGCGACTACTTCGCCACGCGGATCATCGCCTCCTGGACGACGGAGACCACCAGCTCGCCCGACGCGGTGAACATCTCGCCGCGCGCCAGGCCCCGGGCGCCCGCCGACCAGGGGGCCTCCTGGGCGTACAGGAGCCAGTCGTCGGCCCGGAACGGGCGGTGGAACCACATCGCGTGGTCGAGGGACGCGCCGATGACGTTCGAGGCTCCCCAGGCCATCCCGTGGGCCAGCAGGATCGTGTCCACGAGGGTGAAGTCGGAGGCGTAGGCGGCCAGGACGACGTGCAGCAGCGGGTCGTCCGGCAGATCGGCGTCGTAGCGGAACCACACGTTGGTCTGGGCGCTACGCAGCTCAGGGTTCAGGTGCGCCTCCCACGTCAGCGGCGAGACGTAGCGGGCGTCCACGGGCCGCGGGCGCGAGAGCCATTCCCGCAGCTCGGGGTGGTCGCCCAGCACCTCCGACATCCTGTTCTGGAACGTCGGCAACGTCTCGGGGGCGGGCACGACCGGCGCCACCGACGCCTGGTGCTCCACGCCCTCCTCGAAGATGTGGAACGAGGCCGACATCGTGAAGATCGCCTTGCCGTGCTGGACGGCGACGATCCGGCGGGTGGTGAACGACCGGCCGTCGCGCAGGCGCTCGACGTTGTAGACGATGGGGATGGACGGGTCGCCCGGCCTGATGAAGTAGGCGTGCAGCGAGTGGACGTGCCGGTCCTTGGGGACGGTGCGGCCGGCCGCCACGAGGGCCTGCGCGGCCACCTGGCCGCCGAAGACGCGCTGGATGCGCTCCTCCGGGCTTCTGCCCCGGAAGATGTCCAGCTCGATCTGCTCAAGGTCGAGCAGGTCGAGCAGCTCCTTCAGCGCCTCGTTCACAGGGCCCCCTCACAGACGAACATTCCACGGACAAGTCTGACGTGCCCCGCCTGTTCCCCCAAACCCGCCCTGCCTTGGCGGAAAACCGCCTGGCCATCGTTTCGGCCGGTGGCGAAGGACGTCACACGCGTGAGGGGCCCGGCCGTACGTGAGGGATCTCACCCGCGGCACAGGCCGAGGACGGCCTCGCCGTAGCGGTCGACCTTGACCCGGCCGATGCCAGCGATCGACAGCAGCTCCTGCTCGGTGGCCGGCGCACGTTCGGCGATGGCCTGGAGGGTGACGTCGGTGAAGACGACGTACGGCGGGATCTTGGCCTCCTTGGCGGTGGCCGTGCGCCAGACCTTGAGGCGTTCGAGCAGGGCCTCGTCGTAGTCGGCCGGGCAGGTCGCGCAGCGGCCGAGCTTCTGCTCGGCGGCGGCCACCAGCGTCTTGGCGCAGACCCGGCAGCTCACCGGCGCGGCGACCTGGCGGCGTTCGCCGGCCGGGGTGCTCATGCGGGGCGGCGTCGAGGCGCGGCCGGTGAGCCCGTCGAGGAAGCGGGAAGGGCGGCGGCTCTTGCGCCCGCCGGGCGCGCGGGCCAGCGCCCAGGACAGCGACAGGTGCTCGCGGGCGCGGGTGACGCCGACGTAGAGCAGGCGGCGCTCCTCCTCGATCTGCTCGGGGGTCTCGGCGTAGATGATCGGCATCATGCCGTCGGTGACGCCGACGAGGAAGACCGCGTCCCACTCCAGGCCCTTGGCGGCGTGCAGCGAGGCGAGCGTGACGCCCTCCACCGGCGGCGCGTGCTGCTCGGAGGCGCGGCGTTCCAGCTCGGCGACGAAAGCGGGCAGGTCGGCGCCGTCGGCGGCCATGTCCTCGGCCAGGTCGGCCAGCGCCTTCAGCGACTCCCACTTCTCCCTGGCCTTGCCGCCGCCGGGCGGGGAGGGGGTCAGTCCGACCCCGGCCAGGATGTGGTGCACCTCCGAGGCCAGCGGCTCGCCCGCGGCCGACCGGGCGGCGCCGCGCAGCAGCACGACCGCCTGCCGCACCTCCGGACGCTCGAAGAAACGCTCGGCGCCGCGCAGCACGTACGGGATCTCGGCCTTGGACAGGGCCTCCTCGTAGGACTCCGACTGGGAGTTGACCCGGAACAGCACGGCGATCTCGCGCGAGGGCACGCCCTTGTCCATCAGCTTCCTGATCGCCCGCGCGACGCCCGCGGCCTCGGCCGGCTCGTCGTCGTAGTCGGAGAAGACCGGTTTGGGGCCGTCGGGGCGCTGGGCGATGAGTTCGAGGCGGTTGGTGGTCTTCGACTTGGCGATCACCAGGTTGGCCAGGTTCACCACCTGCGGGGTGGAACGGTAGTCGCGGACCAGCCTGATGACGGCGGCCCCCGGGTGCTCGACGGCGAAGTTGGTGAGGTAGCGGGGGCTGGCGCCGGTGAACGAATAGATGGTCTGGTTGGGGTCGCCGACCACGCAGATGTCGTCGCGGCCGCCGAGCCAGGTGTCGAGCAGGAGCTTCTGGAGCGGGTTGACGTCCTGGAACTCGTCCACGACGAAGTAGCGGTACTGCTGGCGGATCTGGGCCGCGACCTCCTGGTGCTCGGTCATCACGGCCGCGGTCAGTTCGAGGATGGTCTCGAAGTCGACCAGGTGGCGTTCGCGGCGGATGCGTTCGTACGCCTCGTAGAGCCGGGCCACCTCCTCCGGGGAGCCGGGCGGCGTGCGGTGGTGCTTGGCGGCGGCGGCCACGTAGTCTTCCGGGCCGACCTGGGAGACCTTGGCCCATTCGACTTCGGCCGCGATGTCCCGCAGCTCGGACCGGTCGGGATTTTTCCGGATCTGGCGGCAGGCTTCGACCAGCACCGGCAACTTCGACTCGATGACCGAAGGGGCCTCGCCGCCGATCACCCGGGGCCAGAAGTAGGTGAGCTGGCGCAACGCGGCCGCGTGGAACGTCCGGGCCTGGACGCCCGGCGCCCCCAACGCCCGCAGCCGCTGCCGCAACTCCCCCGCCGCCCGGGTGGTGAACGTCACCGCGAGCACGCTCGGCGCGTCGACCACCCCGGTGCGCACCGCGTGGGCGATGCGATGGGTGATCGCCCTCGTCTTGCCCGTGCCGGCGCCGGCCAGCACGCACACGGGGCCGCGCACCGCCTCGGCGACCTCCCGCTGCTCCGGGTCGAGGCCGCTCAGGACGTCATCCACGCTGTTCACCCGATCTTCCTCCCCGCAAGTGGCGCCGAAGCACTTTATTCTGGCAACATGCGGCCCGACGTATGTTCATAGTCACCGAGATGCAAAGGAATGGTCTCTTCCCCCACAATGGGGCCGACCATGCTGCATGGGGGAAAGGAAGGCCGTGCGAACAGCGGTTACGGTGAGCGCGCTCGCGCTCGCTGCGGTGGCGCTCACACCTGCCGTCGCGTTCGCGACCGAGCCGCCCGTGCCCGTGGTGACCAACCCCACAGACCCCGACGGTCTCGGCGGGCTGGCCACGGAGACCCTTTCCTATGGCTCCCAGCGTCATCAGGACATGGACGTCTGGTGGACGCCCGACGGCCAGAAGCGCCCCGGCGTCTTCCTGATCCACGGCGGCTGGTGGTCGAGCGGCGACAAGAAGTACATGAAGGAGATCACCCGCAGCTACGCCGACCTCGGGTACACGGTCTTCAACCTCAACTACCGCCTCTCCGGCGAGGCCGCCTGGCCGGCGCAGCGCACCGACGCGCTGGCCGCCATCGCCCTGGCACGCAAGCAGGCCGACCGCTGGGCCTTCGACGCGAGCAAGTACGTCGTCGTCGGCTTCTCGGCGGGCGGGCACATCGCCGCCTCGGTCGGCACGTACGGCAACGGCATCGCCGGGCTGAAGGGCGTGGTCGGGCTGTCGCCGATCATCTCGCCGCTGCGCGCGTACGCCGACGGCGAGAAGACCGCCGACCACGACAAGCGCAAGCTGCGCGAGGCCGCGATCCGGCTGGCCGGCGGCTGCGAGCCCAAGGGCAAGTGCTCGCGCGTGTGGGCGAGCATGGAGGTGGCCTGGCACGCCAGCGCCAAGGACGCCCCGATCCTCACCGTGCACTCCGAGGACGAGTTCGTGCCGCCGACGCAGAGCCAGCTGCTCAAGCAGATGCTCGGTCAGGTGGGCGTGCCGATGACGATCATCACGGCGCCGGGCACCAATCACAGCGCTCCTCTCTACCGGGAACCGGGCGTGGCCGAGCGGGTGCAGGCGTGGATCGCCGAGCGCATCGGCTAGAGCGCCTCGGGTAGGGATTAAGCGGACGCCTCCACGTTGTTGCACGGAGCGCCTGATTTCCTGACCTTGGAGGGACAACCCGACATGGCGCTCACGGTCTACAGCACTACCTGGTGCGGCCCCTGCAAGCGGCTCAAGTCGCAACTCGCCCGCGAGGGCATCGCGTTCGACGAGGTCGACATCGAGCGCGACCCGGCCGCCGCCGAATTCGTCATGAGCGTCAACAACGGCA
This sequence comes from Nonomuraea sp. NPDC049607, assembly GCF_040675375.1. Classification (NCBI taxonomy): domain Bacteria; kingdom Bacillati; phylum Actinomycetota; class Actinomycetes; order Streptosporangiales; family Streptosporangiaceae; genus Nonomuraea; species Nonomuraea sp. NPDC049607. The sequence continues at coordinate 10,742 of NZ_JBFAOV010000052.1, forward strand.
ACCAGACCGTTCCGACCGTGGTGATCGAGACCGCCCACGGCCGGGTCGTCCGGACCAACCCCTCCGCTCGGGAGGTCAAGGCCCTGCTCGGCGCGGCCTGATCACCAGTCGCCGATGAGCTCGCCGCCGTACCACGTCTCGATCAGGCGGCGGGCTATCGACACCGGGGGCGGCAGGCGCACCTCGCCCGACCGCAGGGCGGCCACCAGCTCCTCCCGGCTGAACCAGCGCGCCTCGGCGATCTCGTCGGCGTCGGGGATCAGCGCGGTCGTGGTGGCGTCGGCGAAGAAGCCGAGCATGAGGCTGCGCGGGAACGGCCACGGCTGGCTGCCCAGGTAGCGCGGGTTGACGACGTTGACGCCGACCTCTTCGGCGACCTCGCGGACCACCGCGTACTCCAGGGACTCGCCCGGCTCCACGAAGCCCGCCAGGATCGACAGCCGCCCCTCGGGCCACTGCGGGCCGCGGGCCAGCAGGCAGCGGTCGTCCTCGTCCCTGATCAGCATGATGACCGCCGGGTCGACGCGCGGGAAGTGCTGGCTGGCGTCTTCCGGGCACACCCGGACGTGGCCGCCGGCCTGCACCGCCGTGCGGGCGCCGCAGCGCGGGCAGAACTGGTGGGTGGCGTGCCAGGCCTCCAGCGCCACCGCGTGGACCAGCAGGCCCGCGTCGCGGTCGCCGAGCAGGCCGCCCACCTGGCGCAGCCCCGCCGGCACCGGACGGCCCTCGGGCGTGTCGGACAGGCTCATCGGCATCGTCACCCGGCCGTTGAGGTCGCCGGCCGGCGTGCCGGGCAGCGGCGCGGACACCGCGAAGTAGACCGTGCCGCCCTCGACGCCGAGCAGGTAACGCTCGCCCGGCGGCGCGTCGGCGGGGGTGTAGAGCACCGCGTGCACCTCGTCCCCGGACCGCCGCACCAGAGTGTGGCCGTTGTCGATCACCAGCACCCTGGTCCCGGGGTCGGCCCACGCCTTCTCCAGCCATCGATCGTCGGCGCGCAGCGCCGACGATCTGTCGATGGTCCCCCGTGCCAGGAGCAGTGGGCCGATGAGTTGCTCTTCCGCGGTCTTTTCCACTGGCCGCCCCTCCCCAAGTTCCTTGTCATCCTATGACCTCGCGGTTAGCCGCCGATTAGGCTGTGCGGGCCCCGGAACGATCATCGACAGGCTAGGATCGTCGAGTTAGGTTAGCCTTACCTGATTCTTCCTCGGGGGTGCCTTAGTTGCGGCTCTACCTGACCGCCCTCAAGCCGACGGACTCGGTGACGTACGGCTTCCTGCCCGCCGCGCGGGCCCTCGGGTGCGAGGTGATCGTGCTGACCGACCGGCCCGAGCGGCATCCCGGCTCCGTACGCTGCGACGTCCGCGACCCGCGGGCCCTGATCGACGCGGTCGAGCACCTGGGCAGACCCGACGCGATCTTCTCCAACTCCGATCACCTCCAGGCGGAGACCGCTCTCGCGGCGTCGTACTTCGGGCTTCCGGGCAAGGACTGGCGGGCCTGCCTGGCCGCCAAGAACAAGTTCCTGATGCGACGGGGGCTGCTGGAGGCCGGCGTCGAGGCGGTGCGTACCGTGCGGCTCGCGCCCGCCGACCCGGCGCCCGAGCGCCTGCCCTGTCCCGTGGTGCTGAAACCGCGCGAAGGGGTGGCCAGCGAGGACGTCGTACTGGTCGAGGACGACCTCCCCCGCGCCGTGGCCGAGGCCAGACGGCGGCGTCCGGGCGAGACGCTGGTCGTGGAGGAGTACCTCGAAGGCCCGCTGCGGACCCTGGAGACCCTCGGGGACGGCTCCGCGACGCGGGTGCTGGGCGGGTTCGCGACCACGCTGGGCGCGCTGCCGCACTTCGTGGAGGAGCGGCTCGACTGGGCGCCCGACGCCGACGCGCACGTGCTCGCCGCGCTGCGGGCCCTCGGCGTGGGCTTCGGCGCCTGCCACACCGAGTACGTCCTGACGGCCGCCGGGCCCCGGATCGTCGAGGTGAACTACCGGGCGATCGGCGACCACTGCGACTTCCTGCTGGCCGACGTGCTGGGCGTGCCGCTGTTCGAGTGGATCCTGCGCACCCATCTCGGGGAGCCGGTGCCCGGGCCGCCGCCTTCGTCCCGGCACGGCTGCGCGGTCAGCGTGGTCGCCGACCGGCCGGGCGTCGTCCGGGAGGCGCCGCCGCAGGAGGACGTCGAGGACGGCGGCGTACGGCTGTGGCACCGGCCGCTGCGGGCGATCGGGGACGTCGTTGAGCTGACCCACACGAACCGGGACTACCTGGGCGTCATCCGGGCCGTGGGACCGGACCGGGCCCGCGTGGACGCCGCCGTCGAGCGTTACCGGGCGGCCCGGCCGTGGGTGGTCGGGTGAGGTCGCGGGAGGCGTACCTGGCCGCCCGGGTGCTGGACGCGCTGGTCCGCGAGGACTACGGCGGGCTGGCCGCCCGTCTCGACCGGACCAGGGCCGGGGCCGGGCTGCTGCTGGCCGACGGGCGGTGGGTCCGGCTGGTCCCGGGATCGCCGTTCCAGGACTTCGTGGTGGCGCCGGACGAGCGGCTGGGGCTGGAGCAGGTGCTGGAGACGCTCGTGGAGGTGGCCGACCCGGCCGACGCCGAGGGGGTGGCGGCCTTCTTCGACGAGTGCCTGACCGCCCTGTCCGCGCTGGAGCTGCACGACGCGCACGCCGAGGAGGTGCTGCGGCGCGGGCCGTCGTACGAGTCGCTGGCGGCGTTCGCCGACCATCCCGTCTATCCCACCTCGCGGGCCAGGATCGGCGCCTCGGACCGGGACCTGCAGGCGTACGCGCCGGAGTTCGCGCCCTCGTTCGCGTTGCGGTGGGCGGTCGTCCCGCACGCGGCGACGGGCCTGCCGGCGGACGTGCCGCGGCCGGCGGGCGAGGGCGTGCTGTTCCCGGTGCACCCGATGGCCGTCGAGGAGGTGGCGAAGATCGACGGGGTACGGGTGCTGGCCGAGGAGGCGGTCACCGTACGGCCCACCCTGTCCATGCGGACCGTCGAGGTGGGGCCGCGTACGCACCTCAAGCTGCCGCTGCCGGTGAGCACGCTCGGCGTGCGCAACCGGCGCTCGATCAGGCCGGGCACGCTGGAGGACGGCGCCAGGGCCGAGCTGCTGCTGCGCCGGCTGGCCGATCCCGGCGTGCTGCTGGCCGACGAGCAGACCCACGCGCACGCGGGCCACGAGTATCTGGCGTGGATGGTCAGGCGGCTGCCGGCGGGCACGATCGTGCCGGTCGCGGCGCTGTCGGTGCCCGGCGTGCTGGACGGGCTCGGGCCGGACGTGCTGCCCCGCTACCTGCGCCTGCTGCTGCGCTGGAACGTGCGGCTGTTCGTCCGGTACGGCGTCGCGCTGGAGACCCACCAGCAGAACCTGGCCCTCGTCCTGCGGGACGGCGACCTGCGGCTGCTGGTCAAGGACAACGACGGCCTGCTGGCCTCGCCGGCCAGGCTGGCGGCGGCCGGGATCGAGGTGCCCGACTTCTCCGACGGTCGCATGCTCACCGACGACCCGCACGCGCTGGCCGACGTGTTCGTCACGATCACGCTGCACCTGGCCGCGGCGGCGGTGGCGTTCGCGGTGCTGCCGCCGGCGCGGGCGGCGGCCCTGGTGCGCGACACGCTCGCCGCGGCGCTGGACGAGCACGGCGACCACCCCATGGCCCGGCTCCTGCGCGCCAGGACGCTCGGCGCGGCCAGGCTCACCGGCAAGTCCATGGTCACCGCCGGGACGCTCGTGGCCAAGGAGCGGTCCGGGGCGCGGGACGTGAACAAGTTCTACGGCATCAGCGGGCCCAACTACCTGAGGAGAGCGTGAATGGACGTCCTGGCCATCGGGACGCCGGCCGAGGAGGCGACGCTGGCGGCCCTGCTGCGCTGCTGCGTGCGCGAGGTGGCCGGGCCCAGGGGGCTGGTCTGGCCGGCGCCGCCGTACGTGCTGCTGCGGGTGGCGGGGACGCTGCTGCGCGCCCGTACCCACGGCGGGGCCGCGCTGCGCCTGGACGGCCCGCCCGAACGCCTGGAGGGCGGCTCCTGGCGGCCGCTGACGGTCACCGAGCTGGTCCGGCTGGCCGAAGCCGACCTGGCCGACCGGCAGGACGAGCACGCGCGCCAAGGGCTGGGAGCCGGTCCGGCGCACCTCCCCGTCGAACCCAACGGCGAGTTCGCCGGCCAGGTGGCCGCCAGCCGGGACGCCATCGCGGCGATCCTGGCGGCCAGGCCGGCGGCCGAGCCGCCCGCGGATCCCTGGCTGGCCTCGGAGCAGGCGCTCGTGTACGGCCACCCCTTCCATCCCACCCCCAAGGCCCGCGACGGCGCCGACTGGCTGCGCTACGCGCCCGAGGCCCACGCCGCCTTCCCCCTCCGGCTCCTCGCGGTACGCCACGACGCGCTCGCCGAGGAAGGCGACCTGACGGCCCTCGACGCGCTGGGACCGGCGGCCGGGGGCTACCGGCTGCTGCCCGCCCATCCGTGGCAGCTCGCCCTGCTGCGTCCCGCGTACGGCCCCGAGCTGGTCGATCTGGGGCCGGGGCCGGTCGCGGTGCCGACCTCGTCGGTCCGGACGGTGTACGTCCCGGACGCGGAGGTGTGCCTGAAGTTCTCCCTGGACGTGCGGATCACGAACTGCGTACGCAAGAACGCCTGGTACGAGCTGGCCGGAGCCGTCGAGCTCACCTCCCGGCTGGCCCCGGTCCTGGCCGAGGTGGCCACGCGTCACCCGGCCGCCCGCTGGCTCCCCGAGCCCGGCTACCGCACGGCACTCGGGCAGCGCGAGGGCCTGGGCGTGATCGTCAGGGCGAGCCCGTGGACCGTCTGCGACCCCGGCGTCACCCCGGTGCTCGCCGCCGCCCTCGCCCTGGACGCCGCCCCCGCGGACCCCCTGGCCTGGTGGACGGCGTACGTGTCGGCGGTCGCGCTCCCGGTCCTGGACCTGTACTTCACCCACGGCGTCGTCCTGGAGCCTCACCTTCAGAACGTGCTCGTCGGCCTGGACGCCGCCGGGACGCCCGTCCAGGCGATCTTCCGCGACCTGGAGGGCGTCAAGCTCGTCGCGGGCCGCCACGACCTCGGCGGACTGCACCCGGCCGTGGCCTCCGCCCTCACCCACGACCCGGCGCGCGGCTGGGCCCGCGTCGTCTACTGCCTGTTCGTCAACCACCTCACCGAGATCGCCGCCACCCTGGCGGGCCACGACGACGGGCTGCTGCGGGTGTTGTGGCGGGCCGCCCGCGACCTGCTCGACCGGCAGGCCGCCGAGCTCGGTCGGCCGCTCCCGCTGCGCGACCTGCTGGCCGGGGCGCCGCTGCCCGCCAAGGCGAACCTGCGGGTGCGGTGGGCCAGGGCGGCCGACCGCGGCGCCGGTTACGTCCCGATCGCGAACCCGCTCGCGTGAGCGGCGTCCTGGAGCGCGAGCCCGCTCGCCCGGACCGCGTCCTGGAGGCCGCGGCCCGGCTGCCCGCGCTGCCCGCCTACCTCTACGACCTGCCCGCGCTCGACGAGCACGCCGCGTCGGTGCGCGCGGCGCTGGGCGAGGTCGAGCTGTTCTACGCGGTCAAGGCCAACCCCGACGCCGAGCTGCTGCGGGTGCTGTCAGCGCACGTGGACGGGTTCGAGGTGTCGTCGGCGGGCGAGCACGCGCATGTCTCGGCGCTGTTCCCGGGCGCGCGGCTGGCGCTCGGCGGGCCCGGCAAGACCGACGCCGAGCTGCGGCTGCCGCACCACCGGCTGCACGTGGAGTCGCCGTACGAGCTGCGCCGTCTGCTGGCGACCGGGCTGGAGGCGGACGTGCTGCTGCGGGCCAACCCGGACCTGCCGGTCGAGGGGGCCGCGCTGACGATGAGCGGGCCGTTCGGCATGGACGAGGCGGGCCTGGCCGAGTGCCTGCCGCTGTTCACCGACCGGGTACGGCTGCGCGGCCTGCACGCCCACCTGGCCAGCGGACTGGCCGCCGCCCAGCTCCTCCGGCTGGCCGAGGCCCTGCTGGAGACCGGGCATCCGGAGGTGAACCTGGGCGGGGGGATGGCGGTGTCGTACACGTCGGGCGAGCGGTTCGACTGGGCGGCGTACGGCGAGGGGCTGGCCGCGCTGCGGGCCGGGCGGCGGCTGCGCGTCGAGCCGGGCCGGTCGCTCACCGCCTACTGCGGCCACTACGTCACCGAGGTCGTGGACGTGAAGCGGGTGCGCGGGCGGGCGTACGCGATCGTCCTGGGCGGGACGCACCACCTGCGCACGCCGGTGACCAAGGGCCACGACCAGCCGTTCACGATCCTGCCCACGGGCGGCCGCGGGCCGGGGGTCGCCGACGAGCCCGTGACGTTCGTGGGCCAGCTCTGCACCCCCAAGGACGTCTTCGCCCGGGACGTCGTGACCTCGGTGCGGGTGGGGGACAGGGTGGTGTTCGGCATGGCCGGGGCCTACGCCTGGAACATCTCCCACCACGACTTCCTCATGCACCCCGAGCCCGCCTTCCACCACCTAGGACTCTGAGACCGGCTCCGCCGCCGGGACCGCCTCGATGAGCGCGACCAGCCCGGCGGCGTCGAGCAGGTTCACCGGCCGCACGGTCGTGTTGGCCCGGACGTAGTGGAAGGCCGCGCCCACCTTCTCCAGCGGCACCCCGGCCAGGTGCGACCACGCCAGCCGGTACGCGGCCAGCTGCACCGACGCCGTCCGGGCCGCCTTGCCCCTGGGCGGGACGCCGGTCTTCCAGTCGACCACCTCGTAACCGCCGTCGGGCAGCTCGAACACGGCGTCCATCCGCCCGCGCACCAGCCGGTCGGCGATCATGGTCTCGAACGGCACCTCCAGGTCGACCGGCCGCCGGTCGGCCCACTCGCTCTCCTCGAACCGCTCCTGCAGCTCGGCCAGCCGCACGTCGGCCTCCTCCAGCTCGTCCAGCGGGTCGAGGTCGAAGTCGTCGATCAGCCGCTGCTGGTCCCAGCGGCCCTCCAGCCACTTGTGGAACGACGTGCCCCGGCGGGCCAGCGGCGCCGGCTTGCGCGGCACCGGGCGGCGGATCCTGCGGGCCAGCTCGCGGGGGTCGGTGGCCAGCGTGACCAGCGACGACACCGTCAGCTTGGCCGGCAGCTCGACGGTGGTGGCCGGTCTGCGCCGGTTCAGCTCGCGCTCGCGCAGCAGCAGGTCGGTGTCGCGCTCCCAGGCGCGCAGGCGTTCCTCCTCGAACGGGCGCAGCGGCTCGTCGTCGTCCTCGCCCAGGTTGCCGGCCAGGGCGTCCTCGACCAGCCGGGCCCCGTCGAGCACCGACTCGTAGCGCAGGCCCTCGGGGGTGACCGGCCAGACGGCCTCGGCGGGCTCGGCGAGCAGCGGGTTCGTGGCGCCCTCGGCGAGGTCGCCCGCCCAGTAGGACACCCGGTCGGCCGTGTCGCGGATCTCCAGCAGGAACTCCGACGGCTCCAGCGGCTTGGTGGCGGTGCCCCAGCGGTAGCCGGAGGCGATGAGGTGGTAGTGGGCCCGGGTGACGGCCACGTACGCCAGCCGCCGCTCCTCCATCAGGTCGCGCTCGCGGCACTGCTCGTCGAACGCGGCCAGCTCCTCCTTGCTCAGCCCGCCCAGCCGGGGCAGGTCGGCGGCGTCGCCGCGCAGCGGGTAGGGCAGTTTGCGCGGGTTGTCGGTCCAGCGGCTGTTCATCACCGGCGTGGCCGGGAACACGCTGCCCGTCGCGATCGTGCCCTTCGAGCTGACGAGCTGTGACAGGCCGGGCACGACCACGATCGGCCACTCCAGCCCCTTGGACGCGTGGACGGTCATCAGCTTGACGCTGTTGCTCTCACCCACCCGGCCGGCCTCCAGCCCGAACTCCTCGCTCTCGGCCGCCTGGAGATAGGCCAGGAACGCGCCCAGCGTCGGGTCCTCGGCATCGCCGGCGAACCTGGCGGCCGCGTCGATGAAGGCGTCGAGGTCGGCCCGCGCGGCGAACGCCGAGACCGTGCCGCTGCGGGCGGCCACCTCGATGTCCAGGCCGAGCCTGCGTTCGACCTCGGTGACCAGGTCGGGCAGCGGCTGGGCGGTGTGGCCGCGCAGCTGGCGCAACTCCTGGGCGAGCGCGACCAGCCGCGTACGGGCCAACGGCGAGAACGACTCCAGCCACTCGGGCCGGTCGGGCAGCTCGTCGAGCGCGTCGACCAGGCTGCCGCGCTCCTCGGCCAGGTCGGCCACCACCTGGTCGAGCGGGTCGTCGGCGCGGTGGCTCTCGCTCAGCTCGCGGGCCAGCTCCCTGGCGTGCTCCCCCAGCACCCGCAGGTCGGCCGGGCCCACCCGCCAACGCGGCCCGGCCATCAGTCTGGCCAGCGCGTCGCCGGCGGTCGCGTCGTAGAGCACCCGCAGGGTCGCCACGATGTCGTTGACCTCGGGCACGGTCAGCAGGCCGCCGAGCCCGACCACCTCGACCGGGATGTCGCGGTCTTCGAGCGCCTTGCGCAGCGCGGGGAACTGCGAGCGCTTGCGGGCCAGGATCGCGACGTCCTGGGGCTGGACGGCGAGCGTCTTCTTGCGCTCCCGTTCGCCCCAGGGCAGGCCGTCGGGCGCGGTCTCCTGGCCGAGGATCCTGGCCACGCCGTCGGCGATCCACTTCGCCTCGTCCTCGGCGGTCTCGTGGAAGGCGCAGGTGACGCGGCCCCGATCGACCCGGTTGGGCCCCGGCACCAGCACGGGGACCTCGCGGGCCTCCATGCGCAGCGGGAGCTGGACGCGGGCGGCGACGTCGAGCACCCGGTCGCCGTTGCGGAAGCTGACGCTGAGCTGGCGGACCGGCGCCTGCTCACCGGCGCCGGTGCGGAAGTCGCGGGGGAAGCGGCGCAGGTTGCCCGCCGAGGCGCCGCGCCAGCCGTAGATGGACTGGCAGGGGTCGCCGACGGCGGTGACCGGATGGCCGCCGCCGTAGAGCGAGCGCAGCAGGACGAGCTGGGCGTGGCTGGTGTCCTGGTACTCGTCGAGCAGGACCACGGAGTAGCGGGACCGTTCGATCTCGCCCACTTCCTTGTGGTTGGCGGCGATCCGGGCGGCCAGCGACATCTGGTCGCCGTAGTCGATGACCTCGCGGCGGCGCTTGAGCCGTTCGTACGCCTCCACCAGCGGCAGCAGCTGCTCCCTGGCCGCCTGCACGCCGACCGGCTTGCGCTGGGCCAGGGTCGTACGGCCCGGCAGCGCGCCCAGCCGGGCCTCCAGCCACTCCCCCATCCGCCGTACGTCGGCCGCGGTGCGCAGGTGCTCCGACAGCTCGCCGGCGAGTTCGAGCAGGGCGGCGGTGACCGAGGGCGGGCCCAGCTCGATCTTGTCCATCGGCCCGTCGTACAGGGCCACCACCCGCGAGGCGAGCTGCCACGACACCGCCGGGGTGACCAGGCGCATGGTGGGTTCGAGCGCCTCGCGCAGGGCGTGGTCGGTGACCAGCCGGGCGGCGTAGGCGTGGTAGGTGGAGACGGTCGGCTCGTTGTCGAGCGCGCCGGGCGCGACCAGGCCCGCCTCGGCGAGCCCGGTCAGGCGCTCCCTGACCCGGACGGCCAGCTCGGCCGCCGCCTTGCGGGTGAACGTCAGCCCCAGCACGTTCTCCGGTTTGACCAGGCCGTTGGCCACCAGCCAGACCACCCGCCCGGCCATCGTCTCGCTCTTGCCCGAGCCCGCGCCGGCCATGACGACCATCGGTTCGAGCGGCGCCTCGATGACCGCGGCCTGCTCGCTCGTCGGCGGCAGGATGCCGAGCTTGTCGGCCAGTTCGACCGGGTTCAGCACACCTGGCCCCCGTTGTCGTTGACCGGGCAGCTCGCCCGCGCCGCGCACGTGCGGCAGCCGTCGTTCACCTTGGCCTGGAAGAACGGGCCCGACATGCCCGTGGCGACCGTGTCGACCAGGTCGGCGGCCCAGCCGGGGTTCCTGTCGTCGGCCAGCGCGCCCTGCCGCTGCTCGGTGGCGGCGTTCTTGCCGGCCGCCTTGCCGAGCTGGACCAGCGCGGCGCCGCCGGGCTCGGTCATGCCGTGCCGGGCGAACGCGCCGAGCAGCGCGGCGAGCTGGTAGACGCCGAGCTGCGGATGACGGTCGAGCTCGCCGGCCTTGGGCTTCGAGCCGCCCGTCTTCAGGTCGATGATCACCGCCCGGCCGTCGTCGTCGCGCTCGACCCGGTCGACCCGGCCCTTGATCTGCACGCCCTCGGAGACCATCGCGACGAACGACTCCTCGATGGCGACCAGCTCGCGCGGGTTGTCCTTCTGCCAGCGCAGGAACTTGCCGATCATCTGCTCGGCGACCTGGCGCTGCTTGCGGTTGTACCAGACGCCGCCGAAGTCGAGCTCGTTCCAGACCTGGTCGAGCCGCTCGCTCAGCACGTCCTCGCCGGGCAGGTCGGTGGCGGCCAGCATGGCCAGCGCGTGGATGACGTTGCCGAGGCCCTGGGCGGTGCTGGTGCCCGCGGCGCCGACCGCCGTCTCCAGCAGCCAGCGCAGGCCGCACTTGGTGAAGCTCTCGACCGCGGACGGGGAGATGTTGACGATGTCGTCCGGCCAGCTCAGCGGGCGGTCGTCGGTGATGGGGGTGAGGGCGTACCAGTCGTTGGGGTGGGCGCCCTGGACCCCGGCTGCGGCCAGGCGGGCGAGCTGCCGCGCGGCGCGCCGCCGGACCTTGGCCGGTCTGGTGGGGTCGGTCACCGCGCTGCGCAGGTCGGCCACCAGCGCCGACATGGTCAGCCAGCGCGCCCGGTCGTCGACCGTCGCCGACTCGACCTCGCCCGGCATCAGCTCCGACAGGAACCGGGAGGGCCGCTCGTCGGTGTCCTCGCCGCCGACCGCCGTGACCACCAGCCGCCGCCTGGCCCGCGTGGCGGCGACGTAGAACAGCCGGCGCTCCTCGGCCAGCAGCTTGGAGGCCAGCGACGCGGCGCTCGGCTCGGCCCCCTCGACCACCTCCACCAGGTCGTCGGCGCCCAGCAGCGACCCGCGCAGCCGCAGGTCGGGCCAGACCCCCTCCTGGACGCCCGCCAAGACCACGATGTCCCATTCGAGGCCCTTGGACCGGTGGGCCGTCAGCACCCGTACGGCGTCGCCGTCGGGCGCGCGGTCGGCCAGCGTGTCGCCCGGGATCTCCTGGGCGGCCAGGTTGTCGAGGAACACCTCGGGGCCCGCCTTGGGCATGCGGTCGACGAACTTGGCGGCGTGGTCGAACAGCGCCACCACCGCGTCGAGGTCGCGGTCGGCCTGCGCGCCGCGGGAGCCGCCGGACAGGCTCTGCTCGGACCAGCGCCGGCCCAGGCCGCTGGCGTGCCACACGGCCCACAGGAGGTCTTCCGCGGTGCCCTCCTCCGCGGCGGCCTCGCGGGCGGCGGCGAGCAGCTTGGCGACGCGTTCGGCGGGGACGGCGACGTGCGGCTCGACCCGGGTGAGCTCCCGGACGTCCTGGAGGGCCGCCACCAGCAGCTCGCCGGACGATCGAGCCTCGGCAGGCTCCTCGGCGGTCTCCTCGGCAGCCACGGCCTCGTTCTCGGCTATCTTGAGCGCCCGGCGCAGGCGGCGTACGCCGATCATGTCCGTGCCGCCGAGCGGGCCCGTCAGCAGCTCCTCGGCCACCCCCTCGTCGAGCTGCGCCGGGTCGAGCGCCACCCGCAACATCGTGAGCAGCGGCCGCACCCCCGGCTCCTGGGCGATCGGCACCTCGTCACCGGCGATCATCGTCGGCACCCCGGCGTTGACCAGCGCCCGCCGCAGCAGCGGCACCTGGCGCTTGGCCGAACGCACCAGCACCGCCATGCGCTTCCAGGGCACCCCCTCGATCAGGTGCGCCCGCCGCAGCGTGTCGGCGACGATCGCGGCCTCCTGGCTGGTGCTGTCGGCCAGCAGGACGCGCACGTCGCCGAGGTCGGCGTCGGCAGTCGGGACCAGGTCACGGTGGCCGTGCCGCTGGTCGTGGTCGGGAGCCGGGGCGATCGGCAGGCGGGCGGCGACCCGGCGGGACGCCTCCAGCAGGTCGGCCCCGCTCCGGCGGCAGACGCGCAGCGCCAGCACCGGCGCCTCGCGCCCGTCGAGCGTCCTGAACCGCTCGGGGAACTTCATGATCCCGTGGACGTCGGCGCCCCGGAACCCGTAGATCGACTGGTCGGGGTCGCCCACCGCGACGAGGTCGCGCCCGTCGCCGGCGAGCTGGCCGAGCAGGTGCTCCTGTGCCGGGTCGGTGTCCTGGTACTCGTCCACGAACAGCACGTCGTGGGCGGCCCGCTCGCGCTCGCGCACCTCGGGCCTGGTCAGCAGCGCCGAGGCGGCCCCGATCAGCTCGGCGTAGTCGTAGGTCTCCTCGGGGTCGAGGTCGAAGCGGTCCTGGTAGCGCTCGTAGAAGCGGCCGGTGGCGATCCAGTCGCTCCTGCCGTGCCGCCGGCCGAGCGCGACCAGCCGCTCGGCGTCGAGGCCGCGCTCGGCAGCCCTGGACAGGAAGTCGCGCACCTCCTCGGCGAAGCCGCGCGTCTTGAGCGCCTCGCGCAGCGACGGCGGCCAGTCGAGCGCGCCGGTCTCCAGCTCGCCGTGGAGCAGCCGCCGGATCTCCAGAAGCTGCTCGGGGCCGGTCAGCAGGCGCGGCGGCGCCTTGCCCTCCAGCACGGACTCGCGGCGCAGGAGCGCGTAGGCGTAGGAGTGGAAGGTCAGCGCCAGGGGCGAGCGGGTGGTGCGCCGCAGCCGGCCGGTGACGCGCTGGCGCAGCTCCTCGGCGGCCTTGCGGCTGAAGGTCAGGATGAGCACCCGCTCGGGGTCGACCCCGCGCCGTTCGATACGCTCGACCACGCTCTCGACGATCGTCGTCGTCTTGCCCGTGCCGGGCCCCGCGAGGACGAGGAGCGGGCCGCTCCGGTGCTCGACCACGGCACGCTGGTGTTCATCCAGCGCAGGAGGCCCAACAGGGCTCCCGCTGCCACGCCGCACCAACCGCCAGGTCTGACCACTCACAGCACTAGATTCCACCAGACCACAGGGACAGATCGTGCCGTCTTGCCCGGCCTCCCCCGCGATCCGCCCACCGTATCGAGGCAAATATCCGAATATCGTGCGACACGCCGGGGCCCGGGTTTCGCCGTGAGCGTCCCGCCGCCTCGGACGATGCAACGATCAGCACGATTGCCCCACACACGCAGCGTTGTCTCTTGTAACGTTGGGTTGATACCCGTGCCTCTGCTGGGGGTTGGTCACATGCGCTGGCAGGTCCACTCCGAAACGTCGCTCTACGCCGACCAGTGGCTGGACATCCGGATCGCGGATGTGGAGCTGCCCGACGGGCGGCACCTCGATCACCGGCTCGTCCGCACCGCACCGGGCGCGGGCGCGGTCGTCACCGACGAGCAGGACCGGGTGCTGCTGATCTGGCGCCACCGCTTCATCACCGACAGCTGGGGCTGGGAGGTCCCGCTCGGCCAGGTCGACGAGGGCGAGATGCCGATGGTGGCCGCCGCCCGCGAGGTCGAGGAGGAGACCGGCTGGCGTCCGGGGCCGCTGCGCCCGCTGATGTCCGTCCAGCCCACCAACGGCTTCACCGACAGCCTCAACCACATCTACCGGGCCGACTCGGCCACCCACATCGGCCCGCCCAGCGACCCGTGGGAGGCCGAGCGGATCGAGTGGGTGCACCTGTCGGGCATCCGCCGCCTGGTCGAGGCCGGCGAGATCGTGTGCGCCACGACCCTGTCAGCGCTGCTCTACCTGCTCGTTGAGCACCTTCCCGCCCCGCCGCCCACCTTCGGGTACGACGCCGGCAAGCCCTTCATGCTCTCGGACCTGCCGATCGACCTCTGAGCCGCCCTCAGGAGAACAGGTGGTCGACCACGCGGGCCGTCGCCTTGCCGTCGTCCTTGGGCGCGAACGTGGCCCGGAAGGCGTCGTAGCGGTCGGCGTGCGCGGCGGCCACCTCGTCGATGGAGCGCAGCGCCTCGATCACCTCGGCCGACGTCGGCAGCACCGGGCCGGGCGCCTGTTCGGGCAGGTCGAGGTAGAGCCCCCGCTTGGAGGAGTACTTCGCCAGGTCGTAGCCGTAGAAGACGATCGGCCGACCGGTGGCGGCGAAGTCGAACATGACCGAGGAGTAGTCGGTCACGAGGACGTCGGTCACCAGCAGCAGATCCGCCATGTCCGGATAAGTCGTGACGTCGTGAGCGATGTCGGGGACGGCGGGCATGGCCTGCATCGGGTGGGCGCGTACCAGGATCTCGTGGTCGGCGCCCAGGGCCTCGCGGGCCTTGGCCAGGTCGAGCTTGACCATGGCGTTCTTGCGGTCGTAGTCGCGCCAGGTCGGCGCGTAGAGCACCACCCGCTTGCCCTCGACCAGCCCGAGCCGCTCGCGGACGGCTGCGGCCCTGGCCTCGCGCTCGGGCGAGTTGAGCACGTCGTTCCTGGGCAGGCCGCTCTCCAGGATCTCGCCCTTGTAGCCGAAGGCCCTGCGCAGCACGGTGGTGGCCCACGGCGACTGCGACAGCAGCACGTCCCAGCCGCGCACCTCGGCCGCCTGCCGGTGCCAGATCGGCGGCCGGGGGTCGCGGGCCATGTGCGGCTGGTCGTTGCCGATGCGCTTGGCCGGGGTGCCGTGCCAGGTCTGCAGCACGACCTGGTCCTCGCGGGCGCGGAACCAGGCGGGCAGGAACGAGTTGGTGACGATGTGGCTGGAGCGGGCCAGCGCGGCGTGGTGCTCGCGGCTGCCCGCCCGCACGGCCCGCGCGCCGCCCGGCGGCACGAACGCGGCGTCCTTGACGATCCAGATGTGCTCGCGGTCGTCGCCCCTGCGCAGCCGCTCCTCGTAGATGGCGCGCACGCTGTCGGCGTAGAGCCGGCCGTCGTTGACGACGTAGACGGTCGCGTCGTGCAGCGGCTCGGTGCGCTGGGCCGGGTAGAAGACGCGGCGCAGCACGTGGGTGCCAGCCACGCCCCGCTCGTCGTTGGGACGCTCCTCCTCGACCGTGATCACCGGCACGTCGAACCGGGTGGAGATCATCCGGTACGCCCGGCCGTCGGCCGTACGCGGCTCCTCGTCGAGCCCCGGCAGGGCGGCGTGGTCCATCCGGAACGGCACGATCTCGCCCGACGGGTGCCGGAAGGACATGTTCCAGCTGCCCGCCGCCAGCGGCACGGACTCGCCGAAGCGGTCCATGGACGAGGGCGTCACGCGTACGGAGAAGTCGTCGCCCGACCGCTCCATGGGCAGCGAGTACATCAGCCCCGACCGGTGGCGCAGCGTCAGCACCCGGGGGCCGGGCGCGTCGGGGTAGTTGCCGCGCAGGACCAGCGTGGAGCCCTCCCAGACCGCGGAGGTGATCACGGGCCGGATGCGGTGGGCGGAGACCACGACACGGTCGCGCCGGTCGCCGAGCACGGTGATCTCCCGGTCTCCCACCGGGGTGCGCGTCTCGACCAGGTCGGCGAGCATGACGGAGGCCGCCGGATCGCCCTTGGGCTCGACCCAGAGACGCCGCCCGTCCTTCTCCTGGAGCAGGGCGGGCACGGCCAGCCCGATCAGCACCTCGGTGCCGCCGCCGGACGGCGTGAAGTCGGCCGCGATGCGGTGGCCGCCCAGCCTGGCGTGGCCCTTGGTCACGCTGCGGCCGGGCAGGAAGATCTTGAGTTCGAGGCGTTCGTCCTGGACGGACACGCCGGTGAGCTCGGCCCTGTTGGGCTGGAGCACGACCTGGAGCGCGCGGTCGGACGTCCAGACCGGACGGACCCACCAGCCGGGCCGCAGCTTGAGCCCGGCCGGGCGCTCGGGCCTGCCGATGGCCGAGCCGCGCAGCAGGCCGATCGCCCGCGCGCCACGGCTCCAGAAGACGATCTCGGCCCGCCAGGTCGTCGCGTCGGGCACCCCCGGACGGTGGCGCAACCGCCGCCGCACCGCGTGCACCATGCCGCGCACGGCCCCGCGCCAGCGCAGCGGCCAGGGGCTCAGCTCGGCGGTGAAGCCGGACCAGTCGTAGTTGCAGCCGGGCTCGCGGGCCCCGTGGGTGGCCTCGGGCGCGAGCACCCGCTTGGTCCGCATGCGGATCGGCGGCAGCCAGCGCGGCCCGCGCAGCACCACGGTCGCCCAGTTGAACCTGCGGCTCCGGACGGACAGCCCGGCCAGGTAGGCGAAACCGGTGACACGCAGTTTGCCGTCGACCCACACGATGTCGTCGATGTGGGTCACCGGCACCATGTCGGCGCGGCGCAGCCGGTAGAGGTCGGGCGGCAGCTCGTCGCGGAGGGGCAGGTCGGCGTACCAGCTCAGGCCCTTGCGGATGCGCTTGGACGGCTCGGCGGCCGCGGTGACGACCTTGACCAGCGTCTCGCCGTCGATCAGCTCGTCGTCGGGACGGTGCTCGATCAGGTGGCAGATGACGCGGCGGGCGACGGGCAGGTCGCGCTTGACCTCCGCGGACACGCCGGCCAGGTAGGGGCGGATCAGGGTGAGCAGCTCGCGGCGCCGCGCCGGGCCGCGCTTGACCGCGAGGTCGATGCGCGACCCCAGGGGCCCGCTGAGCAGCTCGGTGTCGAACGCCGCGTCGCGGCCGCCGGGCCCGGCGGCACGCATGACCGCCTCAAGAGGCTCGCCACGATCGCAGAGATCCTGGACAGCCTTGAGGCGGTCGGCGAGCGTGTCGCCGCTGTGGCGCTGGGCTGTGACGCCGGTGGCCATCGTGGAGGCACCGCCTTTCGGGCCTGTCAGTGTTCAGCCCATGGTAATGGGAGTCACATGTCACAGAATCGCCTCAACAGCGAAACCGCAGGTCAGACACCTTACTGAAAATCCGCTGAACGCCCGTCCCAGCGGGCCCGCCTCATGTCGACGCGTTCGCCGCGCAGCGGGGTGCCCTCCTCCTGCCAGTGGGCCAGGCATCGTCGCAGGTGGTCGGGGGCGGCGCCGCTGCCGTCGGCGTGCACGACCCGCCACCACGGGACGCCGCCGCCCAAGGTGGACATCACCTTGCCCACCTGGCGGGGGCCGCCCTCGCCCAGGTATTCGGCGATGTCGCCGTAGGCCATGACCTTGCCGGGCGGGATGCGCTCGACCAGGTCGAGCACCCGCTCGGCGAAGGGGTTCAGGGGGTCCATGCGGCCGGGCCCGCGTCGATGATCTCCTCGAACTTGCCGATCTCCATCACCGTCCCGCCGGACAGTACCTCGATCACGCCGTCGCGCAGCGCGTAGACCTCGCCGTCCTCGCCCACCAGGCGGGCGCCGAGTGCGGCCGACAGCCGCAGGAGCTGGGCCACCTGCCAGTCGGAGCCGGGCTCGCCCACGACCTGGCCCTGCCAGCGCGCCACCGCGTGCCGGCCGCCGTCGTGGCCGGCCACGATCTCCTCAGATCCGCGCAGCTCGAAACCGGCCGGCGCGATGGCCTTCGCGAGCTCCGCGAAGGCGAGTGGCGACTCGCGCACCACCCGCAGCTCGTATCCCATGACGCGCGACCATAGCGGATCTTTACCCTCCACGCGGACGAAGTACGAGCGGTTCATCACTCCTTGCGCTGATTGAGAACGATGATCGCCCCGCAGAACGTCACCAGCGCGACCAGGACACCGCCTCCGTACAGCCACAACCGCCACGGATCGGCCCCGGGACGGCTGGGCACCGGGGAGTCCTCGCCCCGGCCGAAATGGTCCTTGCCGGAGGCCGCGACGCTGCGCTGCTGCCCGGCCAGGCGCTCGGCGGCGTTGAGCGCGGCCCCCGCGTCCACCACGCCGAACCCGGTGTTGTCGTCGTAGCCCGCGGCCGGACGGCCCCGCGCGCTGGAGGCCAGCGCCTGGGCCACCTGCTCGGGCGGCAGGGCGGGGTAGCGCGACTTGATCAGCGCGGCCACGCCGGCCACGAGCGCGGCGGCCGAGCTGGTGCCGTCGGACAGCTCGTAGCCGCTGGGCCGCTTGACCACGGGCACCTGCACGCCCGGCGCGCCGACGAGGACCGACAGGTTGTCGCTGCTGAACGTGGCCTTCCTGCCCTGCCTGTCGGTCGCGGCGACGCCGATCACGCCCGAGTAGCCGGCCGGGAAGCTCCAGAACGAGGTGCCCTTCTCCTTGGCGTACGGCGTCTGGCCGTCGTTGCCCACGGCGGCCACCAGCACGACGCCCTTGCTCAGCGCGTACGACACCGCCTCCCGCTCGGACCTGACCGGGCCGTAGGAGCCGATCGACATGCTGACCACCTGGACACCGTGGTTGGCCGCGTACCGCAGGGCGCGGGCCAGCGAGCTCTCGGGCGACAGGGCGTCCGTGGGCGGGAGCAGGTCGAGGTCCGGCTCGTCGTCGGTGACCAGGGGCAGCGACAGGATGCGCGACTCGGGCGCGACGCCGATCAGCCCGTCGTCGGCGCCGGAACCGGCGATCAGCGCGGCCATGGCGGTGCCGTGCCGCCCCGGGCGCACCTCGCGGGCCACCGCGCCCGAGCTCATGTCGGGCCCGGTCGTCACCCGGTCCTTCAGCTCCTTGATCCCGGTGTCCACCGCACTGTCCACGACGGCGACCGTGACGCCCTTGCCCTTGGTCACGTTCCACGCCTGCTCGACGTTGAGCGCGTCCAGCACCCATTGCTGCTGGTCCCTGACCGGGGCGGCCGTGGGCCCGAGGAGGACGAGCAGCGTGGCCGTGAGCGCCCGTACGGCGGTCAGCACACGTTCCCCTGGGTGCACGGCGGGACCTTGGGGGGATCCGCCAGGAAGTAGGCGATCTGGTTGCCGACGGACTTGGCCGCCGGCCAGAGCTCACTGTGCAGGATCTCCTCCGGGGGGATGGCGGCCCTGGTGCGCCCGTCGGCGTACCCGGCGGTGGAGAAGACGATGTACGGCCCGGCGCCCACCCAGCCGGTGCGCTGGCGCTGCTCGGTGCCGAAACGTTCGGTCACGGTGCCGGGGAAGGCCACGGGCAGCACGCCCACCCGGTCGTCCTGGCCCAGTTGCTCGCTCGCCGACACCCTGGACTCCTCGTCCTTCAGCACGGCCACGCCGACGGTGATGACGAAGGTGGAGGTCTGGTCGACGTACGTGGCGCGCAGCATCGTGACGCACCCGTGGCTGTCGAGGACCCCGGCGACGGAGGCGTCCACGCCCTTGCCGCACTCGGTCTCGGGGGCGATGCCGACCCGTCTGGCGTACTGCTGGGCGCGGTCGAGCCCGAGGTACTTGACCTCCTCGGGGAAGACGCCCGTGGCCGGCCACGCCTGCCAGCGCCTGGCGATCTCCTCCTGCTTGTACTGGTTCTGCTCGGCCGGGGTCAGCGGGCGCGAGCGCGTCTCGTTGAGCAGGCCGATCGTGCCCAGCAGCACCACGACGGCCGACACGGCCACGATGGCGCCGACCAGCACGACGAAGATGCGCCGAAAGCGCATGCCCTGCTGGAGGGCCGCCAGCTCGGCGCGTTCCTTGGCCGCGGTGCGCGTACGGGAGTTCGCCGCCGGCCAGGCACGCACACGTGACCGGCGGCCGGTCGACGCCCCGAGCGGGTTGCTCCCTCCCGGTGTGGCCTCGCCGGCGCGCGGTAGCCCTGAGGTCGACCTACGTGCCTTCACCACCCTGGCCTCGCTCCCGCGTTCGGTCGGTGTCTATTTCGTCCCCGTTAGGCGGCGGATCATGCGTCGTGTGCGTCGTGGTCGCGTCGTACGCGTCTGACCAGGAAGAATATGACTCCCAGCGACGCGAGCGCCCCGGCCGCGGCCCCGGCGGAGACGGCCGCGTAGATCGTCACGCGGCGGCGGTCCCTGGTGGTGACCTTGATGGGCCCGGCGGGGCCGCCCGCCAGGGGCTTGGCCGGGTCCTGGGCCTGCGGGCCGGTCGCGGTCTCGGTGTGCGTGGCCAGGCGGGCGGCCTCGGCCAGGGCTCTGCGGGCGTTGACGACGCCGAAGCCGGTGCCGGTGTCGTAACCGCCGGGCGGCCGGTCATCGGCGCTGTCGGCGAGCGCCTGGACGACCAGCGGCGACGACATCTGCGGAAACTTCGCCTTGATGAGGGCGGCCACCCCCGAGACGAGCGCGGTCGCCTGCGAGGTGCCCCGGCCCACCCAGTACTCGTCGCCGGGCCCCGCGCCCATGATGTCCACGCCCGGCGCGGCCACCAGCACCGAGGAGTTCCAGTTGGAGAACGTCGCCCGGCGCAGCCGCCGGTCGGTGGCCCCCACCGACACCACGCCGGGGAAGGACGCCGGGTAGGAGTAGGGCGCGAAGTCCCCGCCGGTCTTCCTGTCGCCGTCGTTGCCGGCCGCGGCCACCAGCACGACGCCCCGGGAGATGGCGTACCGGATGGCGGACCGTTCCTCCTTGGTCGCGAGCTCCTTGGAGATCGACATGTTGATGACGTCCGCGCCCTCGTCGACCGCGTAGCGGATGCCCCTGGCCACGACGTCCTCGAAGCGCTCGGCCGAGTTGAACTCCCTGAACCCCGGCTCCTCGTCCTCCAGGATGACGCGTACCGACAGGATTCCGGCCTCCGGCGCGACGCCGATGACGCCCTGCCTTCCGCCGGGCCCGTGGCCGTGCCCGGCGATCAGGGAGGCCATGTACGTGCCGTGCAGCCGCCGTGGCGCGACCCCCGGCGGGTTCGCGCCCTCGGTGAGGTCGCGGCCCACGGTCACCGAGCCGGCCAGGTCGCGGTGGGCCGGATCGACCCCGGAGTCGAGCACGGCCACGGTGACCCCCGCGCCCTTGCTGGTCCGCCAGGCCGCGGGCAGGTCGAGCGTCTCGATGACCGCCCGCTGGCCCCCGCGCACGTCGTCGTCGGCGAAGGCGGGCAGGACGGCGGGGGTTGCGGAGACCACCACCCCGGCCAGCGCCGTCGCCGCGCCGCGCCTCAGCACCGCCACTCCTCGGCCGCGCAGTCGGGCATCCTGGGGGTGCTCAGGTCGAGCAGCACGCGTTCGGACAGCTCGGTGGCGAAGGCGAAGATGGCCGGTCGTGACTCGCCGGCCGTACTCGCGGGCCGGCCGTCCACCTGGCCCGCCGTGGTCA
Source organism: Nonomuraea sp. NPDC049607 (assembly GCF_040675375.1). Lineage (NCBI taxonomy): Bacteria > Bacillati > Actinomycetota > Actinomycetes > Streptosporangiales > Streptosporangiaceae > Nonomuraea > Nonomuraea sp. NPDC049607. The sequence continues at coordinate 31,668 of NZ_JBFAOV010000052.1, forward strand.
GCACCACGTACGGCCCCGCCTGCCGCACCGACCCGGCCTGCCGCATGGACGACGTGAACCGTTCGGCGACCGTGCCCCTGAAGGCCAGCGGCCGCACCCCTGGCACGGGCTTGCCGTTGTCGGCGAACGCGCTCCTGGCCCGGACGGCGCGCGACTCGTCGGGCAGCGCGACCACGCCGACGGTGACGAGCACCCCGCGCAGCGCGTCGATGTAGGTGGCCCGCAGCACGCCTCTGCATCCCGCCTCGCGCAACGTCCTGACCGCCTTCACGTCGAGGGACTCCGCGCCGCAGCCGGTGTGCGGCGAGATGCCGATGCGCTCGGCCCGTTCCTGGCCGCCCTGCTCGGCCGCGTACGGCAGGGCCGCAGGGAAGACGCGCCCGGCGGGCCAGGCGCGCCAGCGTTCGGCGACCTCCCGCGTGGCGGCGGCCCGCAGCTCGGACGCGCTCGGCCCGCGGGTCAGCTCGGTGCCCGCCGCGCTCCCGGCCACCCCGGCGGCCACCGCGCAGACCAGGGTCAGCGCGGAGGACACCACCAGAGTGGGCCAGGGGCGGGCGTGGTTCACGACACCGACCTTAAGCGCCTCGGCGGACGGTTCCCCGGAAAACGCCTCAGTAGCTGGGCAGGCTGGGGTCGACGGTCTTGACCCAGCTCAGCACCCCGCCGCCGACGTGCACCGCGTCGGAGAAGCCCGCGTTCTTGACGATCGCGAGCGCCTCGGCCGAGCGGGCGCCCGACTTGCAGTGGAGCACGATGCGCTTGTCCTGGGGCAGCTTCTCCAGGGCAGAGCCGTTGAGGAACTCGCCCTTGGGGATCAGCGTGGCGCCCGGGATGGAGACGATCTCGTACTCGTTGATCTCGCGGACGTCGACCACGTAGATGTTGTCGCCCTTGTCCATCATGGACTTGAGCTCCTGCGCGGTGATCGTGGAGCCGCTGGCGGCCTGCGCGGCCTCGTCGGAGATCGCGCCGCAGAACGCCTCGTAGTCCTCGAGCAGCTCGGTGACCGTCGGGTTCTTGCCGCACAGCACGCACTCGGGGTCCTTGCGGACCTTGACGTCCCGGTACTTCATCTCCAGGGCGTCGTAGATCATCAGCCGGCCGACCAGCGGGTCGCCGATGCCCGTCAGCAGCTTGATGGCCTCGTTGACCTGGATCGAGCCGATCGACGCGCACAGCACGCCGAGCACGCCGCCCTCGGCGCACGACGGCACCATGCCGGGAGGCGGGGGCTCGGGGTAGAGGCAGCGGTAGCAGGGCCCGTGCTCGGCCCAGAACACGCTGGCCTGACCGTCGAAGCGGTAGATCGAACCCCACACGTACGGCTTGCCGAGCAGCACGGCGGCGTCGTTCACCATGTAGCGGGTGGCGAAGTTGTCCGTGCCGTCGACGATGAGGTCGTAGGCGGAGAAGATCTCCATGACGTTCTCGGTGGTCAGGGCCGCGTTGTGGACGACGACCTCGACCAGCGGGTTGATCTCGCGGACCGACGCCGCGGCGCTCTCGGCCTTCGGCCTGCCCACGTCGGACTGGCCGTGGATGATCTGGCGCTGCAGGTTGGACTCATCGACGACGTCGAAGTCGATGATGCCGAGGGTGCCGACACCCGCCGCCGCCAGGTACATCAGGGCGGGCGAGCCCAGGCCGCCGGCGCCCACGCACAGCACCTTGGCGTTCTTCAGCCGCTTCTGCCCGGCCATCCCGACATCGGGGATGATCAGGTGGCGCGAGTAGCGGCGCACTTCGTCTACGGTCAGCTCTGTGGCCGGCTCGACCAGCGGTGGCAACGACACGTTCTACGCTCCCGTTTCAGGGGGTCACATCTCTAGCTGAAACCTACTCGGCGAGTGGGGCATTCCCCAATCTCGTCTCACCGATCAGACGGCGTGCCTCCGCGGCCACCACTCGCGGCATCTCCATCATCGCCACGTGACCCGCCGTCGGCAGCAGCACGAGCCTGACCTGCCGGAACGTACGGGCCGCCTTCGCCGCCATGGCCGGGCGCACCAGACGGTCGTGCCGGCCGTGGACGATGAGGGTCGGCGCCTCGACCTTGGCCGCCTGACGCCACAGGGTGTCCTCGCCCCGCCGGAAGTACTCGGCCACGATGCCCCTCGCCGAACCGATCATGGCCTCGCCCGCGTACGGGACGTCGTCGCGCCGGCGCAGCTCCTCGACGGCGTCGGCCAGGCGGACGGGGTGCACGGCGTTCATGTTCGCCCAGACCATGGCGAAGGAGGCGTTGATGCGCTGCTCGGCGGGGAGCAGGCGCAGCTTGCCCGCGACCCACTCGCCCACCCTGGGCACGGCGGCGGCGGCCACGCGGACCGGGCCGTACCTGGGGAGCAGGTCGGGCAGGGCGGGCGAGACCAGCGTGAGCGAGCGGACCAGGTCGGGCCGGGACGCGGCGACCCGTACCGCGACCGCGCCGCCCAGCGAGTTGCCGAACAGGTGGGCCGGGCCGGTGTGCTCCAGCAGTCCGATCACCGCGGCGGCATGGCCGGCCACGGTGTAGTCGCCGTCCTCCGGCGCCGGTGAGAAGCCCGCGCCGGGCAGGTCGAGGGCGTGGCCGGTGACGGTGTCCTTGAGCTCGTCCATGAGGTCGGTCCAGTTGGTGGCCGAGCCCGCCAGCCCGTGGACGAACACCGCCTGCTCGGCGGGACCGTCTTCGGGGGTGGATCGCACGTACACCGAGCCGATCATGCGTCCCGGCCAGTGAGGGATCGGCTCCGCCGCTGTCATGACGTCCTCCTCGTTGCTCTTCCACGATAACCAGCGCGCTCAGGCGGGCTCTGCATTCCGCGACTATCAGAGCATCGATGGACATACAGGACGCAAGGGGGTGTCATGCCCCTCCAGCCGCATCGGTGGGCACGTCCGCGCGGGCGGACATGTGGGACCAGCCCCGAAATTTCCGCTCATAGAGATCTAATGGATCTCTTGGCAGCTTAAGTGTGCGGCAAAAGCTGTCTGTCACCGTTTACCGGGGTCAGTACGGGTAAGCATCAGAAGCGGATACAGTGCGCGACTCACCGGACACTCTCCGTCAGCTATCGGAAGGTCGCGGCCACTGGAATTCCATCGGGGAAGCGTCATGGCGTTCCCCGAACGATCCCGACGACAGCATCGTCCCGCTTTTCTCATGTCCGGCGCATCGGTGTGCCGCGGCGAGCATTTTCAGCGAGCCGTCAATACACGCATAGCCGCCGCCTTCCGGCGCGTATGGCCATGCCGTCATTCCATGAGAAAAGCGCGGGCGGTGCTGCCGGAACCCGATGTGATGGGCACTCCGTCATATGTACATAATCGGACATATCATGGCATTTCATTCGATAGAGCTGTAATGCAAGCAATAAGATTGCTAATGCATAGCAAAATAGGGCCACTCCTGTTTGTTGTAGCTCTGTCCCGGAAATGACATTTCACGGATGGCTCATCAGCTAGTCGTTCAAGACCTGTTTCCGGGTCTCTCGGGAACGTCGAGAACGGGGCAACCAATCCTTTAGGGGGAAAACGCAATGCCCAAGCTCAAAAGTGTTATCGCAGGTCTCGCCGTCAGCACCGCGCTGACCGGCGGCGTGGTCAGCCTGGGCGCGACGACCACCGCCAACGCGAGCACCGCCAACAACGTCACCAGCCCGACGACCCTCAGCTGGGGCGATGGGGACGGCCACGGCTGGTGGCACCGTCGCCACCACCGCTGCAACAGGAACCGCCACGGCTGGGGCGGCGGCTGGGGCGGCGGCGGCTGGGGCTGGGGCGGCGGCGGCTGGGGTGGCGGCTGGCGCCGGCACCGCGGCGGCGGCGTCTGCGTCAGGATCTTCAACGAGAACACGAACGACAACGTCGAGACGAGAACCAACAACGAGCTGCGCGAGAACCGCGAGAACCGTTGGAACCGCGAGAACTGATCGCTCGGGGATGGCGCCCGTGATCCATGGATGGTCGCTCTTCACGGCGAAGTGAATTCGACCGGCGAGTACTGGGCTCCCAGGAAGTGACCGCACCCGGACATTGCGGGGCCGCCTGAGATCCCTTTCTCTTCTGTCACCGCGGCAATTCCCGGTGAGGGCTCCACTGGCATTCTGCCGGTGGGGCCCTCACTGCGTTTTCCCTCAAATGCGCGCTCCGCCCACCCCCTCGCCCTACCGAGTCCGAAATGTCCGGTTATGCACCATGATGCGCCATAGTGTCGGACAAGAGAGGACAATGTCCGTTTGTGGGGTATTCGGTGGGATATATCCCTAACATGGATGTTCGCTAGCGGGCATCCACGCCGCTCCGACAGAAGTCCAGAAAGCTCGGATTTCGCGGAGCGACGAGTACGGGGCAATCAATCCTTTTAGGGGGAAACACAATGCCCAAGCTCAAAAGTGTTATCGCAGGGCTCGCCATGGGCACCGCGCTGACCGGCGGTGTGGTCAGCGTAGGCGCGGCGACCACCGCCACCGGGGCCAACGCCGCCAGCGTCACCGGCTCGGCCACCGCGGCCACCCTCGCCGGCTGCTTCCGGGAGACCCGGTGCGGCTGGGGCGGCTGGGGCCGCAGCTGGGGCAACCGCTGGGGTGGCGGCTGCCACCGCCGCTGCGGCGGCGGCTGGGGCTGGGGACGCGGCGGCGGCTGGGGCTGGGGACGCGGTGCCGGCTGGGGCTGGCGTCGTAACAACACCCCCCGGGTCCGCGTCGTCATCCACAACACGAACCACAACAGCAACCACAACAACGTGCAGCGGCACGACGACCGCGAGCACAACGACAACTAGGCGGGAGGTCTCACCCGGTGAGAGCCCGCTCAGCGAGAGCCTCGCCTGAGAAGTGAGACCACGCCGACACGGAGGAGTGCCCGCATCCGGCCGATCCCGCTCTCGACGGAGAGCGGGGATCACCCCCCGGATGCGGGCACTCACCTTGTCCCCCGCCCTCCCCCGCCCTCCAGACGCCCCCAAGGGCCTGCCCTACAGGATGCGTCACCCGGTCCCGAGACCGTACGGACAAGAAGGTGAGACGAGTGAGTGCCCGCACTCCCTGCCGAGAGCTCGTTCTCAAGGGGAACGAGGGTTCGGCGGAATGCGGGCACTCAGTTGCGCGATCGTGGTTCGCGCCCCGGATTCAGAGCCTCTGGTCAGCGCCAGTCACGCTCGACGTCGTCGTCAGCGCGAACCTGCTGACGAGCGTCACGCGCGAGCACGTCGTGGTTCCGGTTCCGGTTGACGATGATGATGCGGATCCGAGGGAGCCGGTGGCGACGCCAGTTGTTGCGCCAGCCCCAGCCGCCGCCGCACCAGGAGCGACGGAAGCAGCCGGACAGAGTGGTGGTGGTCGCCGCGGCGGTGACGTTGGTGGCGGCTTCGGCGCTGGTGGCCGTGGTCGCCGCACCGAGGGCGATCATTCCGCCGCTCAGCGCCGTGCTCATGGCGAGGCCTGCGATAACACTTTTGAACTTGGGCATTGCGTTTCCCCCTAATGGTTTGGATGCCCCGTTGATCGACGCTTCCGGATTCCCAGGAAACGACGTGGACGGTATGGCTTGCCTTGCCTGCCATCCATGACCTTGATATATCCCCATGTATGGCCAGCAAACCGCAATTGTCCACTTTTGCCGGTAGGCACAGATTTGCATGGTAAGTCGCGCTGGAAACGCAGGTGAGGGCTTCCCGGCCGATGCCGATGAAGCCCTCACCAGAATTTCCGAAGGGACGGAGAGAACGATTCCTCCAGCGCGCCGGCCGCGATTCAGACCGTTGTCCGAGCCCGGTACCCGGTGGTCGAATTCAGCGCGGCGCCGCCTTCATGAGGACGACGGTTCCCTCCCCGTTCGTCAGCCCCAGTCGTCGCGGTCGTGGTCGTGGTCGTGGTCGCGGTGGCGGATGAGAGGCTTCACGTCCTCCCGCTCCGTCACCCGGTTACGGTTGAAGTTGCGGTTGTGGATGCTGACCTTCACCTTGCCGACGCGGTTGCCGTTGCGGCGCCAGCCCCAGCCGCCACCGCCCCAGTTACCCCAGCCACCGCCGCCGCCCCAGCCCCAGCCGCCGCACCGCGACCTGCGGAAGCAGCCGGCCTGGAAGCTGGTGGACGTGACGACACCGGCGCTGGTGGCGGCGTCGGCACTGGTCATGGTGGTCGCCGCACCCAGCGCGACGACACCGCCGCTCATGGCCGTGCTGACGGCGAGGCCTGCGAGAATACTCTTGAGCTTGGGCATTGCGTTTCCCCCTAAAGGATTGGTTGCCCCGTTCTCAACGCTCCCCGGTTGCCAGGGAACTGCCCTTGGACGACCTGTGATGAGCCATCCGTGAAATGTCATTTCCTGGACGCGGGCATGGCAACACAGAACCGCCGCCTTTTTGCTATGCATTAACAGCCTTATTGCTTGCATTAAACAATTATTGACTGATATGCCATGATATGTCCGAATCTATCATGATCGCCGGAGGCGGGTCGGCCGAGCGGAGTCTGAGGGATCCGGAAATCCGACACCCCTCTCCAGCGGCGAGGCCCAGCCGATTCACGGCGGGCAATTGGTGCCACTTATTGCGATATGAAGATAATGTCCGCTTTATGGCTAATGAGCGCTATGTGAGCCCGAGACGCTGTGCCCACCTCCCCACCAACACGCCCGCAAGCCGTAGAACCCCAAGACCGTAGAACCCGCAGGGCCGTAGATGCGGGAGCCCAGAACCCGCAGGGGCGTAGAACCCGCAAGGCCGTAGAACCCGCTGGGTCGTAGAAGCTTCAAGGCCGTAGAACCCGCTGGGTCGTAGAAGCTACAGAGGCGTAGAAGCTGGGAAACCGTAGAGCCCGCAGGCCGTAGATGCCAGGGGGCGGTGGGGGCAGCCGAGGTCAGGGGATCGTCAGCACGTCAGCCCTGGAGCGCTCGGCCCCCTTCCAGCGGCGCAGGTCGTCGCCGCGCCGGTGGTGGCCGCCTCCTTCGCTGTCGCGATCTCCGTCGCCCTCCGCAACCCCACGGGCAGACGGGCGTCCACCACAGCGCGGGCTGACGCTGCACACAAAGGTGGGAATCGCACGCGAGAGCGGGATCGCACGCGAGGGCGGGATCGCACGGAAGGGCGGGATCGCACGGAAGGGCGGGGATCGCCATCGGTCCGCCCTACTCCCCGCCTCCTCTCCCAACCGGGCCGACAGGCACCCTCGTCGGCCGGCACCTCAACTGGCGGGTGACCCTCGCCGCCGTCGCCGTGCTCACCGCCACCACCGCCCGGGTTCTATATGCCGCTTCTGACGCCGCACACGGCCTCCGGCCGGCTCGCCTCGGCCGTTGCCGGCTCCCCCAGCGGGTAAGCGCTACGTGTCCGCCGGATGGGCCCCTGCTTGCCAGCCGCTCTGCCCCTCCTAGAGGGTGATCGCCGTCTTCAGCTCCCGAGGCCGCCGAGCAGACGACGTCGGCGGGTTCACCCATGAGACGGTGCCGCCCTTACGGAATTGGGCAGCCGGTCACCCGACGCGGCCCCCACGCCCTCGCCGACGGGTCTGCCGACCGCGCCGATCCTCACGGTGGTCGGGCGGATGTGCCCACGGTGAGTTGGGGGCGTACTGGCAAGGGGCCGGCAGGCGTACTCGCGGTGGGCCGACGGCTGGTCAGGCGGACTTGCGGGCCTTGCGCTTGGGGGGGGCCTTCTCCTCTTCCTTGGCCTCCTTGGACTCTTTGGACTCTTTGGCCTCTTTGGCCTCTTTGGAGGACTTGCCGCCCGCCGCCTTCTTCGGTTTGGCCGGTTCCCCGGTCCGCTCCCGCTTCGCCGCCTCGACGCTGGCGCGCAGGGCCGCCATGAGGTCCACCGCCGGCCCCGCCTCTTCCTCCTCAGGCGCCGCCACGACCTCCTTGCCCGCCACCTTCGCCTCGATCACCTGCTGCAACGCCTCGCGGTACGTGTCGTGGTACTCGCTCGGGTCGAAGTCCGACTCCATCGTGGTGATCAGCGACTCGGCCATCTTGAGCTCCTGCGCCCGGACCTCGATGTCCTCCTCCAGGAACTCGAAGTCGGGGGCGCGGATCTCGTCCGGCCACAACATGGTCTCCAGGACGAACACCCCATCCCGTACGCGCAGGGTGGCCAGCGACTCCCGCTGCCGCAGCGCCACCTTGACCACGGCCACCTGCCCCGAGCTCTCGAGGGCGTTCCGCAACAGCACGTACGGCTTCGCGCCCTGGGCGTCGGGCTCCAGGTAGTACGACTTGGCGAAGTAGATGGGGTCGATCTGCTCGGCCGGGGTGAACTGGAGGACGTCGATCCTGCGCGACGTGCTCAGCGGCAGGTCCTCGAAGTCCTCGTCGGTGAGCACCACCATCTCGCCCGAGGCCAGCTCGTACCCTTTGGCGATGTCCGCGTACGGGACCTCCTCGCCGTCGACGGTGCACACGCGCTTGTAGCGGATCCTGCCGCCGTCCTCCCGGTGGACCTGGTGGAAGCTGACGTCCTTCTGCTCGGTCGCCGAGTACAGCTTCACCGGGATGGTGACCAGCCCGAAGGAGATCGCGCCCTTCCAGATGCTGCGCATGGGCACTCCTCAGCAGTAGCGGGCTCACCATATGGGCACATACCCGTCATGGGGCAAGGAATGCCATACCCGGTTGAACCAATGCTGGCCGTACCTGGGGAACTACCCTCCGATCGTGACCGGTACGGCCTGGAGGTCAAGTGGGACGGCATCCGCGCGCTCGTACACCTCACCGACGGACTGAGGGTGACCGGACGGCACGGCGTGGAGTACACCCGGCGATACCCCGAAATTTCGGGGTTCGGGGTTAAGAACGCCGTCATCGACGGCGAAGTCGTGGCTCTGGACCAGCGAGGCAGGCCCAGTTTCGTCCGGCTCCAGCATCGTATGCACCTGACCGATCCCGAATCGGCCGTGCTGGAGCTCTACCCCGTCACGTACATGCCCTTCGACCTGCTCTGCCTGGACGGCAGGCCGCTGTTCGACCTGCCGTACCGCGACCGGCGCGCGCTCCTCGACGAGCTGGACATCGGGGCGCCGCCATGCTTCCCCGGGGACTCCGACCTGCTCACCGCCACGCGGGAGCAGGGCCTTGAGGGCGTGGTGGCCAAGCGTCTCGACTCGCCGTACCGGCCGGGCGTGCGCTCGCCGTGGTGGATCAAGGTCAAGCACCTCAGCACGAGGGACGTCGTGATCGGCGGCTGGAAACCCGGCAAAGGCCGCAGGGCGAACGGGATCGGCTCGCTCGTCATGGGCGTCTTCACCGGTGAAGGGCTGACGTACGTCGGCCACGTGGGAACCGGGTTCACCGACGCCATCCTGGACGACCTCCACCAGGCGCTCCAACCTCTGGAGATCCCGCGCAGCCCCTTCACGAACGCGGTCCCGTGGAGAAATCGGTGGGTTAGGCCCGATCTCGTCGGGGAGGTGGGCTACACGATGTGGACCGACGAGCTGCGGCTGAGACATCCGGTCTGGCGCGGACTGCGTGCCGACAAGGTCCCCGCGGAGGTGACGTTGTGAAGAAGGTGCCGGTCAGGGTCGACGGGCGCGAGCTGACGCTGAGCAACCTGGACAAGGTGCTCTACCCGGAGATCGGCTTCACCAAGGCCGAGGTCATCGACTACTACAGCCGCGTGGCCCCCGTCCTGCTGCCGCACCTCGCGGGCCGGCCCCTGACCGTCAAGCGTTACCCGAACGGCGTCACCGGACAGTTCTTCTTCGAGAAGAACGCGCCCGAGCACACCCCCGAGTGGGTCAGGAAGGTCAACCTGCCCGCCCCCGGCAGCACCAAGAACCGCGGGACCATCGACTTCGCCGTGGTCGAGGACCTGCCGACGCTCGCCTACTACGCCAACCTGGCCGCGCTGGAGCTGCACGTGCCGCAGTGGCGCGTGGACGATGACGGCACGGCGCTGCCGCCCGACACGCTCGTGTTCGACCTGGACCCGGGCGCGCCGGCGACCATCGTGGAGTGCTGCCGCGTGGCGCTCATGCTGCGCGAGCTGCTGAAGGACGAAGGGCTCACCGCCAGGCCCAAGACCAGCGGCAACAAGGGCATGCAGCTCTACGCCGACTGGGACTGCCGCGAGGAGCCCTCCGCGTACGCCAAGAGGCTGGCCCAGACCCTGGAGAAGGAGCACCCGAAGGAGATCGTCAGCGTCATGGCCAAGAAGGCCAGGCCGGGCAAAGTGTTCATCGACTGGAGCCAGAACAATCCGTCCAAGACCACCGTGGCGCCGTACTCGCTGCGGGCCAGGGAGCGGCCGACGGTCTCGACGCCGCTGCTGTGGAAGGAGGTCGAGGGCTGTGAACACCCCGATGACCTGGTGTTCACCGCGCCTGACGTACTCGCCAGAGTGGAGAAGCACGGCGACCTTTTCGGCCGGGCGTAGTCTGGACCCGTCCACACCAAGAGGGGGACCGAGATGTCGGAAATGGACACCCGCGGGGACGAGAATGTCTACGACGAGGAGGAAGAAGAAGAGGAATTGTCGCCGGAGACGCCCGAGGCCGACGCCGCCGAGCAGCATCGCGAGGTCCGGCAGGAGGCCGGCGGGGCGCGCCGCGAGGTCCCGCTCGACGCCGACCCCGCCGACGCCGCCGACCAGGACCGCGTCGTCGACTATGACGACGACGACTACCGCTGAGCCACGGGCCACCCGCCAGACCGAGCGTGTATGACGATGACCACCGAGGTGTCGACCGGCCGCACGTAGGATGTCGGCACAGTTCGCTGAGAGACCAATGGAGACCCGCGTGACCGCAACCCCGGACGCGAAGCCCCGGGGCACCCGGCTGCCCCGACTGGCCCGACGCCGGCAACTGCTGAGCGCCGCGCAGGAAGTTTTCGTGGAGAACGGCTACCACGCGGCCGCCATGGACGAGATCGCCGATCGGGCCGGTGTCAGCAAGCCGGTGCTCTACCAGCACTTCCCCGGCAAGCTGGAGCTCTACCTCGCGCTGCTCGACCTGCACGTCGACGACATGGTCAACCGGTGCCGCGAGGCCCTGGCCTCCACCCACGAGAACAAGCTGCGGGTGCAGGCCACGTTCAGCGCGTTCTTCGACTTCGTCTCCACGCAGGGGGAGGCGTTCCGGCTCGTCTTCGAGTCCGACCTGCGCAACGTCGCGCCCGTGCGCCAGCGGGTGGAGCGGTCCCTCCAGGAGTGCGCCGAGATGGTCAGCGCGGTCATCCAGGAGGACACCGGCTGCACCAGCGACGAGGCCCACCTGCTCGGCGTCGGCCTGGTCGGCATGGCCGAGGTGAGCGCCCGCTACTGGGTCACCGCGCAGGGCTCGATCCCCAAGGACGCGGCCGAGCAGCTCATGGCGCGGCTTGCCTGGCGGGGGATCAGCGGTTTTCCGCGTACGGCATAACCCGTTCGCTGGGCGCGATCATTCACCGTCTCCGGGCCTCGGAGCGGCGACGATGGGACTGAGCGCTAGCCCAGTCGACTAGGGAGCCACGATGGAAGTCAAGATCGGCGTACGCTCCGTACACCGCGAACTCGTTGTCGAGACCGACCTCTCCGCCGAGCAGGTCGAAGAAGAGATCAGGAACGCGCTGTCGGTCGATCGCGGCGTGTTCGCCATCACCGACGTCAAGGGCCGGCGCGTGGTCGTGCCGGTGGCCTCGTTGGGGTTCATCGAGATCGGTGAGGACGAGTCCAGGCCGGTCGGCTTCGGCGGCACCCTCTAACCCACCCACCAGGGGTACGGCCAACCGCCGTACCCCTCACGAGGCCCACGGCACACCTCATCACGCCCCACCAGGCCCAGGGCTCCCGCGCACCACAGCGCAGGGGGCCCATCCCCTCACGAAGGCCCAGGGCTCCCGCATCCCAGGGAACCCAGCGACCTCACGAGCCACACCCCCTGCCCTGCGTATGGGCACCACTCCGGCGCCACGGTCAGGCGTGCCGGGCTCCGACGGGCCGGAGGTCTGACGTGGCGGCGGTCTGATGTGACGGGTCAGGGGCGCCGAGGCCAGGTGAGCCGAGGTCAGGGGTGGCCGGGGTGGTCGCGTGGGTCCGTGAGCCGGCAGCCTCGGGCGGGACGGCGCCGGTCGGCGTCATCCCGTTTCGGCTCGCCCGTCGGACACTCAGCGCTCCCCCTCCGCAACACAGCGCGCGAGGTCCAGCGATTCGGCCCACATCTCGTCAAGGAACTGCCGTAGCGGCGCGAGGCCCTCATGTCTGGCACGTTACATCCCTTTTGTACCCTCGCCCCCCTCCACGACCAGACCGGCATCTTCAACATCTGCAAGCCGTACCGAAATGCTCGACGCCCCGGCCCGCGAGCAGCTCCCGCCGGGTGACCAGCTTGAGCATCGCCCGCCCCCTCGATCCCGTACGGCGGGCGGTCCGGCCCCCGAACTCCTCGCCCCCGCGCCAAGCACGTCATCGACCTCCACCATCGCGGCGGCTCCCTCCCCGGACGCCACAAGCTCTCGTGAGCGTCGATGGGGAGCTAGATGCCGAGTGCGGCCATCCGCTTGTTGTGCGCCTCCGTCAGGGTCGCGAAGAGGCGTGAGATGTCGGCCGCCTCCCCGCCGGCCGCCTTGGCCGACTCCACCAGCAGCATCGCCAGCTCCGGCCGCGCCGCCGCCACCTGCTGCCCCTGGCTGAGCGCCTCGCCGACGAGCCGCCGGGCCCACAGCGCCAGCCGTCCGCCCGCCGTGGGATCGGCCTCGATCCCCGCCCTGACCCGCTCGACGGCGAACTGCGACCGCGCCTCGTCGACCAGCACCTCGTCCACCAGCTTGCCGATCGACGGTTCCAGGTGCCGGGCGGCCTCGCGGTAGAAGTCGAGCGCGATCCCGTCCCCCACGTACGTCTTGACCAGGGCCTGCAGCCAGTCGGCCGGCCGGGTCTGGGCGTGCCAGGCGTCCAGGGCCGTCACGAAGGGCGTCATCGCCTGCTCCGGATCGGCGCCCAGCTCGGCCAGGCGGTCGCGCAGCAGGCGGAAGTGGGCGTACTCGGCCGCGGCCAGCTCGCTGAGCGCGGCACGGTCGGCGAGCGAGGGTGCCAGGGTGGTGGCGTCCTCGGTCATCCGGGCGTACGCGCTGAGTTCCGCGTAAGCTAGAACACCGAGCAGGTCGACGACTCCAGGAGACTCCTTCATGGGGGCAGCGTACTTCGCTGAATCTTCGGGAACATAAGCGAGCTCGGCCAGCGTTGTGGTATCGAGTACACTGCTCTGTGAAAGTGCGACCGCACTGTGTTAGTTCGGGGGATTCCCCCGATAACCCCCGATTCCCCGGGTGCGCGGTCGCGATGACGCGAGAGGGCTGGCTCTACCGCGAGGACCCACGTAACGGGGGCTGTTTTTCCGCCCGTCGGTCCCGGCAGGCCCGCCTTCATTTGAGACTGAGGCAGGCCACGCTGACGACTTTCCGAGACCTCGGAGTCACACCAGAAATCGCCGATGCCCTCGAGACCGAGGGTATCGTCACACCGTTCCCCATCCAGGAGATGGCGCTACCGCTCGCCCTGAGCGGCCAGGACCTCATCGGCCAGGCGCGCACGGGTACGGGCAAGACCTACGCGTTCGGCATCGCGATGCTCCAGAGCATCGGCAAGCCGCGCAAGAACCGCAAGAAGCCCCGCGGGCTGGTCGTCGTGCCGACCCGTGAGCTGGCCGTCCAGGTCAGCGAAGACCTGGTCACCGCGGCCGGCAAGCTCGGCTCGCGGGTCCTGACCGTCTACGGCGGCCGGGCGTACGAGCCGCAGATCGAGGCGCTCAAGGCCGGGGTCGACGTCATCGTCGGCACCCCGGGACGTCTGCTCGACCTGGTCAAGCAGAAGCACCTCGACCTCAGCCAGGTCACGTCCCTCGTGCTCGACGAGGCCGACCGGATGATGGACCTGGGCTTCATGCCCGACATCGAGCGGATCTTCAAGCTGATCCCCGCGGAGCGGCAGACGATGTTGTTCTCGGCCACCATGCCGGGCGAGATCGTCTCGCTGTCCCGCAAATACCTCAACCGTCCCACCCACGTACGCGCGGAGATGGAGAGCGGCGAGGGCGAGGCCACCCCGCAGGTGCGTCAGATCGTCTGGCGCGCCCACCGGATGGACAAGATCGAGATCGTCGCCCGGCTGCTCCAGGCCGAGGGCCGCGGGCTCACCATGGTCTTCTGCGAGACCAAGCGGGCCTGCGACATGGTCGCCGAGCAGCTCGACACGCGTGGTTTCGCGGTCGCGGCCGTCCACGGCGACCTCGGTCAGGGCCAGCGCGAGCAGGCGCTGCGGGCCTTCCGGGCGGGCAAGATCGACGTGCTGGTGGCCACCGACGTGGCGGCCCGCGGCATCGACATCGACGACGTCACCCACGTGGTCAACTACGACTGCCCCTCCGACGACAAGACCTACGTGCACCGCATCGGCCGTACCGGCCGGGCCGGGCGCACGGGCATCTCGGTCACCTTCGTGGAGTGGGAGGAGCTGACCCGCTGGAAGATGATCAACCAGATGCTCGGCCTCGACTTCGCCGAGCCGGAGGAGACCTACTCCACCTCACCGCACGTCTACACCGAGCTGAACATCCCCGCGGGCACCAAGGGCGTCCTGCCGCACGCGAGCCGTTCGCGCGCGGGGCTGTCGGCCGAGCGCATCGAGGACCTCGGTGAGACCGGCCGGGCCCGGACCCGCGGCGGCAACCGCCGTCGCGAGGAGCGGGAAGAGCGCGAGGAGCGCCCGGCCCGCGCCACGCGCCAGCGTCGCCGCACCCGCGGCGGCAGAGAGCTGGCCGAAACCGCACCCGAGACGCCGGAGGTCGAGATCGTGGCCGCCAAGACGGAGGAGACTCCCGCCATCTTCACGCCCGACGAGGTCCAGGCCGCAGAGCCGAAGCGCACGCGCGTCCGCAGCAGGGGGGCCGCGTCGTCGGCCATCGAGCAGGCGCTGACCGAGACGCCGGAGACCCCGGCGAAGCGGACCCGCTCCCGCAGGGCCGACCAGGCCGAGGCCCCCGACATGCGTTCCCGCGAGAAGGCCGCCGAGGCGCCCTCCAGGCGCCGTGCGGCCGAGGCCGCGCCCGAGCCGGTCGCCGAGCCGGTCGTGGAGCCGGTCGTGGAGCCGGTGAGGGCGCCGGTCGTGGAGTCCGTGCCGGAGCCGAGCTTCCTGGCCACGCCTCCGCCGCCGGTCCGCCAGGAGCCGGAGCGGATCATCCCGCCGAGCCCGTTCGCGGTGATCTTCCAGTCGCCCGACCTGGCCACGGACGACGACGACATCGCGCCGTCCGCGGCGACCGAGCGCAAGCAGCAGCGCCGCCAGTCCCGTGGCGGTGGCGGCGGCGGCAACCGCCGCCGCGCCGGCTAGCGACAACATCGAGAAGGGGCGCGGCCCGGTGGCGGGGGGCGCGCCCGCGCGGCGGGGGCGGGGGCCGCCGCGGCGGGCGCGGCGGGGGGC